>JAJPJF010000250.1 GCA_021324415.1 Nostocales cyanobacterium Centralia_MAG_434
CCAGGAATCAAAGTTGTTATGTGTTTACCAACACAAGCGCCAATAAAGAATAAAGGAATAATAAATCCACCACGCCACCCACCTGTGACCGTAACACTAATAGCTGCTATTTTGCCAAGAGCAAGCGTTAATAAAAAAATAGCAGGAAAGCTATGATTGACAATCGTATCTAACTGCTCATCTCCAAAATAACGGGTTAGGGGTAACAGGAATGCTATTATCCCGAGTCCTAATCCTGCTAGCGTCGTTTTTAGATAAACCGGTCCAGGAATTCTCTCAACAAGGTGATCACAACCACGAAAAATAGCAATAAAAATCCATCCGGCTGCTGCCCCGACAATCCCAAAGACAACAGCCAAGGCAAAATCATCAATATTCTGTAGGTGATACTGGGGGAAATGCCAAGTGGGTGCAATTCCCAAGTGTGTAATTGCCGTAAACACTAGGTAACTAGCGCAACTTGAAACAATAGCTGGCATTAGGGCTTCATAGTACTCTAAAACATGCTGATGATGCAAAATCTCTAAGGCGAACATTGCACCACCAAGGGGTGCACCGAACAAAGCAGTAAAGCCAGCAGCCATACCGGCTAGACTCATAGATCTGACATCCTCACCCTGAAGTTGTAGACGATCAGCAACCCAGGTGCCAAAAGAACCTGTGACTTGGACTAAAGGTGCTTCTGGTCCAGCGCTACCGCCTGCCGCTATACTGGCCAGAGAAGCAAGAATCATAGAGGGATTTTTGCGAGTGTCCAGACGTCCACCCTGAAAATGGATGTTATCGACAATCACAGCAATTTCACCTGGATTTCCCAAAAAATGAATCACAAGCCCAATCACCAATCCGGCTAGTGTCATCACTATGACAATATTAAAACCCTGAAAGTTTTCGAGCCCATGGGTTATTAGTTCTAGGATATTCCAATACAATCCAGCAAATAAACCACTAATAGTCCCCACCATAGTCCAGCGTAAAACCCAGCGAGAAATCAGGAACGGATTACGCCTCACCAGCCCAAGAAGTTGAGGAATTGTCCAACGTTGTGTTTGATTAGCGTTGTTGCGCTTGTTTGGTAGCACTGCTGACTTCCTTCTTAAAATGAAACCGAAGATACAAAATATTTAGCGTTTCTGTGTATTATGTCATCCACTGAAAGATATGATATGTGTACAGGCGTAAGTATGAAAATGGGCATGAAGTATAGGGCATAGGGAGCCAATGCGGTGGTTCCTCCCTACTCCCTACCTCCTAACTTCATTTACCCCTCAAGATAGTGTATGTCCTACGTTAACAAAGTCTAAGATGCGTGCGTAGGTAGATAGAAAAATAGTTATGGTTAATCACGAAGGCATACAGCCAGAAGCAGACAAGACAAATCCAGAAGCAGATGCATCAGAATTAAGTCCAAAGGTGCGCGATATGATTAAACATCCTCCGAAAATGGATGATGTCCTCCGAGATTTATCACCAGATGAGCGGCGAGGCAACCCAGCTTTAGTCCCCGAAATGCTTGATGAACCAACTGATGAAATGATAGGCTTCACGAGGGATTAAAATATACAGTAATGTCTTTAGTTCATATGACTTATTAACCCTTGACTCTGACTAATCATGCTGCCAGTCATCTATTCGGACGAATTTCTGGATCACGAGACTGGATACTTCCATCCAGAAAAACCAGAACGCTTGACAGCTATCGTCAATGCTCTGAGAGAGGCTGCTTTTGCTGCCAAAATAGAATGGCGATCGCCTACATCTCCACAAGAGCGAGATCTCATGCCTTTTTTGGAAAAAGCACACACCCAGCGCTACATCTACAAAGTTCATGAAATTGCTCTGACTGGTGGCGGTTATTTGGATGGAGATACTTTAATTTCCCCCCGTAGCTATGATGTTGCCTTATTGGCAGTCAGTGCCTGGTTAGATGGTGTTGATATCACACTAACAACTAAAAATCCAGCTTTTGTGCTTTCCCGCCCCCCAGGACATCATGCTGAAAGAGATTGTGGGATGGGCTTTTGCTTATTTTCCAATGCGGCAATCGCGGCTTTGTATGCTCTCAAACAACCAGGAATCAAGCGGGTTGCCATTCTTGATTGGGATGTCCATCACGGTAATGGAACACAGGCGATCGTTGAAACGAACCCGCAAATTGCCTATTGCTCTTTACATCAATACCCATGTTACCCTGGTACAGGCAGAGCAACAGAACGTGGTTTCCATGATAATGTACTGAATTTACCCTTTCCTCCTGGTAGTGATATTGAAAGCTACCGATCAGCCTTTGAAAAAAAGGTGATCCCATTTTTATCTAACTTTCAGCCAGATATTCTCATTGTGAGTGCTGGTTATGATGCTAATCAGGTTGATCCCTTGGCAAGTATAAATCTACAACCCGAAGATTTTGGGTTGTTTACAGATTATTGTCTCGGAATCACTCGTAAAATCGTTTTTGGGTTAGAAGGCGGCTATGATTTACCAGCGCTTTCTCAATCGGTTTTATCTACTATTGAGCGCTGTCTGGTTTAGGGACGAAAACAGGCAAAGCTTGTGGAACAATACAGAACCGAGCTGGAGTTTGAGTGGTCAGTTCTCCATCTGTATTGATGACATGAGGCTTATGAGTGTAAATCTCAATTTCTTGACCTTCAAGGGTACGCACACCACTTTTGTTAGCAAATTGCCCTTGCTTGATGGCAAATAGTAGCGACAGTATTTGCCACCAGTGCTGAATTTCTAGACTGTACAAATCCAATCTTTGGTCGTCTATTCGGGCATCATTTGCTACTGCCATTCCACCACCATAATATCGACCGTTACCCACCGTGATTTGAATCGTTCTCACTTGGAATGATTCCCCATTCACATGAATTTCTGCTCGAAAAGGTCGAGCTTGCCAAATCACCTGAATAGCGGCTAATGCATAGGCTAGCACTCCCCACCGACGCTTTGCTTTGTCTGTGATTTGCTGTGTAAGCTGAACACTTAACCCCAAGCTAGCAACATTAAAGAAGTGCTTGCCATTCACTTGACCCAAGTCAACTTGCCGAATGTGACCCCCGGCAATAATGTTACAAGCCTCTGGTAGTGACTGCGGAATTTTCAAGGTTCTTGCTAGATCGTTAGCTGTGCCCAGTGGTAGGATACCTAGGGGCAATTGGGTGTCTATCAAACCCTCTATCACTGCATTGAGTGTGCCATCTCCACCACCAACAATCACGAGATCAACCTGTTCTTGGTGCTGCCGAATTATGTCAGACCAATATCGACAGTTTTCAGTGGAATTTTCTATCAGGTTAAAACCTAGTTCCTTCAGGCAGTAAGTGGCTGCCTTAAAGTGATCCTGTCCCCGTCGTGAATGACGATTAACTAACAACAGTGCTCGTTGATTCATTGACTTTTGTCACCTACCGCACCTAAAGCTGTTGGCATCTTCAGATCAAATTATCCATAACACTTTTGCTTTCCATTTAGACGCCACTGCTTTCTAAAGCAGTTTACACCTGTTAGGTTCTCGTCGTCTGCATCCTAGTGTTACCGTTAATCGTCTTAGCCGCAGAATGCACTTGAACCACAACTTTTTTAGGCAGAGGAATATACCCAAGTTCTAAACTGGATTGTTGCCCTTCAGTTAATGCCCAAGTCAAAAAGTTTTTCAGTACTTGGGTCTTGCCTGAGTTAAAATATTGTTTATTGGTGAGCAGCCAACTATAAGTGACTATAGGGTAAGATTGGGTATTCTTTGGATCACTGTTGAACGCAATCAGGTTATCCACAGGCAATTCAACTTCTTCTAAGGCTCTTGCAGCAGATTCTGGTGTTGGCGTTATGTAATTCCCAGATTTATTTTCCAGGGCAGCCATTTTTAGTTGATTTTGTAACGCATAGCTGTACTCCACATAGCCAATTGCTCCCTGGAACTTCTCAATAAAAGCCGTTACACCTTCATTGCCTTTTGCACCAATTCCTATAGGCCATTCCACAGTTTTAGCAGATCCAATTTTGGTTTTCCATTCTGGACTGATAGCACTTAGGTGCTGTGTAAAAACATTTGTAGTTCCACTTCCATCACTTCGGTGTATAACCTCAATTGCTAATTTGGGTAAATGTACTCCTGGATTAGCTGCTGCTATTGTAGGATGATTCCAATTCTTGATTTTGCCCAAAAAGATATCTGTGTAAACTTCACGTGGTAGCCTTAAACCAGTTTTCACATTGGGAAGGTTGTAAGCTAAGACTACAGAACCAGCAGTTATGGGTAGACTTATCACTCCCCGTTCAACCTTGGCTGCTTGTTCCTCTGTAATTGCTACGTCGCTGGCAGCAAAATCTACAGTCCCGTTGATAAGAAATTGGACTCCAGCGCTGCTTCCTATGGATTGATAGTTAATTTTTACGTTTGGGTAAAGTTGGCTATAAGCTGCAAACCAACGCTGATACAGAGGTGCTGGAAAACTTGCTCCAGCACCAACTAGGGAAATATTAGCATCATCTCTGCAGGAGGCTACAAACAAAGTCACAATCAACGAGACAGCAATTAAAGGTAGTAAATAAGCCCGTTGCTGAGATGGAAGTAGGGGTCGGTTGAACATTGCTCATTAAGTTTCATTTTTTTTAAATCATGGCACTAGAACGTCAAAACTGAAGTGGTAGCAGAGAATTTCAAAAGGAATTATTTCTGACAAGAACTGGCTGATATAATAACGCACCTGAGAGTCGCTCTACCTACAGATTTTGATGCTCTGGATCATCTCCGAATTCCTACTGTGGAATTTAGAATACATAAAAATATTGGTTTTCCAGTAAATATCATGAAAAAAATTGATTTTTTCATATTTTTTAACAAAAACCGGATTATAAAAAATTATACATTTAAAAACAAATGCTGTAGTTTAAGCAAAGCTTTGAACTGATTGATCATATACATTACTAATACAAAAAATTATGTCATTAATTCCTAGTTAGTTATAGATTTTATGTAAATATGCTTAGACATTTTTAGAATAAATTTTACGTAATACTAAGGAAACTTTATTTTGACTGAACAACAGAATCAGTGTTTGATCGAGCACAATGTTGAAACAAGTTTATCTAAACTTCAAAAATAAAAAGTCTCAAGCGACTTTTGAAAGAGCTAAAGTTTTGTTAAGATGCAATTGCTAGGCATTTCTCAACGGAATTTTGCAATCAAGGTGTGGAGAAATAAATAGCACTAGCACCATTGAGTTCAAAAGATCAAGCGATGACTACTTACATTTTCTTAGATGACGCCCTACACATCCTTGTCAAAGCCTTTTTGTTTTCGTCAGTACTGTTAATCTTTGCTTCCGTCATTGGTTTGGCAGTTATCGAAACAATAGAAAAAACAGGTGTTCGTGTAGACGCGAAGCGACTTCCTGAAAGTTAGGTTCGCTCCTCTCCAAGAGATTCTTGGCGATACAATAAAAATGCAGAAAGTTTGCTTTTTGTCAATAGCCATTGAGTGTAAGTGTTCGCACAGAAAAAATCCTGGGAACACTAAAAGTACGAAAGTCTCAAAGCGTTGCAAGATTACCCAAAAGTAGCTGAGCCGGGGTAATTGTACCGCTACTGGGACGTACACCAAGGAGCTAACTACAATGAGTCTATTTGACAAAGTTTTGGGTTCACAAACCCAAATAAAAGAAGCACTTAATCCAGCCGAAGCTTTCGCTGCCATTACCTTAGCTGCAACTGCATCAGACGGTTATCTTTCTGAAGACGAAGCTCGTGTTATTTACTCTGCACTATCTCGAATGAAGCTCTTCAGAAGCTATCCTTATGATGTTATGAACAGGATGTTCGATAGGCTCCTGACTATTCTCAGACGGCAAGGACTTGACACTTTGTTTAATACAGCAAAAGAATCCTTACCACACAATTTACGAGAAGCAGCTTTTACGGTTGCAACTGATCTCGTATTAGCTGATGGGATCGTCACTCAAGAAGAAAAGGACTTTTTGAACGATCTGTATCAAGCTTTGGATATTCCTAGTGAACTTGCCACACAAATTGTACAAGTGATGTTAATTAAACATCGGGGATAAGGTGATGAGGGAGATGAGGAAGATGAGGGAGATGGTGAGAACTCACGACTCCCCGCTTGCCATATCTCCAGCTATTAGTCATGAATATAGTAACGAGGTTCATCAACTAGGTGCGTTCAAGGCATTAAGACTTTTTAGGAGTACTTTGTGAAGTAGGTGTAAAAATATAATTTTGTGACTTTATATTGTCTTCAAAAAGTTATACGATTTAATAACTTTTGTCCTTCCAAGTGGAATTCAAAAAGTCAACATTTATGCCTTGTTCTGCCACCTTAAGCCAACTCGTTGAAGCTCTTTGTGCCATACCAATAAACTGCTCTACAGAAGCACTAGCACAATTGAGCAATGGTATACAAACAGATACCCGTATTTTGAAACCAGGTGAGGTTTTTCTTGCTTTACGTGGCGAAAAGTTTGATGGACATGAGTTCATCTCTACAGCGCTAGACAAAGGTGCCTTGGCAGCAATAGTTGATTTTGAATACCAAAATCTAGATGAATTTCCTGTTTTGCAGGTGCGGGACACTCTGAAGGCATATCAAGCACTTGGTCGCTGGTGGCGCGATCGCTTTGAGATTCCAATCATCGGAGTTACAGGTTCTGCTGGTAAGACGACAACAAAAGAGCTCATCGCGGCTGTTTTAGGTACACAAGGAAGAGTCCACAAAACTTTTGCAAATTTTAACAACGAAGTTGGTGTGCCAAAAACTCTACTAGCAATGGGCGTAGAGCATGACTATGCTGTCATTGAAATGGCGATGCGGGGAAAGGGACAAATTGCTGAACTTACGCAAATCACTCGTCCCACTATAGGGGTGATTACTAATGTGGGAACAGCACATATTGAGCTACTGGGTTCAGAAGAAGCGATCGCAAACGCCAAATGTGAGCTATTAGCTGAAATGTCAAGCGATAGTGTGGCAATACTCAACCATGACAATCCACTGTTAATCAAGACAGCGGCGAAAGTTTGGCAAGGGAAAGTTTTGACTTACGGTTTATCTGGTGGCGATATTCACGGAAAGTTGCTTGATAACATAACACTGGAAGTGGCAGGAATGCAACTGCCTTTGCCCTTACCAGGTCGTCATAATGCAAGTAACTTCATGGCAGCTTTAGCAGTAGCACAAGTTTTGGGGATTGATTGGTCGTCTTTTAAATCAGGTGTGAGTGTCGATATGCCAGAAGGACGCGCCCAGCGTTTTGCTTTACCCAATGATGTCGTCATCTTAGATGAGACTTATAATGCTGCACCAGAAGCGATGCTGGCAGCTTTGACCTTGTTGGCAGAAACACCAGGGAAACGCCGCATTGCAGTATTGGGTGCAATGAAGGAATTGGGAGAGAGATCATACCAACTGCATCAAAGGGTAGGAGAAATGGTGCGAAATCTCAATTTAGATGCGGTGTTGGTTTTGGTTGATGGACAAGATGCAGAAGCTATAGTCAAAAGTGCAGAAAATGTCCCATCCGAGTGTTTTGCAACTCATGCCGACTTGCTTGCTAGGCTAAAGACGTTTGTGAAAGAGGGCGATCGCATTCTTTTTAAAGCAGCACATTCCGTCGGATTAGATCGAGTCGTTAGTCAATTTCGTGCAGAATTCTCCAACTGAGATGCAAAGCCAGGAATGCAAAGAATTAAGTAGGGTAGACAATATATTGCCCACCCTACTTATATTTCATACTATGTATTGAGGCACATTAGCCTATTTCATGCATCTTTCAAAATAGAAAGGGTGATTTCCCCAGTATTATCTCTCTCGTAAGTATCAAAGAATAAGCCACTAATTGTTGTTGTTTCTTTAACTTCTAGTGTTAAAGTATCATCGTAGCCATTCAAAGTGTACCAGGTTGCTCCCACTTCAACATTTGTCTTTTTATTGATAAACTTACCACCATATATCCATAGCAGTACAAAAGGTTCTCCAGGAAATTCTTTTTGATCTGCTCCGTAGCTAAAAGAGCCTTTGTTAATTCTTACGACATAAATTCCTGGTTCTAATTTAGTCGAATTAGTACCCGATTGAATCTCCGAGAAGCGTTTCTCGTCTAATACATAGGCATGTTTTTGGCTATCAATAGTAAGATGCGCCATATACTAAAGTCTCCAAAGCTGAGTTGATTAAGTTTCCAAAAAAGCTACTTGCAAATAGAAATCAACTATTCACAATTTCAGCCAAGTAAGTGCTACTGGCAGAAATTTCTCTAAACATAAACAGAGAAGTTACTGCCAATAACTTGTTAGTTTTTATGCTTACTTAAGCAAGGTTTATTGTGGTAACAATTGTTAACACAATAAATAAATTACAGTTTTTTGCTTAATATTGCAATAGTTTTAGAATGTTACAATATTATTTGCACGTTAAATATCACCTAACGACCAGCAACCACATACTCAGCACCATCTGATGTATAGGCTGTGTAGTCTCCCTTGTCCTCCTTGTCCCCTTTATCCCCTTTGTCCCCCTCATTCCCCTTGCCCTTAAAAAGATTAGATATAGTACATTGGTCCCTGCTGCATCCGAGCTTCTCGTTGCTGATACAAGTCTTGGAGTGTAAAACGCTTTAAAGTCTCAACAGAGGCGGTATTAGCTTGCTCCCAAACTTCGCGAACCAAATTCATTTCAAGGGTTGCAGTATCTGAGCCTTTTCGCTCTTTCTTTTCGCCTTCCATTAAACAGACAATCTCTAGCAAGGTAATTTGTGAAGGTTCACGGACTAGAACAAAGCCACCTCTTGAGCCACGATAGCTTCGTACCAACCCTGCACGTCGTAGGCTAGTGAGAATTTGTTCTAGATAGCGCTCTGGTATGGGTTGTTTGCTTGTGATTTCACTCATCGTCAGAGGCGTTTTTGTCATCTTGGAGCTTGCTAGTTCTAAAAGTGCTAGCAGCGCATATTCGACTTTGGACGACAGATCCAAAAGAGGGTAAGTTTGGTTATTCAAGTCTCTAGTCAATATACTATCGTTAGTCGATATACTTATCGAATTTTAGCTGGAAATGGCTATTATACAAGTATCGGCTGTAGTCGCACCCAACTTATAAAGCTTAAAGTACAATTATTCTACAGATATACCGTAGATTAGCCAATAGATTCTGAAAAACTTAAGTCCCTCCTTGTAAAGATGATTGGAACTAAATTATGTTGTTTACTGATTTGCAAACAATCTACGAGCGTGATCCCGCCGCTCGCAATTGGTTAGAAGTACTGTTCTGTTACCCAGGACTCCAGGCTTTACTACTGCATCGTGTAGCACACAAACTTCACCAACTGGGGCTTCCTCTTATCCCTCGGTTAATTTCTCAAATCAGTCGGTTTTTGACGGGGATTGAAATTCACCCAGGAGCAAAAATTGGTAAAGGTGTCTTTATTGACCACGGTATGGGAGTGGTGATTGGCGAGACAGCAATAGTAGGAGATAATGCTCTGATTTATCAAGGAGTTACCCTTGGTGGTACAGGAAAAGAGATAGGCAAACGCCATCCAACTCTAGGTAATAATGTGGTTGTGGGAGCAGGCGCAAAGGTACTAGGTAATATTTACATTGGTGATCATGTACGCGTCGGAGCAGGTTCGGTCGTCTTGCGCGATGTACCAAGTCACACAACTGTAGTCGGAGTTCCTGGACGCGTGATCCGTCAAGACACTTGCTTAACAGCTGATGCGTTGGATCATAATAAATTGCGAGATGTGGAAGCAGAAGTCATTCGCGCCTTATTTGAACGGGTTAAGATACTAGAGAAACAGATCGAGCAGTTGGAGGAGCCATCATCTTTGTCTGTACCGCAGCTAAGTAACGGACAAGTCCATAATGGCAAATCTAAAACTGATTTGATGATCGAAGAGTTTCTTGATGGTGCTGGAATTTAGACGAGCTAAATCATTCTTGAAAAATGAGAATTCCGGTTTCTTGAATAAATCGGGATTCTGTGCTTGTCATTTTTACAACTCATCTAAGATTGCCATGTAAGCTTTAGTATGATTTAAATTTACCTATTTCGTTGAAGCCAGTCTAGACATTATTCAGATGTTTATCTATAGTTCAAACCATAGGATCAGACTGTGTTACAAAATCTAAGTTTGAGTTTATGGCTTTTAATCGTCGAGCTTTCCTGTTGTTATTTGGTGGAACAGCAGGTGCTGTTACTATAGAAACTTTTCTCTCTTCCCATAAGATTTCAACTTCTATTGCACAAAATTCGCTGCTCAGGAGTCAAACAAAAGTTGCCCAAACAGGTGTTATTCAACTACCACCACTCCCTTATGCTTATACTGCACTAGAACCATATATTGATGCAGCAACAATGCGATTCCATCATGGTAAACATCATGCAACTTATGTTAAAAATCTAAATGCCGCATTAGAAAAACACCCAGAACTGAAAAATAAACGGGTTGAATATTTGATACAAAACCTCGATAGTCTTCCTGAAGATATTCGCAAAACAGTGCGTAACAACGGTGGTGGTCATATAAATCACTCGATGTTTTGGAAGATTATGAAGCCAAAGGGTGGTGGAGAACCAACAGGAGCGATCGCAACTGCAATCAATAACAACTTTGGTAATTTTGCTACGTTCAAAAAGCAGTTTAATGAAGCTGGTACAACTCTTTTCGGTAGTGGTTGGGTTTGGCTAGTTCGTAACAGAGAGGGCAAACTTGAGATTACGACTACATCTAATCAAGATAGTCCCTTGCGTGAAGGCAAGTATCCTATTATGGGTAACGATATTTGGGAACATGCATATTATCTCAAGTACCAGAACCGCCGTGCTGATTACTTAAATGCGTGGTGGAATGTGATTAATTGGGATGAAATTAATAAACGGTTTTTGGGAGAAATTCACACTGCTTTCCACAACCAAAACTTTTAACAGCCCTGTTCAGCCTGTGTGGTCTGCCCACTTGAAGAAGCGACCAGATTAGACTAGTTTGTAGTGTAGTTCTGAGACTCAAATTCTATGGTGGTTTATGACAACCCTGTTGCCATCAAAGAGTATAACCACGGCACAGTTGTTTCAGTTCGGGGGAGCGTTATTGACGTTCATTTTCCTCAATACCTCCCTGAACTTAATAGCCAGCTTAAGGCTGGTGAGCACAATAACGTGGTGATTGAAGTGGTAATCCATCTAAACTCAGAGATGGTCAGAGGAATTGCTCTAACACCAACATCAGGATTAGCTCGTGGTTCTACTGTCATGGACATGGGTCATCCTCTGCAAGTTCCGGTAGGAAAACAGTTACTGGGTAGGATGCTCAATGTGTTTGGAGATACAATTGATGGAAAAGAAAAGATCTGTGGGGGACAGTGGCGATCAATTCACGCCAACCCGGTTTCTTTAGATCAACAAGCCACGAAATCCGAAATCCTGAAAACAGGCATTAAAGTGATTGATGTTCTCACGCCATTGGAACGAGGTGGAAAAGCTGGGCTTTTAGGAGGTGCAGGAGTTGGCAAGACCGTCTTAATCACTGAGATGATCCATAACATGGCTAGTCAGCATGAGGGAATCAGCCTCTTTTGCGGCATTGGAGAACGATGTCGCGAGGCTGAGGAACTCTACCGGGATATGCAAGCAGCAGGCGTGTTGGATAACACAGTCATGGTCTTTGGTCAGATGAACGAACCACCTGGTGCTAGATTTAGGGTGGGGCATGCAGCTTTGACTATTGCTGAGTACTTCAGAGATGAAGCTAAGCAAGATGTATTGCTGCTGATAGACAATATCTTCCGTTTTATCCAGGCTGGGGCAGAGGTTTCAGGGCTGATGGGACAGTTGCCCTCTCGCGTTGGCTATCAACCCACTCTCGCTACCGAAATAGCCGAACTTGAGGAACGTATCTGCAATACTACAAGAGGTGCCATTACCTCTATACAAGCAGTTTACATACCAGCAGACGATTTTACCGATCCGGCAGCTACCCATACTTTTTCTCATTTGTCTGCCTCAATAGTCCTCTCCCGCAAGCGAGCAAGCGAAGGATTTTATCCAGCGGTCGATTTACTCCAATCTAGCTCAAAGATGTTGATGCCCCAGATTGTTGGGTATAGGCACTATCACATAGCACAGGAGATTCGGCAGACGCTGGCTAACTATGAAGAACTCAAAGATATTATTGCCATGCTGGGATTAGAGGAATTATCCCAAAATGACCGAAGAACTGTCTACCGGGCGCGACGATTGGAGCGGTTTTTGACTCAGCCCTTCTTCTCCACAGAACAATTTACGGGTCAGCAAGGAAAAATTGTTGAACTGGAAGCGGCGCTTGAGGGTTGCGATCGCATTCTCAATGACGAATTCTCTGATTATCCGGAGAAGTCTGTTTATATGATTGGGACAATAGACGAAGCGAAAAAATCATGAAGCTTAAAGTACTGCTCCCCACAAATATTTTTTTAGAGGAAGAAGTCACTAAGGTGATTGCTGAGGCTGAAAACGGTTCTTTTTGTCTGTTACCTCGCCATATCGACTTTGTCACAGCACTAGTTCCAGGTATTTTATCTTTTGAGTCTGCTCAAGGGAAGGAAGAGTTTCTCGCTGTTGATGAAGGAATCTTAGTAAAGTGCGGCTTGAGGATTCTAGTTTCAACTAGAAATGCTAGCAGGGGTGCCGACCTTAAAGTGTTGCAACAAACTGTTGAAAAAGAGTTTCAAGTTTTAGATGATCGAGAAAAAAAGACCCGTTCTGCTTTAGCTAAACTTGAAGCCAATATTGTTCGACAATTTGTTGAACTAGGAAAATATGGGTAAAAAAGTAATAAAGAACACAAAGCATCACTTAAGCTGGGAAACATTTCACCATCAAGTTGGGGAAAAAGTAGCACGGAAGCTTAAGGCGCGACGCGAAAAGAGCCAGAGTATCTGGTTTGGATTGGGTTTGCTTGGCATGGTTGGCTGGTCTGTAGTTACTCCCGCCCTAATAGGAGTAGCTTTGGGAATTTGGATTGATAAGCAATGGCCCAGCCATTTTTCTTGGACTCTGATGTTATTATCTATCGGTTTATTTCTTGGCTGTCTGAATGCTTGGCATTGGGTCACTCGAGAACAAGAAATGATTGAGGGAGCAAAAAAGAAGCCGAAACAGGAAAACAAAACATGAGAGAGCTTTTTCCAATTGCACTGGCTTTGTTAGCTGGAATTGGGTTAGGACTATTTTACTTTGGTGTGTTGTGGTTGACAGTACGGCAAATTCCCAATAGCTCAAACCCAGCAATTCTGACTTTGGGCAGTTTCTTTGGGCGCAATGGCATTATTCTAGCCAGCTTTTATTTTGTCATGAGCGGTCATTGGGAACGATTGATGGCTTGCCTGCTAACCTTTATGTGGATACGGAACCTTTTGGTACAGCGCTTACAGCACTCCGCAATCAAGTCTTCTTCAAGGAGGAGTTTGAGTGATGCATATAAGTCCGGACACAATTAGAATTTGGCAATGGGGATCAATAACTTTGAATGCCACCATCCTATTTACATGGGTGATCATGGCACTCATAGTTTTTGGCTCTTGGTTAGTGACGCGGCAACTGTCTGCAGGCCCCAACTTGTCTGGTGGGCAGAACTTGCTGGAGGTGTTGGTTCTGGGTATGCGGGATCAGATCCGTCAAATCAGTGGTCAGAACCCAGATCCCTATTTACCTTTTGTTGGCACTCTATTTATTTTTATTGCCGTCTCCAATTTACTCAGTATTGTTCCTGGCTATCATCCACCTACAGGTTCTCTTTCTACCACGGCAGCACTTGCTATCTGTGTGTTTGTTGCAGTTCCTCTTTATGGTATTCGGCAAGAAGGACTGTGGGGTTACCTTAGACATTATTTTCAGCCTAGTGTATTCATGTTACCGTTTCACATCATCGGGGAGTTGTCTCGCACACTCTCATTGGCAGTCCGACTCTTTGGTAATGTGATGAGTGATACCATGATTGTGGCTATTTTGTTATCTGTTGCCCCCTTGTTCTTTCCCATTCCTATGAAAGTATTAGGACTGTTAACAGGACTGATTCAAGCATATATCTTTGCCATTCTGGCGATCGTATATATCGCTTCCGCAACAGAAGCACAAGAGCACCAGCAATCTGAGCAGAGAAATTCTTCACATGGATAATGTTAGTCTCACAGGAATGGCGTCCATCATAGCGGCAGGACTGACAATTGCTATTGGTTCAATCGCACCAGCTCTAGGAGAAGGACGGGCAATTGCACAGGCGCTTTCATCCCTTGCTCAACAGCCAGATGAAGCAAATACCATTACCCGCACTTTGTTTGTCGGTTTAGCCTTTATTGAATCAATTGCCATTTACTGTTTTGTTGTGGCTCTCATTTTGATTTTTGCCAATCCATTCTGGAATTATGTGGTAACCAAGGCAGGAGGGTGATCAGTGCAAATTGATTGGTTTACATTCTTTGCAGAAATCATCAACTTCTTGGTTTTGATGATTTTGCTCAAACGCTTTTTGTATGGTCCAATTATCAAAGCAATGGAACAGCGGGAGAGAAAAATCGCAGCTAACTTGCAAGAAGCAGCAGAGAAAACTCAACAAGCACAACAGGAAGCAGACCTCTATCGTCAAAAGCAGCAGGAACTAGAAGAACAACGAGAAGTGATGTTTTCTCAAATGAAAGCAGAAGTTGCGCAAGTACGAGAAGACTTAATCAAAAACGCTCGTGCTGAGGTCGATGCTACCCAAGCTAGATGGAATCAAGCTCTTCAGCAGGAGAAGGATTTGTTTGTGCAACAGATGCGCCTGCAGATCAGTCAGCAAATTTGTGCCACTGCGCGTAGTGCTCTAATGGATTTAGCGAATACAGATTTAGAGGAGCATATCATTCAAGTTTTCATGAATCGCCTTCAAACACTGGATGCAGAACAGAGGAAGATGTTATGCCGTTCTGTAAACTCGAATGAAGTCGTTGTGTCTAGCGCCTTTGATATCCCAAATGCAATGCGAACAAGAATTGAGAAAGTTGTGCGGGAACAAATAGCTCATGATACTAATGTTCAGTTTGAAACACTGTCAGATCTCATTTGCGGTATAGAGTTGAGAACTGATAGCTACAAGCTTTCCTGGAGTGTAGAGAGTTATTTGGCAACCTTAGAAGAAAGTTTGTCTAGAGTCATAGAAGAAGAGCTAGGGAAATAAAATTATCCGGAATATGGAAAAAGACATGCATGCTATTGTTGATAGTACCTTGGCAACCTTTCAGGAGGTCTTGACAGGCTATAGAGCGCAATTGCAGGTTCAAGAAGTCGGCACCGTAAAATTTGTAGGTCAGGGTATTGCTCGTGTACAAGGCTTACCAGGTGTAAAGTCAGAAGAAGTTGTTCGCTTCCCAAAAGACTCGCTGGGTATGGTCTTTAACCTCGATCCTGAAGAAGTTGGGATCATCTTATTAGACAAAAGTGAGCATATAAAGGCGGGTTCTGAGGTGCGTCGTACTGGACGGGTTCTGGATGTACCTGTCGGCAAAGCACTGCTGGGTCGAGTGGTAGATCCAATGGGTCGTCCACTGGATTCTCAAGGTCCAGTGCACCTATCCCAGCGTCGTCCAGCAGAACGAGAGTCTCCTGCAATTATGGATCGTGCCCCCGTTACTGTGCCACTCCAAACAGGACTGAAGGTGGTGGATGCTCTGATCCCGATTGGTAGAGGTCAGCGAGAACTGATTCTTGGCGATCGCCAGACTGGTAAAACGGCGATCGCGCTAGACACGATTATCAACCAAAAGGATAAAGATGTTATCTGTCTCTACTGTGCTATTGGACAACGCAATTCATCTGTAGCGAGACTCATTGCAGATTTACATCGCTATCAGGCAATGGAGTATTGTGTGGTGGTGTTTGCATCTGGTGAGGAGTCGCCAGGTTTACAGTTCATTGCTCCGTATGCCGCAACCACTATGGCAGAATACTTCATGGAACAAGGACGTGATGTCTTGATTGTTTACGATGATTTGACTCATCATGCACGTGCTTATCGAGAATTATCTCTCTTGCTACGTCGTCCTCCTGGCAGAGAAGCTTACCCTGGTGATATCTTCTATATTCACTCACGCCTGTTAGAACGTTCTACTCACCTAAATGCTGCACGCGGTGGTGGTTCTTTGACTGCACTACCAATCATTGAGACAAGTGCTCAAAATATCTCTGCGTACATTCCCACCAATTTGATCTCCATCACAGATGGTCAGATTTATCTTTCACCAAACTTGTTTCAAAAAGGAGTCTTACCTGCAGTCGATGTGGGGAAATCTGTGTCACGGGTGGGTGGAAAAACTCAGTTACCTGCCTATCGTGATGTTGCTGGTAATTTGCGGCTTTCCTACTCACAGTTTGAAGAATTGGAAGTTTTTTCCCGCTTTGGTACACGACTTGATGAAGCAACACATCAAACCCTTGAACGAGGACGCCGGGTTCGTGAAGTCCTCAAACAGCCTCAGTATGAACCTATGACTGTGGCAGAACAGATTGCTGTGCTTTTGGCTGTCAGTATGGGTATCTTTGATAATCTAGAAATTGAGGAGATTGCTGTAACTCAAAAAAATATTTGCAAGGCGTTGAGGGAGCAGTTACCTGATTTGTGCAAAAGCATTGAAAATGGGAAAATACTTGATGATTGCGATCGCGATGCCCTTTTAAAGGTCGCTCATAATGCAATGGCTTCTGAACAAAAACTGCAACACCAGATAGATTGGGATGCACCCAGATAAAATAGATCCTGATCTGCGTGCATCTGTGGTTAAAATCTAAAATGCCCACGATTGAGTCAATCAAGCGAAAAATTGAAATTGCCCAAGAACTTCAATCTGTTGTGAAGACGATGAAGGCGATCGCTGCTGCTAGCATTAAACAGTATGAAGCAGCGGTCCAGTCCTTGGGTGAGTACAACCAAACAATTGAAATGGGACTGCAAGTTGTTCTGAGTGCTCGTGAAACATTGATATTGCCAGAACTAACTCGCAATAACCGCCTGGGTGTAATTGTTATGGGCTCTGACCAGGGTATGTGTGGTCAGTTTAATGAGCAGATTGCTGCTTATGCATTTGAGCAAATGAATAATCTGCACAATCTATCAAAAGACTGGAAGATAATAGGTTTAGGGGCACGCGTTGTTGCTTCTTTAGAAATTGCTGGGTACTCTGTCGAGGAAGACTTTGCAATGCCCAAGTCTGTTGCTGGAATCACGCCTATAGTGCAGGAACTGTTGCTCAAAATAGAAGCATGGCGCAACGAACAGCAAATGAATCAAATTGTTTTATTTTACAACCGACCAGTCTCCAATAACTCCTACCGTCCTCATACTCTGCATCTATTGCCGATAAATCAAGAGTGGTTGCAAAATTTAAAGCAGAAAAAGTGGTCTTCCCGAGTTCTGCCCACCTTTACTATGGATTGGGATAAGCTGTTTTCAGCTTTGATCCAGCAATATCTTTTTATATCCCTGTATCGGGCTGTTGCTGAATCTTTGGCAAGCGAGAACGCCAGTCGTCTTACCTCTATGCAAGTCGCTCAAAAGAATATTGAAGAGCGTCTAGAAGAACTTACTGCTCAATTTCAACATCAGCGTCAAAGTTCCATCACAGAGGAACTTCTCGACATTGTAGCTGGCTTTGAAGCGTTGAATGAGACAACAATTTAATTTTTTGAGACTCGACCCTCTGCTAGATCTATTTAGGTGCAACTTGCCATCAATATGCTAGCCTTTTGTATTAGTGGCAAAAAAGGAGGAAAACAGCACAATGACAGTTTCTGACTTCACTCAAGCAAACTCAGCCTTGCTTCTGATTGATCATCAAATTGGCACAATGAAACTCATCAAAAACTTGCCTTTGAGCGAGGTCGAGAAAAACACTCTTGCACTTGCAAAAGTAGCAAAGGTGCTTAAAATGCCTGTGGTTTTGACAAGTAGCCAAGAGGAACGTTTTCAAGGTCCGTTAATGACTGCTTTAGCAGAAAGTCTACCCGACGCTTACCAAGCAAGAGTCAAACGTGCGGGTATCGTAAACGCTTGGGATGACGAGAACTTTGTCAAAGCAGTCAAAGACACAAATCGCACTCATTTAATCATGGCTGGTATTACGACAGACGTTTGTCTGGTTTATCCGGCAATCAGTGCAGTGCGCGAGGGTTACAGTGTTCAGGCCGTCATGGATGCTTCCGGTTCACCATTCCATCTCTCGGAAGATCTAGCACGGCAGCGGATGCATGATGCTGGGGTTGTGCTAACTGCCACAATCACTTTAATTGCTGAACTAGTTAAGGATTGGAGTCGCCCAGAAGGTGTCGAGCTACAGCAATTATTGTTTACTGAGGTGTTACCCCCTGAGTTCATTGAGAGCACTAGCACACCATATTAATTGTTGATTATTGAGCAGTTTCTGCCCAACCTCAAGAGCTTCGAGATTTCCCCCTGTTGGAGTAGCCAATGGTTTTATCGGCAAGCAAAATGCTCGTTACGCTTTGAGGTTGAGTTTTATTAGCCCGCTCTCTAGCTGCAAAATGAGGGTTGAGACAAATGCACGTGAGATAAAGTGAACGCAGTGTAGCAAAAATATTTAGTGTGATCGCCCTCATGAACGGGTAGGATGAGATTGAGGTATCTTTGGTAGATTTCTGAAGGCGATCACACCAAACAAGGAAGCAGAAAATGTCAAATCAAAATAATGTGGATGCAGTTGAAGCGGCGCTCATCTATGCAGAAGTCTTTCATGTACTGGGAACGCTTCGGGCAGAAACTGAAGACAAGTATGATGCGGCTTTCGCCCTTACAGAATCTCAAAAGATAACTTTAGCAGCACAATTGGCTCACTCGATTTTGGTGAGTAGGCAAATCAACTCACTCAAACACCCAATACTACAGTCTTTGTCCACTTTTAATACTAACGACTGATGTACAGGCATATTTAACAAGATATTGTCTGCTTACAGGTTATCTATCGGTTAAATCTATCCTCACTAAGGATTAATCAAAACGTCATACCTCTTACCGATGACAAGAGGAATCAAAAATTGATGTAATAAGGGTGCAGTTGGCAATGCTGGAACAATGACAGATCGAGTTTTGATTCTTGGAGGACGGGGGCGAATTGGTAGTAGTGTTGCGCAGGATATTGTTACTCACACACAGGCAAAAATTACCCTCACTGGACGTACTCCGGAAAGTGGAATAACTGATCCGCGATTTTCGTTTTTAGTGTTGGACTTAGCAGATATTGACCAACTACGGGAGGCGATCGCTTCTTGTGATCTTGTGATTCATTGTGCTGGTCCATTTCACTATCGAGACGCTAATGTTCTCAAAATCTGCATTGAGCAAGGTGTCAATTATATAGATGTCAGTGACCATCGTTCTTTTACTAGCAAAGCGCTCAATTATTATGATGCAGCGGTGACTGCGGGTGTTACAGCAATTGTAAACACTGGGATTTTTCCTGGTATTTCTAACAGTATGGTACGTCAAGGTGTCGAGAAATTTGATGTACCAGAAAAGATTCATTTAAGCTATTTGGTATCTGGTTCTGGCGGTGCTGGAATTACTGTCATGAGAACAACCTTTCTTGGCCTGCAACGTCCTTTTGATGCCTGGATTGATGGTAAATGGCAATTAGTAAAGCCTTATAGTCAACGTGAAACTATTAACTTTCCACCACCATATTACCACACCGGAGTTTACTGGTTTGATATGCCAGAAACATTTACTTTACCTTTAACTTTCCCAGAAGTTAAAACTGTAATTACTAAGTTCGGTTCAGTCCCTGATTTTTATAACCATTTAACTTGGATAGCTGCTCATGTTTTTCCTAAGTGGTTAATGAAGCAGAGAAATACTATTGAGTTTTTAGCTCATGTCAGCCATTTTATGACTGATATCACTAATAGATTTAGTGGTATTGGTGTAGCCGTGCGCTCAGAAATTACTGGTCAAAAAGATGGTCAAACAGCTGTTTACTGCTCCAGTCTAGTACATGAAAATACAGCTATTGCCGCTGGCTATGGTACAGGTAGTATTGCCCAACTCTTACTTGAAGGAAAACTGAATAAACCAGGAGTTTGGACTGTTGAACAGGCACTAACGACAGATTTATTTAAACAAACTATGGAAAGTAGAGGCGTTCAAATTCATCACAATTGGTTATAGTAAGAATCAATTTATGCATCTGAGCCAAAAGTTGCAGTTGGGGAAAAAGTTCTAACTTAGATAAATCCTATTATACCTATCAGAAGAGTGATTGATATTTAAAGTTAAAATTGTAAAATTTAGATTGTTTATGAATTAAGCAATCCATTTACATCACAACTATATCTAGTGAGTGGAACTTGCTCAATTTTGAAAAAAAACGAACAAAAAATAAAATTAGGAGATTAATTTCATGCAAAGAATTTTATCCACTTTAAAGAGAACAATAGGCCAAAGTATTCTTGTATTAGGTCTGATGTTTTTAATCAGCATAGCTAATTTATTTCTATTTGTTCAAAAACCTAGCTATGCAACGACATACTCAGCTAACAAACTAACACCAGAGGAAAAAATTGACCGCGCTTATGAATATAATGAAGCTGCGGGTTTTCGAGAGGAAAAGCGACAACAGGCTTATGAACAAGCTATAAAAGACTCTAAAAGCCCTCAATCTTTGGAAAAGGCTTACGAAAGAAATTTGAAAGCGGAAAATGTGCAAGAACCAAATCTAATTGAAAAGACTGAAGAACTGATTAAAGATGTGACAAGCAAATAATTCTCAGAATGTCAAGCTAGATGACGAGGTGAGTGTTAGCAAATTAACATGTCCCATGCTGTTTGTCTCGTAGGCTGTGACCAATTTACAGTCTACTGAATTTAGAAACAAGTCAACAATCCACGGCTTATAGCAGTGGGTTGTTGACTTAGGGTCATTTAAAGTAGGTAGGTTAGTGAGAATAAAAACGATTTTTTGTTAGCGGTTCACGCTAACGATATGAGTCACGATGATTTACCAATTAAAAAGTAAAGGTGGTGCGCAGAGTTCCTACGTACTCTGTAGGATTGTTGCTATTGTGTTCTGGATTCAGAATCACTAACAATCCTGGGGTAATAGCAATATGATCGCTGAGTGCATAGCGGTAGAAACCTTCTAAGCTATATGCAGTATCGCTATCTTTGCGTCTTCGAGTTGTACCGTTGGGTAAGACCTCTCGTACATCATTATTAGTCAATTTTGGTGATTGACCAAACACAAAACCCAGTAAGCTACCTTTTGTGCCAATATCTGGAAATGCTACACCTGCAGCATAGTAGAAGATGTCAGCTTTGCTACCCCTACTTCCAATCAATCTACTAGCTCCATTGAGAGAATTTGCAGGGCTTTTTGTGGGTGAAAGTTCTGTGATCGCCTGACTATAACCTCCCCATCCGAATAAGATCAATCCTGAGCTTGGTTGGAAGTTTGCTTCTATACCGTAGTGGTTAGCAGTAGTTGGAATATTACCGAAGGGTGCGTTTGCGAATAAACTACCTGTACTGTCAAATAGGGTAATACTGCGTCTTTCTGGATTGTCAAAGGTGTGGGCATAGGTTAAACCTACACCAAAGTTTTTACTGAAATTTAAATCCAACTGAGCAACTGCTGCGTATGAACCATTGGTTATACCGAAACCATTACCAGGGTTGTTGGGTGTTTGCGGAAAATAACCAAGATCCAAACCAATCTTTCCTTGAGGATTGTAGTGAAAACTAACCCCAGCACTTGGTGCAGTCCCAAGATTGTAATTGGCTACCCGGTAAATAGGACTAAATCTTCCGTAGCGAGATATAGCACCACTTCCACTAGGTCCAACAGGACTGAACAGAGGAAAACCTCTGTCAATTAATTCATCATTTGCAGCATCAATTTGAATAGAAGCGTTCTTACCTACAGGAAACTTATAGAACAGTTGATCAAGGTAGACACTATTACCTTCATCCCCATCAAACCCCAGACGACTCATGTTCGTACCTGTAACACCAGTGTTAAAAGGGGTGTTATTTCGAGCCTGTAAGCGTGCTCTTAGAAGATCTTTACCAGTGAAACTAGTATTTAGAGAAAGGCGAACCCTATCGACCAACGTTTGGTTGTCTTTAATGTCTCCAAGAGAACCTCGTACTCTACCTGATGGCACGGCTTTTTTGTCTCCAAACACACCATTTAAGGCAAAGACCGCTTCTCCAGCAAGCTTGGTAGTGGTGGAAAATTGTTGAGCTTCGAGTTGTGCTGTCTGCGTTTCCACAGCATCTACACGACCGCGCAGAGTAGCTAGTTCTCCAGAGTATTCTTCTTGTAAGCGCTGTAAAGTTGCTAAGTCTTCTTTTTTGACAAGATCAGACGTCGCTGTGGCAATTAATTCGTTGACGCGGTCGAGACAAGCATTCAAACCAGCAGCAAATTCATAACGTGTCATTGCACGATTACCACGATAGGTGCTATTGGGATAACCTGCAATACAACCATAGCGTTCGACTAAAGACTGTAAAGCTTGAAAAGCCCAATCTGTGGGTTGCACATCTGACAGTTGGGAAACAGAGGTGACCTGATCTACATCTTGTTTATCTGTGGTTAATTTTTGTTCTGGAGGAATGGCATTAGCTTTAGTGCAGTTTGCCACAAGAAAAACTGCACTGATGATGAGTGGACTCAGCTTTAGAGCTTGCAAGAAAAGGTTTAACATAGTTTTTGAAACGATTCACACCACCTGTGTAGTTAACTTTGTTGATAACTACTTGAGAATTGACAAATTTAACTAACTTGAAAGAACAAAAAAACTCAAAACTCAGAATGAGCGTAGGAATTCTTTCTAACTGGGTGGCAAGACAATGGTTTAATTCACCACTGTCTGTACGGTGTCCTCAATGAATTAGGATTTAAATCTCCAACTCATTACATTCTAACTTTTGAGTTTTGAATTTTTCTTTAATTTGATATTCAGTGTACGGAGAATTTGTTAAATCCAAAGAGTTAGTCATATTAAGAATTAGTTATGAACTTAGACATACAAGAATAAGTAGTTGTCTATAGCAGTCCTGTTGGAGTTTTAAATTGCCTCATTAGGTCAGGAACAGGAAGTATTTATATCGCAGCCTGTGCAGGAGTTGTAAAAATTAATTAAAAGTATCAGAATCCCGGTTTCTCCAAGAAACCGGGATTCTCGTGTCTCACAGGAGGAACTCCTGATCATCTATTAAATCTCTAGTAACTTCAGTCATCCTCACCTGTAAGAATATATTACGCTACTATTCCTACCTCAGTATTGTTAGGCGTACGTTCCGTGCTACCAACGTGATCTTGGCGAGTAATTAAGTCAAAGACATGATCACCAATTGCTGCCCTCACATCAGCCTCTAGTTCATGTATAACATCTCTATTTAGAGCAAAAGCGTTGTTTGCCTCATCTACAATTTTCTGAATCATCGCCTCGTCTAGAGATAGAAAATTCAATGCTTGGCGGTATTGCTCTTTAAATTCCCGTCTAGCTTCTGGGGTAGGAATTTGTTCAAATTCATGCATTGCAGTACCGCGATCTGGTGGTAAATCCATTGCTGAACGAGCAATCTTTCTTAAGGCTTGCCCACCTGACAAATCTCCCATATAACGGGTATAAGCATGAGCAATTAGCAACTCTGGTTGTGTTTTGGCAACTTCATGAATGCGAGCAACATATACCTGACCTGGCTGGGAAGGAATAATCTGCTCTCGCCAGTTTTCACCGTAATAGAAAGCTAAATCTTTCTCCAAATTCGCCTGGCGATGCAGTTCGGGAAAGTGCATCATACCAACAATAGGGTGATGCTGATGAAACTGTAATTCTTCTTCCAAGGCACTGTAGACAAAGTAGAGATCCGCCAACAACTTGCGGAAAAAGCTCTTTTCCACTACACCTTTGAGAAAGCATTTCATAAATGCAGTGTTTTCCGTCATTGTATGGGAATGTTTAGTACCTTCTCGTAAGCGAATATCTAAATGACTGCTCATGGTGAATACCTCATAGCTTAAATAATGTTGTTACTTTTGTGCAAAACGCCTATTCACTCAATCTTCGGGTTGGAGAAAAATGTCGCTGAGGTTGGCACGAGATGCAGGCAATAACCTATGATTGGCTTTCTGAAGATCGCTGTCTGAATAACTGCCCATGCTGAATACCTCTTAAGCTAGCTCTTGTTAAGAAGGGTATGGGGTATAGGGTGTAGGGTGTAGGGTATCCCCATCAATGAATTGAGGGGATTTCATTTATGAATAAATTTTTTGTTTTCTCCATAAATAAATTTAGGGGCTTTAAACCCGCTTGGGTGTAGA
>JAJPJF010000214.1 GCA_021324415.1 Nostocales cyanobacterium Centralia_MAG_434
GTCAAGAAGGCATTATCCGTCAGAACACACGTATGTTTTCACTGTGGGCATACCCAAGACCGTGACCACAATGCTGCAAGGAATATTCTTGAGATTGGACTCCGTACTGTGGGGCACACGGGAACGTTAAACGTCTCCGGAGACATCGACCTCTGCGTGGGTGAGGCCACTCCTCCTCGTAAGTCGAGTCGTGGAAAGAGAAAACCCAAGTCGTGAGTCTTGGAATCCCCGTCTTCAGCACGAAGTGCAAGGCGGGGAGGATGTCAATGTGAACTTTGTCAAGAATTACCGCCCTTAAGGGCGGTAAGTATGCCAAAATTGGTGCCAGGTTACGATAAGCTCTGGGTAAAAATATCAAGTCCCTAATAGTGCTTGAGCAAGCAAACGAGTTTTCCCTCTAGCCAAGGCCCTTCAACTCGTGTTTCTGTGTCTGTTATGTTCCATTCCTGCCATCTTGAGATCAACATTCATTTTTGTCATACTCACTTATGTCTTCTACTAGGTCAGGCATCAACCTCAGTGTCATTTTTGTATCGCTAGTGAACTTCATTTTAAGTAAACCTAAGCGCCAGAAGCATAAGACTTATGACTACACACAATTTGTTTGCGGACGTGACTATGTCTTTGAGGCTGTAGATAATGGGACAAAAGGTTATATGACAGGACAGGGTAAAGGTATTAAACGTGGAGATTACATTGTTTTACGCAATAACGCTAACTCTGAGGAATCCTACGTATATCAAGTAGAAGAAATAGATTACTACTCTGAACCGTCGGATATGTGGATGGCGCTACTTCAAAGGACAACAGTTGAATAAAAAAGTTGCTTCTACGGTTAGTGTCGAGAGTATAGATAAAAGCCATTTAACTTACCGCATATTTATTGTCGTACTTGTATTTCTTTGGTTAAAATTTACACATTCTTTAAGAAAGTGTGTTTTTTTGATAAAGCTCTAGGTTAGAAATATCAAATAAGTGTTCAATCAGGTTATTTTGTAATAACAGTTACTTTGCATGCTTAAAACGTTTTTTAACCCGCAAGTAGCTTGCTAGGAGTAATCTACCGCTGTTCTATGTAGCAGCATACCTTGCAAATAAGTGAGATTATTGATAAACAGTGTGCAGGGTTGACATTAATACCAGATCTACCAATCTCTCACCAGCTTATTGATTTATCCTTAAGTCTCTGTCACAAGTCTTGCTCAGGTCACCACTATTCTGACAAGTTGATAGTAGACCTGGTTTTACATGCTAGTAGTCGTATATTTGCATAGGCCAGACAATTGAGGCATGCAAACTTATACCGATTATTTATGAGTTCTGATATTGAAGATGGTTGTTTCTACCATCACCATAGAATACACAACAGGTAAAAACAATGAAAAAGATCTACGCAGCACCAGCACTAATCACTCATGGCAATGTCACCAATATCACAGCTTTCAGTGGGGGTTCTAACAGAACTGACTTTTTGTTTGGAACAGATGGTCAACCAGTCTCTGGAGTAAATGGTCACGGCTCACTAGACGCTTGTGTGACTAACCCACAACCCACACCAGGCTCCAAGTGTATTTTGAAGTAGGGAAGTATACTGTAGCTCTCCTCAGAGTTTAGCTACTTACCTGAAAATAGGCATTTTTCGAGAAAAGGCTGCGGACAACCGTAGCCCTTTCTGTTGATGCATCAAATACTCTATATTTCAACTTATAAGATTTGCATCATTACAACCGAGCGAAAGGATATTCAATAGTGTTTGCTTACTCTGCTTATAATCTTTGTATTCATTCTGATGTGCCTTTTCCTGAATTGGGCTTTTGCGAAGTGATGCCAAAGATGACGGAGCAACCGCCTGATGTCGTTATTTCCTTCCGTCAGATCAGTGAATCAGAAGCTGAAGCAGCAGATGGAGGAAATCGACTGCTAGCATTTATGGAGAGTGCAGAAGTAGGTAGATTTTTAGTAGAGTTTGGACACAAGGTTGTTATTGAACCAGCACCAGGTATTGAAGAAGATATTCTTCGCCCTTGTATTTTAGGGCCAATCTTTTCTGTGTTGCTTCGGCAGCGAGGCTTACTTGTTCTTCATGCTAGTAGCGTTGCCATTAACGGTGAAGCTGTGGCATTCTTAGGTCACTCTGGATGGGGTAAATCAACTCTGGCTAACGCTTTTTACAATCAAGGATATAGTCTCCTTAGTGATGATGTGCTAGCCATCCGAGTTGCAGGGAGCTATCCAATGACTTTTCCTGCTTACCCTTATGTCAGACTGTTACCTGATGCTGCTGTTTCTCTGGGTTATGACTTTGAGAATTTAGCTTTTATTCACCTAGGAGCACTAAAACGCAATAATCATCTTGTCAGAGGGTTTTCACAAGCACCTGTACCATTAAAACGAATTTATGTCCTGGAAAATGTTAAGCGTTCCCAAAATGAGATAGAGCCTCTTCAGCCTCAGGAGGCTTTTTTGGAACTTACACGTCATTCACGCGCTACTAATGTGTTGATAACAAAGGACTTTATCGGCGCTAATATGCGGCAATGTGCCGAGCTTATCAAAAATGTGTCCATTTTTCGCTTGAAAAGACAGTCTTCGCTGGCTGCGCTTCCTGATATCGTGAGACTTGTTGAGGAAGATCTCGCCAAGAATAACGGGGTGCGATCGCTCTGTTGCTGATTGCTGCTTCAAGTTTGATGTCACTGAAATGCTAGTTTAATAGCACTTTACCAGTTTTTGACACTCTCCATAGATGATATTAGTTTGCTAATAAGCAGTACTAAGCTGTATGAGTCAAGCATTTCTACTATTCAAAATTGACTTATTCTAAAAAATTTTATTAAAAATTTTCTTGATTTTTGAGTGAGTTTGTGTTTTTTGTATAAAGCTCAAGCTTAAGGGTTTTCATTGAGTTGACCTTACAATATTATGAATACCTAAGTGTATCAGGTATATGTATACAGGGTTTTGCTGTTTTAGGTATCATCTACTGCTGTAATACGTAATAGTTAGCTTTAAGTAAAACTTTTTGAAGAGTAGCATTCAGGGCTGTTTATTACTACACAAATCTACCACTGTCCAACTCAGTTTAAGTATCCTCAAAACCTAGCAATAGTCTTACCTAGGCAGTGATTTAGGAGCATGAGTTGCAGTTAAAGTCCCATAGAAAAATAGTCAAATTGTATACGTAAATACACAATAATCCTGAAATCTGAAATGCAAAGTGTTTAGACATATGTGCATTGCTTAAAGTCAGCTTTCTTTCGAAGTTATTTTGTGTGAAGAGTTGGTGAAAGCACATTCAGGAACAAGCGAAGGAAATTGCGAAAATATGACTGCGAAACAATTTGAATCCAAAATTTCTGAGTCCTCGTTAGTGGTGGCTGTCAAAGATCAAATCTCTTCGGATCTGGGTGGAGAATCAGTGATTTTAAATCTTCAGTCTGGAGTATACCACGGTCTAAATGAAGTGGGAGCAAGGGTCTGGAATTTGATTGTGGAACCAAAACAGGTGAAACAAATCAGGCAAACGCTGGTGCAAGAGTACGAAGTTGAACCAGAAGTTTGCACTCGTGACCTGTTGAGACTGCTTGATGAACTCCAAGCAGCAGGGCTAATAGAGGTTAGGAATGAGACAACTGCGTAAATTGTTCAGGTTATCAGGAGGCGATCGCCAGCTTTTAGCTATCGCCTATTTTCTGTTGGGAGGAATGAGGCTAGGGTTATGGCTTTTACCCTTTAGAAGCCTACTGAAGCTTCAGAAAAAAATGAGTGAGCCAGGCTTTTTACTTCTTACTCCCACTAAAAATCAAGTTGATCCAGACAAGATCGTCTGGGCTATCAACCTAGCAACACGATATATGCCTGGTGGAGCAAAGTGTCTAGCACGTGCGTTGACTGCTCAGGTGCTGATGAATCGTCAAGGACACACATCTGAACTCCGCATTGGTGTTGCTAAAGGAGAGGGAGGGAAGCTAGAAGCTCACGCTTGGGTAGAGTACCAAGGACGGGTAGCGATTGGTAATTTGAAAGACCTTTATCGCTTCATCCAACTGCCATCTCTTGAAGGAGTCCAGCTATGAGTGGCATCATGGGTATCTACTATCTTGATGATCGCTCTGTAGACCGAGAAGATCTAGGACTGATGCTTGAAGTGTTGGCTCACCGAGGACCGGACGGTGCAGATATCTGGGTTAACGGCGCGATTGGATTAGGACACAGAATGCTGTGGACAACACCAGAATCTCTTTTGGAAAAACTTCCACTCGTTGACCAAAAAAGTCAGCTAGCGATCACCAGTGATGCTCGCATTGATGACCGAGATGAACTCATCAATATCTTAGAGCTAAATAACTATCCACCTGAAAAAATCACTGATAGCCAACTGATTTTGGCTGCATATGACAAATGGGGTGAGCAGTGTCCAGAGCATTTGTTAGGTGACTTTGCCTTCGCAATCTGGGATGGACGCAAGCATATACTCTTTTGCGCTCGTGACCATATGGGCGTGAAACCCTTCTTCTATCACTATCAGGCTGGGAAAATTTTTACTTTTGGTTCTCAAGCTAAAGCAATTCTCTGTCTCAGCGAAGTACCACACCAACTTAACGAAGTCAAAGTAGGCGACTATCTAGCATCAATATTCCAAGATAAGTCCAGCACCTTTTATCAAGATATCTTCCGTCTTCCTCCTGCTAGCTGCATGACCTTAAGCCCCAAAGGAATGCAGATTCGCTCCTATTGGTCACTTGACCCAAACCGTGAGTTGCGGTTAGGTTCTGAGGAGGAGTACGCTCAAGCATTGCGTGAAATATTTGCTCAAGCAGTGCATTGTCGGCTGCGTAGTGCTTTCCCTGTTGGTTCGCACCTCAGTGGAGGGTTAGACTCCTCTTCTGTCACCTGTATGGCACGTCAGTTGCTGATCCAGGAAGGGAGTTCTCGCCCATTGCACACCTTCTCTAACATCTTTGATGCTGTTCCTGAATGTGATGAACGCCCTTTTATAGAAGCTGTTACCGAACAAGGTAACTTAATTGCTCACTATGTTCCCGGCGATCACCTTGGTCCGCTGTCAGACTTAGATCAAATTTTTCAATACCATGATGAGGCTATCTCTGGTCCCACACACTTTTTTGCCTGGGAATTGAACGAAGCTACCCAAAAAGAAGGAGTTCGGATTGTCTTAGATGGTTTTGATGGAGACAACACCATCTCTCATGGTGGAGGGTATTTTACTGAACTGATCAGCAAAGGACAATGGTCCACCCTGACTGAAGAAGTGAATGAAATCCATCAGCTCACTGGTACCTCACCACGAAATATTCTTCGTTACTACGCTTTACCGTATTTAGAAAATTTGGCACGCCATGGGCAATGGATTGCTTTTCTCAAAGCAACAGCTCAACTACGAAAGTGCTTCAACATTTCACGGCGATGGCTTTTCCTACACTACGGCTTTAAACCACTCTTACCTCAATTTGTCCGCGCAGCTTGGAGAACACTAAGGGGACATAGCCAACAACAAGAGGACGACAACTGGATTATCAACCGCCATTTCATTCGGCGCATCGCTCTAGAAAAGCGTATCCAGAATCTCAGAAACTCTCCTCAAAACCAACCACTGACAGAACGAGAAAATCACTGGCGCAATGTTACCTCAGGGGTCCTTACACAAGGATTAGAAATATTAGATCAATATGCTGCAGCCTTCTCGCTCGAAGCTCGTCACCCATTCATGGATAAAAGGCTGATAGAGTTTTGTTTGTCTCTTCCTCCTGAACAAAAGTTTCACCAAGGCTGGTCTCGCTATGTTATGCGCCGCGCCATGGAAAATATTCTTCCCCAGCAAATACAGTGGCGACAAGGAAAATCTGATTTGAGTGCCAGCTTTGTGTATGGGCTGCTAAAACATGACGGAAGACTTTTAGACGAGGTGATGCAAAATGATCTAGAAAATATAACAGATTATGTTAATGTAAATGCCTTACGTAGAGCCTATCAAGAGCAATTAAAAAACGCCAGCAAGATTCAACTGAGTAGTTCAACAGACATACTTTGTTGGAAAGCAGCCATGTTTGCTCTTTGGCTACGTCACGCCCACATCAAATCAACTCATTCGTAAGTTTTTCTACTTTAAATCATCAGATATTTTATACCTTAAAATTATAGCCTTCAGTATTTATAATGTCTCTTTTTCCAGATGTCTTTCCTAAGATAGATACTCTTCAAGTAGTAAAGTTAGTAAGGTAACAACAGCAAAAAAGTAATATTTTTTACTTATAGTCTACTGTTATTGAAAAAGGGTGAATCTACCAAAGAAACATCAAGTACAACACAAGGAGCAACAACCATGAAGAAACTCTATGAAGCACCAAGACTTCTTATCCATGGCACTGTTAGTGAAATTACGGCTGCAAGCCTTGATTCTAAGAAGAATGACTTCATTTACGGAACAGCACTGGGGACTCAGCCTAGTAATGGTGGTTCCTTTGATGCTTGCGTCACCACAAACCTAGAAACATGCAGAAATCAAGCAGGTGCTCAAGGCAGAAGTTCACAATTGAGACAGTAAGGAATGCTACTGCCCTTGTAAGAGCATATTAAGTAAATAGCACTTCTCAGTTTAGGTTTCAGGTCAATCTTCTTCTCCTAGGAGAGATACGCTCCTTATTTGGGTGAGTTAATACAACTCAATAGCCTTTTTGGCTTTAGGTCTATTTCCTAGGAGAAACCATCTTTTTGTTTGTCTAACAGCTATGGGTATGACAATTCGGTAATTTCTATAGTACTAGGTATTTTGCTTAAAAATTTGAAAGAATACCTGTATTTTTACTGAAGAAATACAATAATTCATACCCGTAGCTATTTTTCCTCATTCATCTTTGTAAACGTGTATACTTACTTTGCCTACAATCTTTGTATTCACTCTGATATACCTTTCCCTGAACTTGTGTCTTTTGAGAAAGTGTCAGAAGACACTGCACAATCACCAGATGTCGTTATTTCTCTTCGTCAAATTCAGGATTGGGAAACTCAGCTAGCTGATGGAGAAAATCGCATCTTTGGTCTTATAGAAGATCCTTTAAGAGTGTGCAGATTCTTGTCAGACGCTGGCCGTCAGATTATTGTTGAACCAGAACCTGGAATTGAAATTGATATCTTGCGCCCTTACATCTTGGGACCAATGTTTGCCATACTGCTTCGACAACGGGGGCTATTGATCCTACATGCTAGCAGCATTGCTATCAATGGTGAAGCCATTGGGTTTCTAGGTCACTCTGGATGGGGCAAATCAACACTAGCGAATGCTTTCTACAACGAGGGATATAGCCTTCTCACTGATGATGTCATGGCAATCCAAGTAGAAGGTAATGCTCCCATCACTTTTGCTGGCTATCCTTACGTCAGACTTTTGCCCGATTCCGCTGCTTGTCTTGGGTATGACTTTAACTCATTAACACACATCCACTCTGGAGCGTCAAAGCGAAATAACTCTTTAATACGAGGATTTCAGCAAAAACCCCTTCCACTCAAACGCCTTTATGTTCTAGAAAATATTGTTCGCTCCCAAAATCAAATAGAAACTCTCCAACTCCAGGAATCGCTGGTAGAACTCATACGCCACTCACGGGTCATGAACATACTGACAACTAAAGACTTTATGAGTGCTCATTTACGTCAATGCTCAGAACTTCTGAAAAAAGTTCCAGTCTTACGTTTAAAAAGGCAACATTCTCTAACTGCGCTTCCCGATATCGTGAAACTTGTAGAGGAAGACCTTGCTAAAAGTGCTGATATTGCACCATATACTTGGAAAACTACAGCTGTAGGTTAATAAGATCTTGCTGACTAAATTCAACCGTGCGATCGCTCAATTATCTTATTTGCCCCAGACTTTTCGTTTAGTCTGGGCTGCATCTCATTATTGGACTGTGGGTTGGATGGTTCTCCTAGTGCTTCAAGGAGTGCTGCCTGCAGCCACTGTTTACCTCACTAGATGGGTGGTTAACAGCCTAGTGGCAACTGTAGGTGCAGGGGTTTCTGGGGAGAACATTCAGAAAGTGCTGGTACCAGTGGGGTTAATGGCAGGTGTATTGCTGCTGAGTGAGGTTCTAGGAAGTGCTAGTGAATGGATACGCACAGCTCAGTCAGAACTGGTACAAGACCACATTAGTGGTTTGGTACATTCTAAATCTATGGCGATTGATTTGAGCTGTTATGAGTCATCAGAGTACCACGACCACCTAAACCGGGCACGTAGTGGTGCTGGTGATCGTTCGCTTGCGCTGCTAGAAAACGCGGGAAATCTGCTACAAAATAGCATTACCCTTTTAACTATGGCGGCAGTCATACTTCCCTACGGTATTTGGCTACCGTTCTTTTTATTATTTAGTGCTATGCCAGCCTTTTATGTGGTCATTCGCCTCAATCGGCGGTTTCATCGATGGTGGCAAAGGACAACTCTTGATCGGCGATGGCTAGAGTATTACGAAATACTACTTACTGAAAGTTCAGTGGCGGCTGAAATGCGGCTATTGAACTTGGGTTCTTATTTTCAGTCAGCTTACCAAAAGTTGCGCTATCGGCTACGTCATGAGAGACTCAATCTAGTCAGAGATCAAACTTTAGGGCGTTTCTTTGCTGGCATTCTCACTCTGTTGATGACTGGTGTTGCTCTTGCGTGGATGGGTCGCCAAGTCTTGTTAGGAATCATCTCTCTAGGGGATCTCGCTCTGTTTTACCAAGCTTTCAATCAAGGTCAAGGCTTAATGAGATCTTTACTGAGTAGCTTGGGGCAAATGTATAGAAATGCTTTGTTTATTAGTGACCTGTTTGAGTTTCTGCAGATCGAACCTAAAGTTGTAGACCCACCCGAACCATTGTCAATACCGACAAAACTGAAAGAAGGAATTCGCTTGCGTCAGGTGACTTTCCGTTACCCAGGGAGCGAGCGCCCAGTCCTGAAAAACTTTAATCTCACGATTCCCACTGGCAAAATTGTCGCTATTGTCGGGGATAATGGTGCTGGCAAAAGCACGCTCATTAAGTTGCTGTGCCGTTTTTACGATCCTGAGTCAGGAAGCATTGAATTTGACGGGCACGATATTCGCAACTTTTCAGTTAAGGAACTTCAACGCCAGATCACAGTTTTGTTTCAAATGCCAGTTCCTTTTTTTGTAAGCGTTGCCCAGAATATTGGATTAGGGAATCTATCAACAACTGCAACTAGGGCTGAAATTGAAGCAGCGGCGCGAGATGCAGGAGTTCATGAAACTATCATGCGTTTACCCCAGGGTTATGATTCAATGTTGGGGAAATGGATGCCTGGAGGTAATGACCTCAGTGGCGGAGAGTGGCAACGTCTTGCCCTAGCAAGGTCATTTTTTAGACGTGCTCAAGTGATCATTCTTGATGAGCCAACGAGTGCTATGGACCCTTGGGCTGAACATGACTGGCTAGAAAGATTCCGCACTATGGCAAATGGTCGAACGGCAATTGTCATCACCCATCGTTTCACACTGGCAATGCGGGCTGATATTATTCACGTTATGCGTGCTGGTCAAATTGTAGAGTCGGGTAGTCATGCTGAATTACTCGCCCAAGATGGTCTCTACTCCCAGTCTTGGAAATCACAAATGGAAGCTAGCTCAAGCAATCCAGCAGAAAGCAGCTTGGTTTAGAAATGAGGAATGCGATCGCAAAGCGCGCCCTCAACAGGCTTGGTTTGATTAAGAAACTTAACTATGACAACCTTATTTAAATCAGATACTAAAAATCAAGCTACGTATGGTCGCGTTGAAATAGAACTCCTTCTTTGTTGTGTACGTCCACACATTGATGATGCTATTGTTGAACACATTAAAGTCTTGGTTAAAGAAAACATTGACTGGGAATATTTAATCCAAAAAGCAAATAAGCATGGTGTCATATCCTTGCTCTACACGCGTCTTAACACTATCTGTCCTCTGGATGTTCCAGAGTTTGCCTTAAATGAGCTCCGCGGCATCTTCCATGCGATCGCAACACGCAATTTGTTTTTGACTGGAGAACTCGTCAAACTCCTGAACCTCTTAAAAGAGCAAGGAATTTTGGCAGTGCCTTACAAAGGACCTGTGTTAGCTACCTCAATATACAAAAACCTAGCTCTACGGCAGTTTGGTGATTTAGATATTATCGTGCAACAGCAGGATATTTTTACAGTCAAGAAACTACTGCTTAGTCAAGGATATCGACCCAACATTGAAATGACTCATGCAGAGGAAATTGCATATCTAAACTCCAAAACTGAGCATACCTATGACTTTATTCATGATGAAAAAGGAATTTTCATCGAAATTCATTGGCGAATTGCACCCAAGTACATCTCTCCAATTGAACCAAAAGACTTTTGGCAAGACTTAGAACCGTTTTCCTTAGCTGGTACAACTGTATCTTACCTACCCTTAGAAGACTGGTTACCAATTCTGTGTGTGCATGCATCTAGACATATGTGGGAAAGACTCTCATGGCTGTGTGACATTGCAACACTCATTCACAACCACCCCAACCTCAATTGGGAACAAGTCCTCAGACAGGCTAACGCTTTTGGCTGTAAACGGATACTGTTCCTGGGGCTTTTCTTGGCACATAATTTTTTAGGAGTCACCATACCAACGGAAATTTGGCAGCAAGTGCAAGCTGAACAAATAATCACTACTTTGACCCCCCAAGTTTATAACCAACTTTTTGATGAAATCCGGACTTCTGATAAATTTTTCGGCAGAACTATGTATCACCTTCAGGTGAGAGAACGCTTGCAAGATAAGGTGTTGTATTTCCAATCTTTCTTGCACTGGTTGATGACTGGGAGTAAGGCAATGTAGGGGAAGGGAGACAAGGGAGACAAGGGAAGGGAAGGGAAGGGAGACAAGGGAGACAAGGGAGACAAGGGGGACAAGAGGGATAAGGGAAGGGAGCAGAAGAGTAGGAGCCAACACTCTATAACTATGCCCTATGCCCGACCTTAACAAATAACCGTCTATTCTCAACAATCTACTTATAAGAATTAAAAATTGATAATGGAGCGACGATCCTTTTTCCTTGGTGTTATTTCACTGGTATTTTCACAACTGTTTAGTCGCTGTGCTAAGAACAGCGATGCAACACAAAAAGTGTCGTTGCGACAGGATGCGACTCCTGAGCAGGTGGTTCACCAATTTCTCCAGAGTTTAAAAAACTTTCCTAACGAAAACATTCACTACCCAGCTAATGCTGGAGTGATTGATGTGATGAAAGACTATGGTGCTCGCGGAGATGGGGTAACAGATGACACTGTGGCTATTCAATCTGCTATTAGCGCTGCTGTTGGTACAAAGAGGATAGTTTATTTCCCACAAGGAACATATTTGGTGTCAAACACTCTCTCGGCAAGAGATAATGCTGGTGTTTGGCGTGCTCGTCTAATTTTGCAAGGACAAAATAGGCAAAATACTGTCATTAAATTAAAAGATCACTGTCCTGGATTTACTGACCCAAAGAACCCAAAAAACGTTCTGCAAACTGCAAGTGATAATCCAATTGCTCAAGACGGTCCTCAAGCAGGAGGAGGAAACCAAGCATTCAATAACTCGGTTTTGAACTTAACAATTGATGTAGGTGTTGGGAATGTTGCTGCTAGAGGTTTGTCCTATCTTGCTAATAATCAAGGAAGTGTAGAAAATGTAATTATCAAGTCTTCAGATCCTAAAATGTTGGGAGATACAGGACTTGCTATGAATCGCTCAATTCCTGGTCCATGCTTGATTAAAAATGTCATAATTATCGGATTTAACTACGGCATTTATACTAACAGCATGGAATATGGATTGACTTTGGAAAATATTGCGATCGCCCAACAAAAAATTGCGGGTATCTACAACAATGGTCAAGTGATGGCTGTCCGTAAACTCACTAGCTATAATAAAGAACCTATTCCAGTTGTACAGCTTGATGGTGCTGGGTTTCTGGTTTTAATAGATTCTGAATTGGTTGGCTCAGCAGGTAATAAAGATTTAGTTGCTATTGATAGCATGGGTGACAATTCCGAATTCTTCATCAGAAATGTGAAGGCAAATGGCTATAGATTTTTAGGTCGCACAAAAAGAAGAAATAGCACTGTAGAAAATTCACCTAACGAGTATTCTTCTCTGCCAGTCAAGCAATTGTTTCCTTCTCAGCAAAAAAGCTTGCATTTACCAATCAAAGAGACACCAAATTACGACAACTATAACTTTGCCGATTGGGCTTTCGTTGGTGTACCTACAGGAAAAGATGATACTTCTAATATCCAAGCAGCGCTCAATTCTGGTAAACCTGTTGTCTACTTTAAGTCTGGGGTTGGTTATTCTATAAATGCACCATTGGTGATTCCACCAACTGTTAAAAAAATTGTTGGGATGGAAGCAACCATCTTGATTGCCAAAGATAATAATAATTTCAAGGATAAAAGTAAACCAAGAGCAGTATGGGAAGTTGTTGACGGTAAAGATTTATTGGTGATTGAAACCCTAGATTGCACTATCTTTAATACCGATAAGGACACGGCTGGTGCTTATTTGATGCACAATAAATCTGCTAGAAACATTGTGCTCAAAAGGGTAGCTGCTGGATATGGTGCTTATAAAAATGAAAAACCAAAACCTGGTGTCCAGCTAGGTGAGCTTTATGTAGAGGACTATTCTGGAACTATTAGAATTAATGTCCCTCAAAAAGTTTGGATGAGACAATTTAACCCAGAAAACTTTGAAGATGAGTACAAAGCCAAAGTCACAAACAATGGCGGACATCTTTGGATTCTTGGTTTTAAAACAGAAGGAGAAGGTTCTGCGATTGAAACAAATCAAGGCGGTCGTACTGAAGTTTTAGGTGCAGAAATATACCCATCAGGCTATGTTCCCCCCGCTCAAAAGGCTTGCTTCCTCGTCGATAATTCTGCTGTCAGCTTTTCCGGTGCTAGTTCTGGTATGAATCAGTATCCAGTCATTGTTAGAGAAACAAGAGGTGGAGTGACAAAAGAATTAAATCACAATGATTTGCCATCTAGAGGGGGTCCCTCGATAGCTTTGCCATTGTATGCAGGTTGACTTCTCCCCATGTCTAAAGACAAGGGAATTCTCTAGGACTTTCTGCCGTATTTCCTAGAGACCCGACTGTCGGATGATTGATAATCGGCAATATCAAATAAAGATAATTGCGTGCCAATCACCCCAGAGGCATGGTTCCTACCCTCAACCCGTAAGGATTGATATCTGATAGGCGTAACTTTCCCCGAGTCCCGAGGTAGAGTCTTTTTGATTTTCTTGGGAAAGACTAACCCAACTTTTGCCGCAATTGTCCGAGATGCTTTTGTATCGGCATGCTCTGTATACTGACAGTTAGTGCAGATAAACTTCTCTCCATCACGGTTCTTGTTATCTACATGCCCACATTTGGGGCACTCTTGTGATGAATACTTGGCGGGTACTTCTACAACAGGCTTACCCGCCTTTAATGCTAGCCATGCTATTTTGCCGAACAGATCACCCCACCCACAATCAAGGATGACCTTGTTAAGCCCAGTTTTTTGACTAGCACCATTAAGCTTATAACCACCCTTGCCGTCGTGCTTCGGTTTAGCACGTTTGACCATGTTTTTGATATTAAGGTCTTCTCGCGCTATCACATCGGCAGTCTTGACAATCTTGCTTGCTGCCTGCCAATTGTACCCATCTCGCTTTTGGGTGAGTTGGTGGTGCATTTTGGCAAGTCGTTTGTAAGCCTTACTTTTGTTCTTGGAACCTTTGGCTTTACGACTAGCCGCACGTTGCCGCATCTTCAACCGTCTAGCAGTCTTGTTGTTAGTGGTAAGGCGGATATTCTCAACAAAACTGTTGTCAGATAAGGAAACAAGCTTATTGACACCGACATCAATCCCAACTACCGACTTAGCCTCGGTTAATGGCTTCACCTCGGGTAGGATATCAGGTATTTCTACCAACATAGAGAGGTAGAATTCCCCTCCCTTTTGTGTCACGGTGCAAGTCTTGATTTGCTCAATCCGGATCAAATCCCGACTGTTGTGCATCTTAAGGTTGCCAATACCGGGGAGGTAGACAATAGCGTAGTTGTCTTTCCTAGAGACAATCTTCACCCTATCCGGCTTGTACTCGAATGAGTTCAGCGCGCGCTTGTATTGTGGGAACCCTCTGCCATGTTTCCAGAAATTAGCGTAGGCAGCGTCTAACTTAGCTAGATTGCGCTGCAAGACACAAGAATCAATCTCTGTATAGCTTTTCCACTTGCTACGCAATTGTGATGTAACCTTGCTTTGAATGCCTGACGCGCTGTCCCAAACAGTAACGCTTGGCTTGACGACTTCTCCGGTTATCTTATCTACCTTTGACTTTGTTGTCTTTAGCGCCATTTTTATGTCGATTGGGACAACACCATGCTTGAGAACTGGACAAGTCAAGGGACAGCATACCCCGTATTCTGTACGAGTATCCAAGTCACACCAACTACCCCATGCATACGCGACAGGTTCCATCGCGTCTTGATTGTTGGTGTTGTACCCATTCTCTCTTTCACACAAGGCATAATTACGATGTTTCCTTAACGTCACCAACCATCGCGACATCTGTTGTCGTTGCCGTGACCCTGGTTTCAGTTTAAAGTTCCATCGTATTTGCACAATCGCATTCCTGGCGCTGATATACCATTTACTTCTATCTATTATATAGAAGGCAGTTGTATATGGCAAGCATAAGTATGCAAAAGTTTAAATCAAACAACAATGTTGTCTATTCGTGTAAGTATCACGTAGTCTGGACTCCTAAATATCGACGAAAAGTGCTTGTGGATGGTGTCGATGTTCGCTTAAAAGAGTTACTTGGGCAAATAGCGCAACAAATAAATGTGGAAATTATTGAGATGGAGATTATGCCGGATCATGTCCATCTGTTGATTGAGGTTGAGCCACAATTTGGCATTCATAAAGCTATTAAGCGATTCAAGGGTGCAACTTCTAGGTATTTGCGGCTAGAATTCCCGCAACTAAAAAGTAAGCTTCCCACGTTATGGACCAACTCATACTTTGTGTCCACCGTCGGCGGTGCGCCACTCGAAGTTATTAAGCAATATATTCAGCTGCAAAAGGAAGTTTAATCGTTGGGCACCCACGGATATCTGGACGGCGAATCAATTCGCGTCGGGCTTGTCCCCTTGTCTAAAGCCAGGGGCTTGCGCCTTTAGAATTTTCGGTCAAAATCCTAATTACGCCAATCAAGTACGCTGACGAGCTTCCTTCGCCAGCCGCCGCTCGTGCCATTGTAGACCAATCATAAAAGCTATGGTAAGTGTTTGGCCTGGCTCTTCCATCTGGGTGAAAATGATGCCAAAAACCACCATGGTAAGCATTAAAAACCTGGAAAAGTCATCTAAACATAGGCGACTCCAGACGACATAGCCAAGATAAAGGTAAGCTGCCAGACCCAGAAACCCTAAGTCTCCCCAAATACCCAGCCAGCTAAACAGAGGCATGAACGCTGAAGACTCTTGATCCAACCAATCTGAGTACACAAATTCCCAAACTTGTTTACTGACCGGGTGAGTTGTCGCCCCTAGAGGTCCCAACAAACTCCAATAGTCTCGGAAAAACCACCCTCCCAACCGTCCCACAGTATGACCTGGCCCAAGACCAAATAACCAATTTAAGGGTGATTTATAGTAAGAAAGAATCATCGGCACTGCGGCAAATTTGGTGTGAACTGCCTCCCCATTAGGACCGTAAAGCTCTGTTCTGCTAAACCACCATTTATATGCCTCTAAACCTTCTGCTTCTATGTTTTCTATACACCAATAAAAAGCTGAGAGACACACAGTTATGACGATGAGATACATGATTGCTTTGTCAACAGCATTGTATTTAAAAAATATCAAAAGTACCCAAGATGCCAGAAATGCTATCAAGACTTGCTTAGAGTCGGAAAGTAATAATTGAAAGAAAGCAGCAAATAACAACAATCCTCGAATCCAGAGAGCAACTGTCTTGGCATTCAGGAAATAATACAAACCAACGGCTAGTGAAACCGCACAAGACACATAGTTGCCTGCTCCCGACAAATAGAAAACCCCTTGTATAGCATCCTCCGGTGTATATTGAGCAACACCAATCACATGAGCGTCTATGAGAGGTTTCTGAAGCAAAGCTGTAACCAAGTTAATCAGTGCAGAACCAAGGAGACAAAATCTCAATTTTTTAACGCTTGCTGCGGAAAAGGGGATACAAACTATTGCCAAGAGCATCAAGAAACCCTCAGCAAGTATCATAAAATCTAAAAACACATTAATCTCACCTGCCTGATTCAGGAGTGCACTGGCAAGCATGACTCCCAGCAAAAGCACACAAGCAATGATAATTTCCCATGTAATTGCAATTTGCTTTTTGTCTTTTGTTGGTGTTTTAGAGAGGGCAACAAAAAGAGTAAAAGGAACGACTATAAAATGTGCAAAGTTGATGATTTTGGGAACACCTGCGGCGCTAAGAATTCTAGGAAAAAAGACAGTTATAAATGATGCTATAATGAGTGTTAAACTTGTGAGATAGACTTTTTTTTCAGGTAGTAAAACCTGTTTCTTTAAAAATTTACCTGGTGATATCATTGGATTTACTATTTAATAATTTAGAGTAAAAACTTATATATTGCTGAGCAGCGTTTGATTTTGTATAGCGATCATCGGGAGACTCATCCTCAGAATGAGGTTTTGCTAAGGAATGAACAATAGCTTGTGCTAGATTTTGCTGGCGATCGCCTTGTAATTCAAAATAAGTGCAGTCAGAGGAGCCGATTTCTCTCAAAATAGGAATATCTGAGCAGACAACTTGACATCCAAGGTAGAGTGCTTCGGCTAGGGGTAGACAAAAGCCTTCTGTTGAAGAAGCCACAACCAATAGTTCACAATTTTGATACAGCCAACACAGTTCCCCATCATCTATGGAGGAGAGCATTAGTACTTTTTCTTGGAGAGCAAGAGTGTTAATTTGCTGACAAATGTTTTCTGTCTCTGGACCAGAACTTCCAACAATAATTAGCTTGGTTGTTTCTTTTAGCTGACGCTTGTTTAGCAGCAGCGAATATGCTTGAATTACAATATCCAAATTCTTGTTTTTGCGATGCTGAGCAACAGCCAGTAAAAAAGGATATCCAGTATCTTTTTCTAGAGAATTTGGAGGTTTTATTTCCAGATGACTAAAATCTACATAGTTATAAACAACATTTGCTGTTTTTCTTTTTTCAATGCCCACAAAATAAGTTTTGAGGGATTCTAGGGTAGTTTGGGAAACGCACGATAGCGCATCACTATTGTGGATACATTCTTTTAAAAACAACTGATTAAATATCACATTTGGATAGCCAAAATTCTCTGGAAACTCAAAAGGATAAAGGTCATGAATAGTTGCCACAACTGGGCAAGGGAAAAGTGAGCGAATAAATGGAAGTGGAAAGGAAAGATGGACGAGATTGCACTGAAGTTTTTGAGCAATTTTTGGTAGACCCAATAAATACCAAATATTTCTCGAAATAGAGCTATTTTTAATGTCTATACTAATGAGTTGGATTTTTTTAGAATCTAGATGAAAAGATGTTTCAAAGTAATCGCTTTGCCATGCTCCAACAACTAAAGTCACTTTAGTCACTTTGTCCGTATCAGCAAGGCATTTAGCGAGATTAGCCGCGTATCTGCACACGCCTGTTGGTTTGGTAGGTCTGTGTAAAGCAGCAATTAGGATATGCATGTGTGGATTGGTGGGAAGAAGGGAAGGGGGAGAGGGGGAGAGGGGGGACAAGGAGGACAAGGGGGACA
>JAJPJF010000163.1 GCA_021324415.1 Nostocales cyanobacterium Centralia_MAG_434
AGTCTTGGAATGTTTAACATTCCTTGTGTACGACTTGCCGCCAATCCCTAAGTATTACTCTTATTTCTGGCGAACGGGTCGCACCCATGTCTCAAGTCAGGGGCTTTCACCCTCGAGACTTCCGGTAATGGTAGTAGACCACAATAAACTCGATCAAGCTATCCAGATATTTCGAGAGAATCGAATAGCAAAGCTAGCAAGTACTATTGCAAAATAAGTCAGTGTTGGCAATCCCCACCAAGGGAACCGAGAGAGTAACATTCCAAAAGCGATCGCCAAAGACACAATCCCAAAGGCAAAGCGTTCCGAGGCGACTATGCTTCCTGCGAACAAAACCAGCCACAAGGAAAAAACGCCATAAATGAAGACAACAGGACGAAGTTTTTGACGAAAATGCCACAGGAGATAACCACCACCAATCACCATATAAGTTTTGACAAAACCATCCCCCCACAACAACCATAGCCAAACAAATAACACAAAACTAATCCAAGTTATGGCAAAACGTTGCAGTTGAGAACGATATCGCCACAGTAAATAACCTCCAGCACAAATAGCAGCAAATTGAACTGGATGAAATGGATCTTTGAGTGACCAACGATCCCAATTGACTGGACCAAGTGTGCCATAAATAAAATTCAGCCCCCAATGTTGCCAGTCAAACCCTACAGAAGAACGGTGTCCAAAGCCAGATTGAGTATGGAGAAACGCCAACGGATCGCCAAATTGAATTGCACAATATCCGGTGTAGAGAATGAATCCGAGACTTGTGATTGCTACTGTGATGTAGGCGATCACAGAACGACGCTCTTTATAGGCTAAAAATAGAAATGTTGGGATAAGCATCACTCCAGGTATTCGAGTTGCTGTTGTTAAAGCACCCCAGCCAGCAGCCCAAAAATACTTCTCTCTGTCGAAGGCTCGTAATGACAGAGTACTTAACAGCAAAAACATTCCCTCAGAGTAAGTCACCGTACCATACAGTGACAGAGGACACCAAACCAAATAAGCCACCGTCCACCGTGCAACCTCAACTCCATGGCGCTGCACAACCCAACCATACAGAACAAATAACGTTCCCAAGAATGCTAGATTGTTGACTAATGTTCCTGCAATAGCAAACGGTAAACCCAGTGCCATCACTGCTTTACTTATTAATGGAAAGATCGGAAAAAAGGCTACAGAATGGGGGTGATGATCCCTGGCGTACTCATACCCAGAAGTCGCAATTCGCTGATACCAAAGACCATCCCAACGAGTAAAAGCCTCCCAACCCCAAGCGTTGACTTGGTGAGAACCTGATATTGTTGGTGCAATCCACAGCATGGCTGTGACAATTAACACTCGACTGCACAACCACAGCAACAGAATAAATTTCCAGTTGTTACCCCACAGATCATGCTTGGCAGTATTTTGGTTAATTCTCATTAACTTTTTTAGTTTCTCGTTGCTTCTGATGCAATATCTCGCTAAAAGAACGTATCACGGATTTTAAATGTAAAGATAGAAGAAAATCTGAAATTTTTGCATGCTCAAAGATTAAGGATATGCTGCCATGTATCAAGCTCTCCCAGAAACAGTTACTTTTGAGGAATTTCTAGAGTGGAAACCAGAAAATGGTAGATATGAATTACATAAGGGGGTAATAGTAGAGATGCAGCCAACAGGAGAACATGAGTTGGTCAGAGCATTTCTGATTAGAGAACTTAACTTGGAAATTTCTCGTTTCAACCTAGCTTATTCGATTCCAGGTCAAGTATTAGTTAAAGCGGTTGATAAAAAATCTGGTTATGTGCCAGATGTGTTGTTATTAAATCGTCCTAACTTAGTGAATGAACCACTTTGGAAAAAATCCTCTACTGTATCTCAAGCAGCATCAATTCCATTAGTAGTAGAAGTTGTGAGCACAAATTGGCGAGATGATTATTTTCTAAAATTTGGTGAATACGAAGAGATTGGGATTCCGGAGTATTGGATTGTAGATTTTGCTGCTTTGGGTGGTAGACGATTTATTGGGAATCCTAAACAACCTACAATATTAGTTTATGTATTAGTTGAAGGAGAGTATCAAGTTACTAAATTCCGTGGTAATGAACAACTTCAATCAGTTGTTTTTCCAAACCTAAATATAACAGCTGAACAAGTTTTTCAAGCAGCATTATAAGAGCTTATTTGAAAAAAAGACAGGCAAAATACCTGTCTCCAATTAAATATTCAATCAAGCTGAGATTTAGAAATTCATCTCGGCAGCTTGGACTTTTTCGACCTGCTTCTTCTTGAGGACCAACATAACTTGAGCTAACATCACGAGTGCAATGAAAGCTATTAACCATTTAACTCTGTTAGCATCTTGCAGGACAATTTCTGTGTCATCTTGACCAAAGCCACCAACATTGGGGTTGTTTGTTAAAGCTTCTCCAGCCTTGACTGCTTGCCCTTCGGAAACTATCAGTTCTGGTCCGTAGGGAATCGTCTCGGTTACCACTTTGCCAGGTTCAGACTCGATGCTGACTACATATTTGACGTTACCGTCTTCGTCTTCCTCTTTGGCAATCTTCTTAATGGTACCAGCAGCGGGAGCGGTGAAAACATTGTTGTTGCTCTTTTCGCCAGTGGGGTAAACTTGTCCACGTCCCCGGTTACCACCTACATGTACAGCATATTTGCCGAAGTGGATGTTCTTGTCGGTTGCAGGGTTAGGAGAAAGAACGGGGAAGACAATTTCCTGATATTGTTCACCAGGTAAAGGTCCAACAATAACGATGTTCTCTTTGTCTTCTCTGTAGGGTTGGTAATAGAGACCCTCGATTTCTTCCTTGATATCCTCGGGAATCCGGTCTTCTGGAGCAATCTTGAAACCTTCTGGCAACATCAGTACAGCACCGACGTTTAAGCCGACTTTGGAACCGTCAGCACCCACCTGTTGCACTTGTGTGTCGTAGGGAACTTTAACCACAGCTTTAAAAACCGTGTCAGGTAGTACTGATTGTGGAACTTCGACTTCAGTAGGCTTTGCTGCTAGGTGACAGTTAGCACAAACAATCCTTCCGGTTGGTTCGCGAGGAGTTTCAGGATATGTTTGCTGAGCCCAGAATGGATATGCTGCAGCGGATTGGGGAAGGACTAGATCGCTGCTGAAGAAAAATGTCACAGTGGCGATCGCTATGAGCAATGTGTTCATGATTGCTCTAGCACTGCGAGCAAACCTCGCTATTGTACAAGCTTTTCTCATCTCTGTAAGGCAACAACTCATGCGATGAACATCAAAATAAACTGAGCAACGAGTAAAGAGGTCTTTACTCCTAACTCCTAACTTTTTAAGACCACCAAGGTGGTTCACCAGTGCGGAAGTCAGTTTCTGTCCATGGGGTGAGGACAATTTTGTCATCTTCTGGTTTGGCATGAGCCAAAGCAAGAGACAATGGTGCTGGACCACGAACTACCTTGCCTGTTGCATCATATTGAGAACCATGACAAGGGCACTTAAACTTCTGTTCCGCGACATTCCAGGGAACAACGCAACCCAGATGGGTACATACAGCGTTAATACCGTAATCAGCGATCGCCTCTTTACTGTCTACCACAATATAAGTTGGGTCACCTTTGAGTCCCTGAACAAGAATGTGGTCGCCCACATTATGGCTTTCTAAAAACTTGCTAAGGCTGACATCGTTGCCCAACTCATCTTTTGCTGTTGTTCCACCACCTGTACCACCAGCTGCTGGTGGAATAAAATACTTGACAAGGGGATACAATGCTCCCAAAGCGACTCCAGTGACAGTACCAAAAGTGAGAAGATTCATGAATTGACGACGCCCCATATCGGGCACGTCAGCTGATTCAGAAAATTGAGCCATAATCCAAGGGTTTTTCGTGTGTTTGTTAACAAATTTGACAAGAGTTTTAATAATCGAAAAACTCAAGTCTTTTGATTCTAAGACCCTAACGATGCAAGAATTCCCTCTTCAAAGACATTTCTAGCATCTTTCCTAGGAGCATTACATTTCTTTATATCCTTATCATACTGGAGCAATGGAACTTAACATCATAACTAAATGTAAAATATAATTGAGAAAAGCCATGACAGGACAGGAATTACATCAACTGTTGCTTGATAAGTGGGGACGCTCATATGATGTCCAGTTACGTCGGACACAGGGCAAGATCTTTCTCCAAGTGATGTGGAAATATTTAGAGCAAGCTTCTTTCCCTTTGAGTGAGGCAGAATACCAAGAACATCTAGACAGTATTGCTAATTATCTAAATGCCATGGGTGGAACAACGCAGGTACAAATATTTATTAAACAAACAAGAGAACGTCCTCGATTAGGCAAAGCAGTTAGTATTCCTCTAGATTTGGGGGAACGCTCCGTGGAATGGTTGGTAGAGTAGTAAAAAACCCAAATACTCAGACCAAGGTAGAATACACAAAAAAAAAGAGAGAGCATTCTCTCTTAAGTGTTAATCATTTACTCTTGAATAATTGGTTATTTACCTACTAATTTAACTAAACCAATTCCACTCAAGTATAATCCCATGATTGCCCCAGCCAAAAGACTTTGAGTTAGGGGATCTGTAGAAGGTGTGATAATCGCACCTAAAACCACTGCTCCAACAATGACATAGCGCCAACCAGAAAGCATTTTTTCTGAAGAGACAATTCCCAAAGCACCAAGCAATAGTTGAATAATGGGAATTTGAAATGCCAAACCAGTACTGAATAATAACACTAATACAAATTCAAAATACTTTTCTATTGACCAAAGTTGTTCTACTACGTCTGCACCATAGCTAATGAAAAATCTTAAAGCAGCTGGTATTAACAAAAGGTATGCAAATACTAAACCTACCAAAAATAGAATACTCGACCCCAAAACCACAGGTGCTAGTAACCGACGTTCGCGGCGTGTCAGTCCAGGAAGAACAAACTGGATGATTTGGTAAAGCACAAAGGGGCTGGCAAGTACCAATCCACTGTAACCAGCCACTTTCAGAGAAACAAAAAAATATTCTCCTGGAGCAAGTTGGAGAAATTTTATTCCCTGCGCGGGTATTTCTAGCAACTGGACAATTGGTTTGACAATAATAAAACAACCTATAACGCTTACTGCTACAGCAATCAGCGCATAAAATATCCGCTGTCGCAGTTCTTCCAGGTGGTCGAAGAGTGACATTTCTACTTCACCAGGCAACTCATCAAGAGGATCAATTGCTTGGTCGTCATATCCTTCCACATCGATAGCGGGAGACGTTGGAGTGTCTACTTCTTGAGAAGGCGTCATGAGTTAAGTTCTGTCCAGGCTTTGATGACTATTGTATCTATATATCTGAGCAGCAACCACTTGACAAGTATTTTTTTATCTAAGACTGAACGAGCTCGAATCAAAATGAAACTAACGCTTTCTCATGGTATGGCTACTACCTTGTCAAGTCGTTCAGGCTTTTTACTACAACCTCAAAGTAAAAGATGAAATCCTAATACACCATTGGTGCCTGACCTTGCAGAGCGCGTAGAGCATTCATGCAATATGGACAGTCGCAGCCAAATAAGGCGATCGCTTTATCGCTGTCTGCTGCTGTAAAGTCAAGCATGGCAACGTTTTTGTCTGATGGTTGTGCCTCATTGACTTGAGACGCAGGCTGAGCGTGAGATATTTGATCTGTCTTTTGAACCCGCATACACACAAACTTGTGATAACTGATATGGGGATGACGGACACACGCTTCACCGTCTTTCATCCGAATGACTGGCGAAGCTGCATGAGCAGGACTGACAACACCCACCATAGCCATGAGAGAGCTAAATATTGTGGGACTGGCAAGTAAAGCAAGTTTTAATTTTTTGTTCATTGACTTTACAAAAAGAAAGATGCTTCTGACTGCTTAAGTTAACTGATTACCTGTTACAGGTCAACAGAGGTTTTTCCGGAGTGATACTCTCGGTTTTTGTGAAGCGAGAAGCAAAAAGCATCTATAAAAATGAAAGCGCCAGGGAACACAGTAAAAAACCCTGGCGAAGTTGTTGTCGTTTTAGTGAAACCACTACTATACTGGAGTGTTGGATAGTCCGTCGATGGGGTCTAACCCTCGAGGACTCTCACTCCTCAATGGATTCAAAAACCTCTTGGTCAGTCTGAATGAGACTCTACTAACTTGACGTATACCAGATCACAACGAGGTGTTTCTACACCTGTGGCTATTTTATAGCCGTTGTTTTCATAGAGCTTGACTGCTTGGGTCAAAACGCTAGCAGTTTCAATCCAAATTTGTTGAAAACCACGACTTGCGATCGCAAGTTCTAGTTGCTGTAGCAAATGTTTTCCTAATCCAAAACCCCTAACACTTTCTAAAAGATACATTTTGCGAATTTCTACAGCTTTTTCCCCACGTAGAATGGGATAGTATGCCCCAGTTCCAACAAGTTTGTCTTGGTATTCAATGACCCAAAATTCCCCTCCACGCGCCAAGTAGTACTCTTCTACCTGTAATACATCACGGTCTGCGCCCTTAGGCTCCCAATTTAGACCATATTCCTGCAAGACAGACTTGATAATTTCTGCCGCAAGAGTGCGATCGCTCTCTTGCCAGTTACGAATCAAAAAATCTCGATAATACTGAGGAATCATGAGTGAGCGTTTACTATCAGCTAGCTGTGGACTCTTGGTTCTGAGTGTAGAGTAGCAAGCAAATCGCTTTCAACGATTGCCAATTCCTCCAGACGTTGCATAAAGATATTACGGTCGAAGTAGGTATCAGCTAAAATCCAGTAAGCACCATAGTGACGAGCCTCAGACGCCATCAAGCTGCGATAAAACTTGGCTAATTCTAATTCAGGACAGTGCTGTGCAAGCAATCCCAAACGTTCGTGACTGCGAGCTTCGATCAGACCACTGATAAGTAAAGAATCTAAGAACCTATGAGGTTCTTGGGGTCGAATCTGTGCTTTCAACCCAGCACCATAGGGAGGTGGAGTCAGAGGACGCATAGAAATATTGCGGCGTTCTAGCCATTGATTGACCTGCTCAAAATGCTCTAGTTCTTCACGAGCAATTTTAGTCAAGTCTCGTACCATTTTTGCGTTGGAAGGGTAGCGAAAAATTAAGTTTAACGCTACCCCAGCAGCTTTACGTTCACATTGGGCGTGGTCAAGTAAGATCGTATCCAAGTTAGATATTGCTTGTTCTACCCAAGCAGAACTTGTGGGTTGTTTAAGAGCGTTGATTGTTGGTATCTCAGAAGAAAGCACAACTCAAGGTTAGAAAACTTCACATTTTTAACTGTAAACGGAATAGGTAACTAGGTCACCCTATTAAAAACTTATTGGAAAAAATATGGAAATACGTCAAGAGGCGTTGAAGTCTTCATTACAACTTCCATCAATGCTTAGTTACTCATAAAAATACTAACTTCCGCGAGGAGGCTTCTTTATGGAAGGTATTTTTCTGTTTTTATTGTTATCTGTGTATTTTGCAATTATAACAAAAGAATTGCAACATATAAAGTCGCACTCTGATGTAGACAAGTAGATTGCCGTATCTCAATAAGTTTTTATAAAATGAAAAAAACACGTAGTGATTGCTCGTGGTTGTTTTCTTTTATTCAATAGCTTAGTTTCAAGTGAATTTTTCGTTTTTCCTAATGGTAACGAAAGAAGAATAAATTCTTCAGAATCAAATTCTAGCAATCCTAAATTATTCGTGAGAAACGAGAAACCCGGTTTCTTGGAGAAACTGAGTTTCTGAGAGTTGTAATTTTTGCAACTCATCTAGGATTAGTATTGTCTATTCTCTGCAGAGAGCCCATATAAAAACTTATGAGACTATTGAGGCGCTGGATGGGGTTTTGGGGATTTGCTCTAATCTCCTTAATAGCAACATCCTGTCATACAAGAATTGCGTCGTACTTATCTGTGCCTGACAATTCTCCTAAACATCCGCATTCGCTAGCACGGGTGAGATCCCTTTCACCTCTTGAGGAGCAAGTCATTGTGGAAATGAACAAAGCAAGAACAAATCCTAGAGCTTACGCGACTTTACTAGAAAACTATAAAAAGCACTTTGAAGGGAACCGCGTCAAAATCTCTAGTCATGTTTATCTACAAACAAAAGAAGGAGTTAAAGCAGTTGATGAGGCGATCGCTTTTCTCAAATCAGTTCAACCTGTAGGACCGTTAACAGTATCTAAAGGAATGTCTTTAGCAGCTCGGGATCATGTTAAGGATCAAGGAGCAAAAGGTATCATTGGTCATTATGGCAGTGATAAAAGCGATCCCTTTATGCGTATCAATCGTTATGGTAAGTGGCTAGCTATTGCTGGAGAAAACATTACCTACGGCTCTCATACAGCACAGGATATTGTCATGCAGTTAATTATTGACGATGGTGTGCCTGATCGGGGTCACAGGGAAAATCTGTTTAACCCTGCTTTTAAAGTGGCAGGGGTTGCTTTTGGGGTTCATAGCAAATATAGGCAAATGTGCGTGATTGATTATGCAGGTGAATATATTGAGAAAATCACGTGATATGCCCAGCCCTAACAAATCATCGTTTATTCTTACTTAATTTCAATGCATAAGTCTTCAGCTGTAGCTCTTAACGTCCAGGTTCAAGGTCAAGGTTTTCCAATTCTCTGTCTACATGGTCATCCTGGTTCTGGTTCTAGTCTTTCTGTCTTCACAAATCACTTATCACAAAAATTTCAAACTTTTGCTCCAGATCTACGAGGTTATGGGAAAAGTCGCTTTCATGGCAATTTTGAGATGAGTGATCATTTGATAGATCTAGAAGCACTTTTAAACCGCTTTGAGTTGGAAAAATGTCTGATATTAGGCTGGTCACTAGGTGGGATTCTGGCAATGGAGTTGGCCATGAAACTTCCACAGCGGATCACAGGGCTAATTTTAGTTGCTACATCTGCTAAACCTAGAGGTAACCATCCACCTGTGAGTTGGCAAGATAATTTATACACTGGGATAGCCTCTTTATTGAGCTATATACAACCTGACTGGCAATGGAACATTGAAACATTTGGTAAGCGATCGCTTTTACGCTACCTCATTCAACAACACACTCCCACAGCCTACCGCTACATTGCCACAGAGGCAGTGCCAGCCTATTTACAAACCTCTGGTGCTGCTACTCGTGCTTTGTATACTGCAATGAGCTCTATGTATGACCGACTTATAGATCTGCAGAAAATTCAATGTCCTAGTTTGGTACTTAGTGGTGCTCAAGACTATCACATCACATCTGAATCAAGTCGAGAGACATCTCAATACCTCAGAGATTGTCAGTTTCATTGCTACCCAAATACAGCTCATCTTTTCCCATGGGAAATTCCTGATGTTGTACTCAAAGACATTGACAAATGGTTTTTTGAGCATCCGCAGGTAGTCAACAGTCAATAGTCAATCTAAAAGAAATTGTTGACTATTGACCTTAAATTAGCCTATGAAGTGTGATTAAATTTGACCGCTAAAGGCAGGCCTTACTTTGCGGTCAATCCTTTCCCCCAAGTCATCAGCAATTGTTAGGGTATTTGGTTTAAAACGCTTGACATTTATTGCAATTCCCTGCGCTCCTTCTTGTTCTAAATCTTCTACATAGCCTTTAATCGCCGTTTTGGCATCTGTAGAACTTAGAAATGGCCCGAAATAGTAAGTACAACGTGGATTTTGTGTCGCAATCTCTACCCACCAAGCTAAACCAAAGCTATCGAGTGTATTAATCAACAATTCCTTGAAGTTATTCCAAATGGTTTTCATGGTTTTCGCTGATTTCTAAATGTAGTACAGTGTGCTAAACAATATGCTACTAATTTTATGTGTTTTACATTTCTTTATACTCTTTTATTCTTCTGTTTTCAAAGAAATTTTTGTTAATTTATCGAAGTGTAGAGTATTCTGCCAGCGTTGACGATAAACCTCATAAAGCGCCATTCCCGTTGCTACTGAGGCATTGAGGCTGGGGATCTTACCTTGCAGCGGTATCGACACTAAGGCATCACAAGAACGTTGTGTCAACATACTAAGACCTTCACCTTCTGCACCTACAACCAGAACGATAGGACCACTGAAGTTGACTGTATGTAGTGGAGCACTAGCTGTGGCAGCAGTACCATAAATCCAAAAGCCAGCGGCTTTTAATTCTTCCAAGGCTCGTTGCAGATTCACGACTCTAGCAACAGCAAAGTCTTCTAGAGCACCAGCTGCTACTTTCATTACCGTAGAAGTGATCCCACTAGCTCGACGTTGCGGGATCACCAATCCTTGAGCACCAATGGCTTCTGCCGTGCGAATAATAGCTCCTAGATTGTGTGGGTCAGTGATGCCATCAGCAACAACAATAACTGGATCGTTGACAGATTGTGCTTGTGTAATTAACTCGCCTAAATCAATGTAGGCATATGGGGCAATTTGTGCTGCGACTCCTTGATGATGTGTCGTAGATGTGATTTGGTCTAAGCGCTTTGGTTCAACTTCATCAATGATGGTGCCATTTTCTTTTGCCTGGAGAATGAGTGAGTGAAAGCGCGGATCGTAGCGAAGACGGGGAGTGATCCAAATCCGATTCAGACGACGCTGGCTTTCCAATGCGCTTAACACTGGATGGCGACCGTAGATCAGATCCGTATCTTCTGGTGGTGGTGTTTGTTTTCTAGATACAGAGGAATTGGGGTTGTAACGACTTTGTACTGGACGCGAATTAGTTGGAACAACGGAGGCATCGTTCTCCTTTCTACGATTACGCGTGGGATTAGAAACGATACGCTTACCCTTGATTTTTATGGGCTGCCTACTATTCGTTTCGCCAGCGGATTTGATTTTTCTTGGTTTATTGGTTGTCATAAGAGTTTTGGTGTGAGCGTATGAGCAGGCATCCTTAATGAGCTCGCTTGACCGAACCTACTCAATTGATTCTGGAAGAGTGGGAGTTTATTTCCCTCTATTTTTCAAAATGCAGTTTTTGTAACAGTTCGTTTAATCGCTGAGCATCGGTGAGATACAGGTAGCCAATTAGGGTTTCTAAACTGGTTGCCTGTTGATATGTTTCGGGATCAACACGCTTAGGGCGTCCTGTCGCTGCATTACGACCCCGTCGGACAATTTCTTGCTCGTGATCCAACAGATGAGGATTGAGCGATCGCAAGTGCAGTGCTTGAGCTTCTGCTCTGACTTGTGCCACTACCAAACGATGATAAGCTTCTGGTCGTTGTAGTGGTAGCAGATAAAACGTCCTAACATATAGTTCATAAACTGCATCTCCCAAATAAGCTAAAGCAGTAGGGGATATTTGTTGCAGTTGTACCTGGGAAATCTGTTGAGATAACTGTTCTGTGGTTACCCTTAATACTTGACACTTAAATGAATCTTGGTTAACAGATTCATTCTGTTCATTTTCTAGCTCTTCCTCCTTTGATTTCACAACTTAATCATTCCTCACAGGCTAGATTGGGGACTTTCTATAAGTAGATTTATTCTGCCCTAAGACTGCTGTGTTGGTCTACCAAGCATAATCAAAGCTAAAAAAGCTACTGTCTTATTTTATCTTTTTTATCCACAAAATCTTGCTCTGTATGTCCTATGACAAAAATTAAGCTATCCAGATTAAAATCTCGGATAGCTAGATTAAATTCTAATCAAACAATCAAGCTAAGGGATGTTTTCTAGAGCCGCTTCAACATTTGGTTGCAGGGAGAGAAACTTCTCTAAGCGAACAAGCTTGACTGTTTGAGTTACACGGGCATTAGAGACAATTTGTAAAGTACCCTGGGCGGTTTGCGCATGCTTGGCGAGCTGCACAAGAGCACCCAAGCCAGAGCTATCAACAAAGTCGATCTGTGAGAGATCCAGAATAATATGCTTTGGTCCCTCATCAATTTTCCCACCAAGTACCTTGCGAAATGTCGGTTCCGAAAAAGCGTCTAACAACCCTGTGAGGCGAAATAGCTGACAGTTATCCCGAACTTCGCGCGTGCCTCTCAGGCTTACAGTTAGATTAAGTGGCTCAGCAATAATTCCCTCCTCATCGTCATGGTGAACGCTCAAGTATAGATGGTTTTTGTGCAGATTGTCTACAACTCTCTAAGAGGCTAACCTTCCCTCATTTTTACCTACTTCCTACAGATTCTGCTTGTCGTGCTGCTCGCATTGCTTGAACAAACTGCTCAAACAGGTAATCAGCATCGTGAGGACCAGGACTTGCCTCTGGATGATACTGAACAGAGAAAACAGGTAGGGACTTATGACGTAACCCAGCAATGGTGCGATCATTTAAGTTGAGATGGCTGATCTCCACAACATTGGTTGGTAGAGTGTCTGGGTCAATAGCAAAACTGTGGTTTTGGCTAGTAATTTCTACCCGTCGCTTTAAACCTGCAGGCTGATTCAAACCGCGATGTCCAAATTTAAGTTTGAAGGTTTCTGCTCCAAGTGCATGACCTATAATTTGGTGTCCCATACAAATTCCAAATATAGGCTTATCAGATGAAAGCAATGCCTTGGTAGTTTCAATGCCTTCAATGACAGCCGCAGGATCGCCAGGACCATTAGATAGGAAGATTCCATCTGGATTATATCCAAGAATTTCCTCTACAGTTGTGTGCGCAGGCACAACAATGACGCGGCAGCCATAGCTTGCTAAGCGGCGCAGAATATTGCGTTTAACACCAAAGTCTAAGGCAACCACAGTGAAGGATTCATCAGAATTTGCCACAACCTCTGGGTTGAATTCCCAACAAGAGGTTGTGGGATCTGACCATTCATAAACGGTTGAAGTCGTGACTTCACGAACAAGATTTAATCCCTTCATCTCAGGTGCTGCTAGGACTTGTTCTAGCAGTTCAGCCTCATCAAGAATGGATGTAGAAATACCCCCATTCATGGCTCCACATAGACGGATTTTGCGAGTAAGTTCGCGGGTATCAATGCCATAAATACCCGATATTTGGTGTTGTTTTAGGTAGTCAGGCAAGGATTGTGTAGATCGCCAGTTACTTGGTCGAGAACAAATATTCCGAGCAATGACACCTCGCACTTGCGGTCGCTCTGATTCGTCATCTTCTGGATTGATTCCAGTATTTCCCAGTTCAGGATAGGTAAAAACAACTATTTGACCGCAATAGCTAGGGTCAGTTAGCACTTCTTGATACCCGGTCATGCCAGTGTTAAATACCACTTCCCCAATGGTGGTGCCAATAGCACCAAAAGACCAACCATGATAAGCAGTTCCATCTGCCATCACCAGTAGAGCCGGTATTGCGTCAAACAGGGACATAGGCTTTTCATTAGCAAGGCATTCAGCTGTGGGCACTATCAGTGATTTCTCTATCCCATGCTCTATGCCTTAATTTGTTTAATTGGGTTGATAGTATAAATGATAATTATGCCATGAATGAATTGTTTTGAAATTACCAACTTATTAATTAAAAATTAAAAAGAAAAAAATACCAAATCTTTAAGGAGAAACAAGCAACTGCTGTAGATTTGAACAAGGCTAGACAGTTACAATAACTGGTAATTATGCATCAGTTTCTTTTATCCCGTGTAGCGCTGATTTTTCTATCTACCACACTAGCAACTCTGGCTGTTGGCTGTAGAGAAGACAAGCAGCCTACTGCGTTTATTGAAAAAAAACAGCATGCACTGCTCGATAAGACAGATGCAGCAAATCCTGCTACCACAACAGTACCAATCGCCAGTCCAATACCGAGCACAAGGGCACAGTCTCGATTAGAATCAGATTCTTTTGAACAAGGACTAGATAAAGCTACCAGTGCTTTCAGTATAAGTCAATCAGCTCGCTCTATAGAAGATTGGAGTTTAGTGGCAAGCCAGTTTCAGGAAGCGATCGCACTCTTGAAAAGAGTGCCTGTAGATAGTCCCTATTTTTCAAGTGCCCAAACAAAAATCACAGAATTCCAGCGTCAACTTAAATATGCGCAACGGCAAGCTACTCATTCCCGAAATACAAAAAGGGTAGTCATTGCAGTTCCCCGAGTATCTTCTGCACCAAATATTACCTTACCACAACAAACAGCCGAATGTAGCAATATTCGCTTTGATCATTTCAGTAGATGTCCATCAAGAACTGTTTGCTCAGCTGTGTCTGCAAGAATACGCAAGTGTTCTCCGTTATCTGGACAAGAAAAACAACCATCAAGCATGACTTTCTCCCCTCCAGAACGCCTGAACCAGCAGCAAGTTTTTATCGTTCCAATTAAACGGCGAGTTGGAGGAACACCAATTATTGAAGTCACTTTCAATGGCGATCAGCAATTTGAGATGATCTTGGATACAGGAGCTAGTGGTACTGTGATCAATCAGAAAATGGCAGATGCTTTGGGTGTGATACCTGTAGGTAAAGCGAAGGCAAACACTGCTAGCTCTAAAGCCGTAGAATTTCCCATTGGCTACATAGACTCTATTGAAGTTGGTGGTGCTAGAGTCAACCAAATTGCAGTAGCGATCGCAGGCTCAGACTTAGAAACTGGACTTCTCGGTCATGACTTTTTTGGTAATTACGATCTCACGATTAAACGTGATGTTATTGAGTTTCGCCCACAAGCGAAAGCCCAGATCAATAGCAACACAAATGAAATTGGAGTTCCCTTAACCAAAGCACACAACTCCATAGAATTTGCTAGACCCTCATCAATCCCGTGAGTGCGATCTATAGAACATGTGCATAGCATACTATTATATCAGAGTCTGGGTGATTACATACTCGGGCTAGTGTATCTTTATTGTGACAATTTACTAAGATTTAACCAAACGTTAACTTTAAGTTAACCTATTGGTTGTTAACTAAATAATAATTCACTTTTTGCTGCAACATTTGAACCTCCCAAACCTTTAAACTCGAGGAGTTGGGAGGGTTCTTTATTTGTGTAGATCTTTAGACAAGGGAGCAACTAGCATCAATTACAACAATTAAAGCAGAAAGCCCACGGCTTCTAATCGTAGGACGGGCAGTTGCGGGACTGTCGGGAAACTAAATAGCACATCAGGCAAGTGCAAGATGTAAGGTAAAATAACACATTTGCAATGATTCACAACACTTGCTAACTGGAGACGCTCCTATGGCCCGGATGTACTACGATGAAGATGCTAATTTAGACCTTTTGGCAAATAAAACCATTGCCATCATTGGTTATGGTTCTCAAGGTCACGCCCACGCCCTCAATCTTAAAGATAGTGGCATAAATGTCATTGTCGGGCTATATCCGGGCAGTAAATCAGTAGAAAAAGCTGAAGCTGCTGGGTTAACTGTTAAGAATGTAGCAGATGCGGCTAAGTCTGCTAACTTGATTATGATTTTGTTACCAGATGAGGTACAAAAAACAATTTATAAAAACGAAATTGAACCTTATTTGGAAGAAGGGAATGTTTTAGCTTTTGCGCACGGCTTTAATATTCACTTTGGTCAAATCGTGCCACCTTCTTATGTAGATGTAGTGATGGTAGCACCAAAAGGACCGGGGCATTTAGTACGACGAACATATGAACAAGGGCAAGGAGTACCTTGTCTATTTGCAATTTATCAAGATGCCAGCGGTCAGGCACGCGATCGTGCAATGGCATACGCTAAAGGTATTGGCGGTACTCGTGGAGGTATTCTTGAAACAACTTTCCGCGAAGAAACAGAAACCGATTTATTTGGCGAACAAACAGTCTTGTGCGGCGGTTTGAGTGCCCTAATTAAAGCAGGATTTGAAACTTTGGTAGAAGCCGGCTATCAGCCAGAATTGGCCTATTTTGAATGTCTCCACGAAGTCAAATTGATTGTTGACTTAGTTGTAGAAGGTGGCTTAGCCAAAATGCGTGACAGCATTTCCAATACTGCTGAATATGGCGACTACACCCGTGGACCGCGAATTGTCAACGAGCAAACTAAAGCTGAAATGCGTCAAATTCTCAAAGAAATTCAATCTGGGCAATTTGCCAGAGAATTTGTTCTTGAAAACCAATCTGGTAAACCTGGATTTACCGCTATGCGTCGTCAAGAAGCAGAACACCCGATTGAGGATGTCGGCAAAAATTTGCGCGCAATGTTCAGTTGGCTAAAAAAGGGTTGATTTAAAATCTAACCCCAGATGCACAGGTAGGTGGGCGAGACCCACCTAAGCCGTTCTTTAAACAATGTGGCAACTTGTTTACTCCTGGCTAAAATTCCACAGCAACTCTTGAAACAAGACAAGAGAGACAAGGAGGATAAGGAGGACAAGGAAGTAATTTCTCTCCCCATTCCTAACTCCTAACTCCCCACTCCCTACAACCCAGGACGATAATCAATCCACGGTTTAGCAACTTCTAGTTGTGCTGCTAGCCTAATCAAGGTAGCTTCATCTGCGGGACGTCCGATCAACTGTATGCCAATTGGTAAACCAAGAGAATCAAAACCCACAGGAAGTGCGATCGCAGGTTGTCCTGTCGCATTAGCTGCTGGACAAGGAGCAATCCAATGAATAATTTTTTGCAATGTTTCTTCAGGACTCAATTGTGCCCATTCTCCAATGCGGATCGGAGAATGTAGATAAACTGGCAACACCAAGACATCGACTGTGTCAAAAAACGCCACAATTTGTCGTGCTACTATTTGTAGTTGTGAGAGTGCTTGGAGATACTCACCAGCAGACCCTGTTTGTGCTAGCAGCCAGCGGTTCATAGGCTGTAGTGCATCACCAGGAAGACCTGATGCACCTACCGCAGATTGCCAAACAAATTGAAATGGCTCCACCAACCCACTAAAGTCTAGGTTTCTTTCTTCAACTGTATGACCAAGTTCTTGTAATAACTGAACTGTTTGCAAAACACCTTGCTCACAGTTGGCATCTGCTTTTCCTAAGGGGGGGATACTAGTAGAATAGGCAATTCGCAAATTCCCAGGTTTTTGCTGAGTGGTGGCAAGAAATGATGGTTCTGGATCAGGTAGCCAGTAGGGATCACCTGTGACATAACCAGAAATGACATCTAATAATGCAGCCGCATCAGCAACTGTACGTGCTAAAGGTCCTTTTGTTGCCAGACCACTCAGGCGATCGCCTACTGGTGCCTGAGACACCCGTCCTCGTGATGGCTTGATCCCCACCAAACCACAACACGCTGCAGGTCCACGAATTGATCCACCACCATCAGAACCTAGGGAGATCGCGCACAATCCTGCTGCTAGGGCTGCTGCCGCACCTCCACTAGAACCGCCAGGAGTGTATTCCAAATTCCAAGGATTTCTAGCTGGAGGAAATCCTGTAGGTTCAGTGTAAGGATATGAACCAATTTCGGAAGTTGCTGTTTTTCCTAGAATAATAAACACAGCTTGCTTCACTCGTGTCACTACACCATCATCATACTCAGGGATGTTATTCAGTAATGCTGGATTTCCATAGGTACAAGGGACACCTGCCACAGCAGTTAAGTCTTTGATGGAAACCGTTACCCCAAAAAACGGCGGCAGTTCTGCGGTTGTTGTGAGCATTTCTGTTTTGGCTTTGGCCTCTGCGATCGCCTGCTCTGCAGTTACTGTAAAATAACTTCCCAGTTGAGGATTCAAGCTAGAAATGCGTTCTAGATATATCTCCACCAACTCTAAGGGTGACACTTGGTGAGTACGGATTAACTGAGCCTGTTGTAATGCGCTTGTAAATGCTAGATCAATTTTATTCATTGATGATGATCTGGTTTAGACAGCAGAAAAAGGACAAATCTCGATTCAATAAGTCAGTACAAATAAAGTTAACTCGTAAAGGCCGTCCTTTATCATCGAGGATGGATCATGTGTGAAAAACAAAAGACAGCCAACATAGTTATATTTATTCGCACTCAGTTATTTTTGCAACTTAATCCCTGCTAGCAATGTACTCACCCAGCTAGAAACCACTGCGGCAATGAAGAAAATACTCATTGGCAAAGACCATAATGATTGACTAGTCATTGACAAAATTAGGATGCTAATTCCTAAAACTACTAAAACGATAGTGTAGATAGCCATTACCCTTGTTGTCCAGCTTTGCCTGCAGTGAAAAATAGCTGCTATGGGGATGAGCAACAAACCAAATATAATTGCGCCTAATAAAGCGCTCATATTTTTAGTAAATAACCAGATAACCAAGGAGAGAATTGCAGTTAAAAAACAAGCACCCCACCAATTAGATTGTTGTATTTGTTTTTCCGAAAGTGCCAAGCGTCCAAATTTATTCCACCGTAGCAGTAGAGTAAACAATGGATCGGCTATCCAACTGAGAATCACAAATAGCAAGTAGGCGATCACCACTACCAAAACCAATGGCATCAAACCTGTTTGAGCAAAGCTGACCAACAAAATCCGCACAGTGAAATACAAACCAAAGGTGAATATCCACCGGGTGCGATTATCTAATCTAGAAGACCAAAGGAAGTAGCGTAGCATCAACCTGTAGATGGGGTTTTGTGCTTTGAGTGCTTCTACAATTCCTTGTCGTGCCCATTCTAGGTTAGGGTTGAGGCGCAGTGCTTCACGAAAACACTCCAACGCCTTTTGTGGAGATTTGCCGTGAGAGAGTAAAATCCAACCATTGCTAGCATAAGATGCTGCATCTTGGGGAGACTGGGCGATCGCACTTTCTGCAGCGGCAAGTGCTTCTTGTCCTCGTCCTAATTGTGATAGTGATAGGGCACGATAATTCAAACACTCTATATTCTCTGCGTTTAAAGTCAGTCCTTGGGTTGCAGCATCTAGAGCCTCTTGCCACAGTTTCTGATTGTACTTACATCTTGCTAAGAGGGCGAAGTAGGAAGCTTGGTAAGGATTGAGCCGAATTGCTTGATAGATTGAGCTTTCAGCGGTGGTGTATCTCTGGCGTTCGCAGAGAATAAACCCCATTATATAGTGAGAGAATGGGGAGTCAGGAGCTAAACCAATAGCGGTTTCTGCCTCTTTCGTTGCCTCTTGATATTGTTGTTGATAACTCAAGCACAATCCTAAAAGAGCGTGTGCAAAAGCGTCATTTGGCGATTTTGCCAAAGCTTGGTGTAGTTCCTTTTGTGCCATCTCGTAGCGAGATTGCTCTAATAACAGTCTTGCTCGCTCAAAATGTACACCCATTATAGTTTTAGATACTTTAAAATATCATCATATAAACCGCCTTCATTGGCGTACAGCGCGTAGTTGCGAGCTGTCGCAAACCATTCTTTTGTAGAAGGTTTGACCTGTGAGATTGCTGACACCAAATCTTTCGTATTCAGTGGCTTGGGAATCCCGACTTTAATGGCTTCAGAAAGTTTTTTTTCCACTGCCACATCTACGACAGCTTTTAAATCCGCCCCAGAAAAATTCTCAGTTTTTTTACTGACGTAGTCATAATCAATCTCATCCACAGGCTTACCACGACATAGCAGTCGTAAGATTGCTGCTCGTGCAGTTGCATCTGGGGGTGGGACAAACAGAATGCGATCAAAGCGTCCTGGACGACGAAAAGCTGAATCTAAGTGCCAAGGGGCATTAGTGGCCGCTAAAATTAGGATTCCTTCATTAGAATTTTTCACTCCGTCTAGTTCTGAGAGAAACTGATTGATCACCATGCGGCTAGAACTTTGACGAAAATCAGTGCGGTTAGCGGCTAAGGCATCGACTTCATCAAAAAATAGCACGCAAGGTTGATTGCGTCGTGCTTGTGCAAAGATTTCATGCAAATTCCGCTCGCTGTTCCCCAACCACATATCTAGGACGTCGTTAATTCCTACAGCGATAAAGCTGGAATTGATTTCACCTGCAGTTGCGCGAGCAAGATAAGTTTTGCCACAACCGGGAGGACCATACATTAAAATTCCACCACCGATCGCTTTCCCGTATGCTTTATAAAGTTCTTGTTGTGATAATGGATAAATAATCTTCAGGCGAATTTCATCCTTCACCGCCTCCATGCCTCCGACATCTTGGAAGCAGATTTGCGGATGTTCTGGTGGATCACCGTCAACAGTCGGAGGGTCAAAAGCTGCAGCACGAACTTTGCCGTCTACCACATCGTTTGTGTTACTGTCATTGCCAATGCCCAAGCGCTCAGCAAAATCAGGATCAGCTATGGACGAATCGAGAGCGATCGCATTTTGGTACTGGCTAACTGCCTGCTTGACTGCACCTGAATTCAGCAGCAAGCGAGCGTGGAGCAAGTAAGCTTGTGCTGGACAGTCAGAACGTTTCAGTAAGTCTTCTACAATCACTAGAGATTGAGAGTGTTTGCCTTGTTGATAAAAAGCCCTGGCTAAACCTAGTTTTAATTGGACAACATTGGGCTGCAATCCCAAAGCCTGACGGTATTCTTGCTCTGCTTGGTCTGGTTGTCCTAGACTCAAAAGAATATCTGCAAGATGTTGTCGGAGGGGTACGTTATCAGGAGAAACTTTCAATGCCTCTCGCAATGCCTTTACGCTATCATCGCTGCTTGTCATAAACCTATAAATATGAAATTAGGTTTTAGATTAAGGTAATTTTTCTCAGGGGTCATGACTATGATAAGCAATACAAGAGGCAAAAATTTAAACTTTTCAATGGTTTTACACCAATTTTCATCCTACTCATACCCTTGAGTTTCACCTATTTTGCATTTCACCATCCCCAAGTTCCAGGTTCACCTTTGAATGGTCCAACAATATCACTAGTAATCCAGCCACCGTAGAAGTTTCCTGGTTGTGGCTGCACTTTTTCTCCATCAACGTAGCAAGCATCCATCAAATGAGCATAAAAAGCCACGTAGTCTTTCAGGGATGCAAAGGTAGGTGTAGGATTGGGATAGAACCATGCACTATTCTTGGCTTCTTGAGCACTGACACGGATTGTGTAGTAATTAGCACGTCCCTTCCACTCGCAAAAGCTAGATTGTGGCTCTACAAATAGGTATTCCATTTTGATATCTGCGGGTGGGATGTAGTAACTAGGGGGATGACTTGTCTCTAAAACGCGTTTGGCATGATGGGTGTCTACAATCGTGACACCGTTAAAAATGATTTGGATATGTTTGCTGGTATCCTCAAGGCGAGGTGGACGGGGATAGTCCCAGACTGATTCTTGTCCTGGACCTGGTTCGATGCGTTGGGGTTGTATCATCTTCTTTATTTTGGATATTTAACCGCAGACAAACACTGATGCACGCGGGTAATAGTTTACCTGACGCGTGTCTATCTGCATCCTTCTGCGGTTATAATAACTGTTTAAAGAACTCTAACCAACTCAGTGGTGTTTGCAAGAGCCATGCTCATGGCTGTGCTGGTGACCATGAGCGCAAGTTTGTAAATCCTGTTGGATCAAATTTTCGCTGAGTTCCTTTAAAGAATCATCCACAGGTTTTAAGCCAATCCAACTATCAATTTTTTCAACATCAAAACCAACTTCATGATGATCGCCTACTTGAATTAAAGGACGGCGAATCAACAATGGATCGTTGACCATGAGAGCTAAAGCCGTTTCAGTATCAATCTTTTCGGGAATGACTTCGCCTGATTTGATCCTTGGAGCAGTGGGGTTAAACCATTCCACAACAGGGCGATCGCCAAAAAACAAGCGTAATCTTTCAGGTGTCCAAGGTTCTTTGAGTAAATTGTAAGTTTCTAACTCGTGACCTGCAGCTGCAAGCAAAGTTTTTTGCTTGGTATTATTTTTGCAGCCTGGTTTTTCATAGAAAATTACCCTTACCATTATCATCTCTCCTAATGAGTCATTATGTAACTAGGCGCAACAAAATATAAAACGTTCAAGTGTAGATTCACTTTTCACGCTTATAGCTTTTATTCGTTCAATAATTACCATCGCCAAATTGTAGTTATTATCAAACATTAATTTACGATTTTCATGAGTTTTAATACCAATTTGTCATCAAGACATTAAAAACAAAATATAATTTAAAAATCAAAACTATATATTAAATGTTTTTTAAATTTGGAAAAAATTACTGAACAAGCAATGTTAACAGAATCATTGTAAATTATAAGGCATAGGGCATGGGACATAGGCAGAAAATAAGATATTTAACAGCCTTTAACATACTTGGCTTTTTTCACTAACTTACATAAAGTACATAAAAATATTTTATTTACATAAAATACATAAAACAATCAGTTGAAATAGTACAAATATAAAAATAGTTATTATCACAACACAGCATCACTATAAACACCCACTTTCTCTTTTGAGTTATAAGTAACTTTAAGTGTTGAGGGGATCTCTAGGAGGAAAGTTTGATCAATTTAGAACAAGTTGATGCTACGGCAATAGTAACAGCCCTACAGGAGGGCAAAGTGAGTGCGGTGGAAGTTACCAAAGCTGCTTTACAAAGAATTGAAGCACGCGATCATGAACTCAATTGTTTTACCTCTGTGACTGCTGAAACTGCTTTGATAGATGCAGAACGAATTGACAGCGACATTGCCCAAGGGAAAAGTCCTGGTTTGCTCGCTGGGGTGCCCTTTGCAGTGAAAAACCTCTTTGATATTGCCGGGATTACAACGCTTGCAGGTGCAAAAATCCATGCGGAAAATCTCCCAGCGACTCAAGATGCAACCGCGATCGCAAGGCTGAAGCAAGCGGGTGCAGTACTAGTAGGCGCTCTAAATATGGATGAGTTCGCCTACGGTTTTGTTACGGAAAATGCCCATTATGGTCCTACCCATAACCCTCATGATGTGCAGAGGGTTGCTGGTGGGTCTTCTGGTGGTTCAGCCGCAGCTGTGAGTGGTGGCTTGGTTCCTTTGACGTTGGGTTCTGACACTAACGGTTCAATTCGTGTTCCTGCAGCTTTTTGTGGTGTTTTTGGCTTGAAACCGACTTATGGGCGGTTGTCTCGTGCTGGAGCTATTTTATTTTCCAGTAGCTTAGATCATATTGGTCCTTTCGCCCGTTCGGTACGTGATATTGCTACAGTATTTGATGTTCTTCAAGGGGAAGATGATCGTGATCCGGTTTGTACAAAGCACCCTCCTGTAGAAACAAGATTTCTGTTGTCTCATGACGATATTTCAGATCTGCGAATTGCGATTGCGGGTGACTATTTTGTCAAAGGAGCAAATCCTGAAGCGTTAGCGGCAGTTTTTCAGGTTGCTGAGGCTTTAGGTGTTACTGAATACATCACAATCCCAGAAGCTCATCGTGCCCGTGCAGCAGCATTTATCATTACAGCCTGTGAAGGGGCAAATCTGCATTTGGAAAAGCTGCGATCACGCCCTCAGGATTTTGATCCGGCGACACGCGATCGCTTTCTGGCTGGAGCAGTCATTCCTAGTAGTTGGTATATTCAATCACAGCGTTTTCGCCGATGGTTTCGCGATCGCGTCCAAGAAGTTTTTCAAAAGGTGGATATTATTCTGGCACCCACCACACCAATTTCAGCCCCCCTTATTGGACAACAAACGATGATTTTAGATGGGGAGGAAATTCTTGTCCGTCCTCATTTAGGGGTTTTTACTCAACCATTGTCTTTTATTGGCTTGCCCGTTTTATCAGTTCCAGTTCAACGCTCAAATGCTCTACCATTAGGTGTTCAGTTAATAGCTGCACCTTATAATGAAGCGTTAATCTTACGAGTTGCAGCCGTGCTAGAGGCAGAAGGAATCATATCTGCACGTGTAGTGCTGTAACTTTATGTATTTTTAGGTAGGGGCTGTGGAAGCGTATTTTTCGTTCAAAAATTCCATAGGACTGCCATATAAAATTAGGTAATAGCCTGCAATTTCTGCCCAATCTTAAAGCGAGGCTTTCCCCTATGGTTAACCCCAGCATTACCATTCCTACAACATTTAAAGTCAGTCACGAGCAATTTCAGCAACTTGCTAGCGTGAACCGAGACTTAAGGCTAGAGAGAACTGCTACCGGAGAGTTAATTATTATGCCTCCTACAGGAAGCGATACGGGAAAACGAAACATAGATATCGAAGGGCAACTTTGGCTATGGAACCGTAAAAGCAGACTAGGGATAGTGTTTGACTCTTCTACAGGGTTTCACTTACCCAATGGTGCTGACCGTTCTCCCGACGCGTCTTGGGTTAAGTTAGAACGATGGGAATCACTCACGCCTCAAGAACAAGAAGGTTTTGCACCACTGTGCCCAGACTTCGTTATAGAATTACGTTCTCCATCTGACAACATAGAAACTTTACGGGCAAAGATGAAAGAATATATGGAAAATCAAGCTCGTTTAGGATGGTTGATCGATCCTAAAAACCGGACAGTTGAGATATATAGGCAAGGTCGGGATGTGGAAGTATTGGACAATCCTGTCACCTTATCAGGAGAAGATGTGCTACCAGGATTTATCTTGGATTTAACAGAAGTTTGGTAGTAAATAGAAATGTGAGTATGTCAACTTAAGCCCTTTGTCACCAAAACTTGCCCATGCTGCAAGAAAATGAAATCGCTGTTGAATTTCGCGATGTTACCTTGAGCCGCAACCATCGACCCTTGGTATCGAATCTCAATTTCACAATCCGTCGGGGAGAAGCACTCATATTACTTGGACGAAGTGGAAGCGGAAAAACCACTACAATGAAGTTGATCAACCGCCTCTTTACACCTACTCAAGGTCAAGTGTTATTTGATGGTATTCCTACAACCGAGTGGGATGAAATTAAATTGCGGCGAAAAATTGGTTATGTTATTCAAGAAACTGGTTTATTTCCCCATTTCACTGTGGAACGCAATGTGGGTCTAGTCCCTTCTTTAGAACGTTGGAAACCCAAACAAATCAAAAGGCGAGTTTATGAACTTTTGCAATTAGTTGGTTTAGATCCAGAACAATTTGCCCAAAGATATCCCCACGAACTTTCTGGAGGACAAAGACAACGAGTGGGTGTTGCTAGGGCGCTAGCAGCCGATCCGCCAATGTTGTTGATGGATGAACCATTTGGCGCACTTGATCCAATTACACGGTTAGAACTGCAACAAGAATTTAAAAACCTCCAGCAGGAATTAGGCAAAACAGTTGTGTTCGTCACTCACGATATTCAAGAAGCATTTGTTTTGGCTTCAAGAATTGGCTTAATGCATGAAGGAAAATTAGTCGTGTTAGGTACAAAAGATGAATTTATTCATTCTCAGCATCCAGAAGCCCTCGCCTTTCTAGAATGCCTGAAACCTGCTGTATGAAAATTAATGACTTCTTTTTGATCAAATATGGCCCGGAAATTTGGCAACACACTTTGGAACATTTGTTTCTAGTGGGAATTTCTATTGGTATTGCCACCCTTGTAGGTATTCCTTTAGGAATATTAATTACTCGCCAAAGGAACCTGCGTCAACCAATACTCATTACTGCCAATATTCTGCAAACCATCCCCAGTCTGGCATTATTCGGGTTACTTATTCCTGTACCTATCATTGGCGGAATTGGAACAAACCCAGCTATTTTTGCACTCATTTTGTATTCACTACTACCAATTATTCGTAACACTTACACTGGTATTGCTGGGGTTGATCCAGCTATTCGAGAAGCTGGGCGTGGGATGGGAATGACAGATAAAGAATTGTTAGTTCAGGTAGAAATTCCCTTAGCGATAGGTGTGATTCTGGCAGGGGTGCGAGTGGCGACGGTTATTGGGATTGGGATCACAACAATTGCAGCGGCAATTGGGGCTGGTGGTTTAGGAGAGTTGATTTTTCGAGGGATTTCAGCAGTAAACGATCAATTGATATTAGCTGGTGCTATTCCAGCAGCAATCATTGCTTTACTCGCAGATTTTGCTATTGGTTGGATGGAGGAAAAGTTAACAATTAAAGGTGTGAAAGATTGATGAAAAGATTTTTGACTTTTTGCCTGTTATTTTTTTTTTAATAATAGGTATCGCGAGCTGTAACTATAAAACCTCTAATAGTGGTAGTGGTGATATTGTCGTTGCTTCTAAAGGTTTTACTGAGCAAGATATTTTAAGCGAACTTTTAGCACAACAAATTGAATCAGTTGCTCATTTAAAAGTTGGTCGTCGCCGCTTTACTAGTGCCCTAGTCACTCATCAAGCACTTATTGCTGGCAAAATTGATGCTTATATTGAGTATACAGGCACGGCTTTTACTGTGATCCTAAAAGAAAAAGTGATTCATGATCCCGAGGTTGTTTACGAAAAGCTAAGACAAGCCTATGCCCAAAAGTTCAATTTAGAAGTGATGAAACCATTGGGCTTTGAAGATACTTTTGCCATGATTATACGTGGCGAAAATGCAAGACAACATAATATTCAAACTCTCTCTGAAGCTGCGCAGTACACACCTAAATGGCAGGGTGGTTTCGGTTATGAATTTATAGAACGAGAAGATGGTTTTCTGGGATTAGCTAAAACTTATGGGTTACGCTTTGCCCAGTCTCCTCGCATTATGGATTTGGGCTTAATCTACCGGGCGCTACTGCAAAAGCAAGTCGATATGATAAATGGGAACTCTACAGATGGGCAAATTGCTCGTTTGGGTTTGGTGGTGCTTAAAGATGATAAACACTATTTTCCACCTTATGAAGCAGCACCAATTGTACGTCAAGAAACTTTGAAAAAGTACCCAGAGCTAAAGCAAGCGATCGCCCAGTTGGTCGGAAAAATTTCTGCTGATGACATGCGGCAATTGAACTATTTAGTTGAGGGTGAGTTACGTGATGTTAAGGATGTTGTTAGGGAGTTTCGTCTCGCCAAAGGTTTAGCCTAGTCGTAATAGGGAAAAAACACTACTCTGTGTCAAACAATTTGATGCGTAGTTGCGCCTGATGGCGAAAGTACAACTACACATCAAGGACAAGTTTATCTAGCCAACACCTATGCTAAAAATGTCCTGTATTTTATCAATGGTTTTACGTATTGCCTGAGCAGAAGTATGTAAAGCAGAGCTTTCTGTATCAGTTAGGCTCAATTCTAAGACTCTCTCAATTCCACGCGCGCCCAAGTGACAGGGAACACCGATAAAGATGTCCTTTAAACCATACTCACCTTCGAGATACGCTGCTACTGGTAAAAGCCGTGATTGATTGAGTAAGATTGATTCCACCATCACACAAGTGGAAGAAGCCGGGGCAAAAAAAGCACTACCTGTCTTCATCAGTGCGACCACTTCTGCACCACCGTTACGAGTCCGTTCCACTAAGCGCTCAATTCTGGATTCATCCATTAATTCTGTAATCGGAATGCCATTAACTGTGGAATAACGTGGTAAAGGCACCATCAAATCCCCATGGCTACCTAGTACCATTGCGTTAACATCTGTGGGACAAACTCCCAATTCCATGGCGATGAATGTTTGAAAGCGGGCTGAGTCTAAGACGCCAGCCATACCCATAATGCGATCGCGGGGTAATCCTGTTGCTTGCCAAGCCAGATAAGTCATTACATCTAAGGGATTTGTGACAACTATGTAGATCGCATTCGGTGAGTGGGCGATCGCTCGGTTGGCTGACTCCACGACAATCTTTGCATTCATCATGAGCAAATCATCACGACTCATGCCAGGTTTACGAGGAAAACCCGCTGTAATCACTACGACGTCAGAATTAGCTGTGTCAGCATAACTATTTGTACCAGTAATCTGGCGATGATGGAGTTCAATTCCCCTTGCCTCCATCAAATCCAAAGCCAATCCTTGGGGCATTCCCTCAACGATATCCAACAATACGACATCTGCCAGGTTTTTTTCAGCAATGCGTTGGGCTAAGGTACTACCAACCTTACCAGCACCGATGACGGTGACACGGGGTGAGTGACACAGAATTGGGGAGGAAGGAGAATAACTCATGTTTGACGTGGTTTTACTAATTGTTGAATGTTATTTGAACTCTTCTAGTTGATCCACACGTAACCAAAAGTTTGGTGTTGGAACTTTTCCAAATTTCACCAAGGCATAATCATTTTTGACATCTACAACTTCGCCCTTACTATCGAATAAATAGGAAGGAAAACGAGAGTCGCTTGCTTGTGCTTCTAGACTGTTTTCCAGCTTCTCTCGAACAACGCGAACCATATCCCCTCTTTTGACAGCCATGAGTTTCCTCTTGAGTGTGTAAATTGTTGTATTCAGGATTTTAGCTCACGCTAAGTCTTGCTTCAGCAGGAAATCTAACCGCAGACGCACAAAGATACACACACAGATGATTTTTAAATAACTCTCTGCGCCCATTAATGGTGCAAAAATTCACACTGGTATTGGCTAGTGGTCTGTTGCATTAGTTTTGTGGGGTTCTAATGAGCAATTTATTGCCCAATTGCAAGCACTAAAGTGCTTACTCCAAACTTTCACAACCCCTCAGAATTAATAGGATAGACCACTAGTAATGAATGACTTTATTTATACCTTAATTAAGGTAGCATCATTTGAGTAAAACTCTTTTTTATTTTTTATTTTTTATTTTCATCGCTGACATTGAACACAAAAGTGACTTGATCTCCCAGCTAACCTAGTCCGCGCAATAGCTGTACCACAAACTCGACAAGGTGCGCCAGCGCGGTTGTAAACCATGGCAACACCACCATAGTTACCATTAACACCTTTAACATTGAGAAAATTGCTAAAAGTCGTGCCACCTACCTCAATACTGGCTTCTAGCACTTGAATAATGCTGGAGTGCAAACGCTTTAACTGCTCTTGTTGCAGATCTATACAGAGAGTTTCTGGCAGAACTCCACTTAAAAACAATGCTTCATCAGCGTAAATATTACCTAATCCCGCAACTACTGACTGATCTAGCAGTGTAGTTTTGATAGGACGACGACGGTTTTTGAGTTTGTTTGCTAAATACTCAACAGTGAATTCAGGTGAGAAGGGGTCTATTGCTAGTTTTTGTAACCCAGTCATCACACTTTCTACCGCAACGTTTGGAGGAACCCACCACATTTGACCGAAGGTACGCTGGTCAACAAAGCGTAACTCGTGCTCATCTCCAAAAAATATTCTGACGCGCGTATGCTTATGTAATGATTCTTCACGATGCAGCCACAATAATTGACCAGTCATTCGCAAATGAACTCCTAGCCAACCTGCAGTGAGTTCACCAAGGAGATATTTGCCGCGACGATGCCAAGCTGTGATTGCACTTCCCTTAATTCCAGTTATGAACTCACTTACAGAAGATGGGTAGGCGATCGTGCGATCAAGCAAAACATCTCCACCTATAATTTCTTGGTTGAGGGTCAGTTGATTGAGACCCCGCCGGACTGTTTCAACTTCGGGCAGTTCAGGCATGCAAAATGATTAAGCAGGCTTTTTAGTTTCTTAAAGGTAGGGAGGTCAGAGGTAGGGAGCACAGGAGAAATCAGAGGAATCAAAAGGGTAAAGGGGAACACAGACATTTTCCTTTTCTGCCAGGTGATCTTTACTTTTACCCTTTTTTATTGATCCCCCGCATCCTTCTGACTCTACTACCTCATCAAGAAGTGTTAACTCCCTAGACTCTTACTTTTTCGGCTTCGCCTTTGGTGGTTCAACTTCTAGTAATTCAGCCTCGGAAAAGTTATTGGTGTTATTGCCAGCATAATTTACCTTAGTAAACCGGACAATGACTGGGTATCTGCTGCCTTGCTCAATAGATGCCACAGTACCTGTGTCTTGATACCAGTAGGATTCTGGACGGAGAACGCGTACTTTAGAACCACGTTGAACCATAAGTTTTTTTCCCTTTTAGTTATCAATCGCCAATGTGTACGGCTAATTGATTTCACTGTACCGTCTGTTGGTTTCACCTCAAAGCTTTATTAAGTTATTTGACGATGGAACCAACTTTCTCAACAATAGCGCTGTTGAGTAGGGAAGGGGGAGTGGGGAATGGGGCATAGGGCATAGAGTATTCCCCCCTGTCCTCCTTGTCCTCCTTGTCCTCCTTGTCCTCCTTGTCTTCCTTGTCCCCCTTGTCCTCCTTGTCCTCCTTGTCCTCCTTGTCCCCCTCTCTCCTGGTGCTCCTCTACTCCCCTCCACCAATCTAATGCGGGGTCGGACCCTCCTTGACAAAGTCTTGATAATCGCTTACCTTATGTTCGCTCACTTTACCACAGGAGTGTCCTATCGCTTAGTCAAAACAAATACGCTTCCTTCATTACCTCTGCCAATCCGCAGATTGCTATCTAAATAAGTGATATCCAACCAGCCTTTTTGTTCACTACTATTTAGAGGAAAATCAATTGCGGTGAGTTTTTTCCCAGCTTCAATTTGCTGGATAAAACTATCTGGGTCATTATAATCTATTAAACGTTGTAAGCCGATAATAGAACGCTCAAATTTTACATTGATACGACGACCCGAAACTGGCTCAAATTTGGCAGCAACACTAACTAAGCCTTCTAAATAAGGCAATCCATATAACTCAGCTAGATTATAAACACTATTGGTATCTACGCGGATACACTGGTAAATTTGACCAAGTTTGTATAAGGGAAATCGGTCAAGGTTTAGTAGAGCTAAGCTTGTTGTATAAAGTAGTTGCCAATTACCATTGAGTAAATCTAAGGCTTCTACTGGGTTTGGTGTAGGGTTAAAGTCTTCTAGCTTAGCAATTGCTATTAAAATTGCTTGTTTGCGTTCTTCAGTTGCCAACAAGCCACGGTTTGTACCTGCAATTGCTGTGAAAAGATCGGCTTGTGCTGTCATTTTCTGTTACCTCAAATAACATCTATATTTAGGAAGATTTAATTGATCCGTGTACAGTGCCATATCATTAATTAATCAGTTGCAACCAATTGCCTAATTTCAGCTTAAATAAAAAAAGTTTTTTGTCGGATAGGAGGGCAAAACAGTTGAATCAACAACTATATAATTCAGTGTCAAGTGATAGACTCTTATTGTCTAGTTTCTTTAGCCTTGTTAAATCTTCGTCGATATGTTGAATTCTCCATTACGTGAAGAACCTCGTAACCAGCGTGCTGCCGTAATTCCATTAAAGCAAGAGTCTTCTTTATTAGACTGGTTACAGTCTAGCGGTCGTCTCATAGCGCGTGATGTTCATGAACCAGATTTTCTTGATGACGAAGAAGAAATAGAATCGCTAATGGGTGCCGATGATGGAATTGGCGATTATGACTTCGATGACGACGATGATCTAGTTCCAGAAGAGGAATAACTGATTCTGGCTTGTTAGCATTGTCAGCATACACAGTCCTTATTGTTCAATTTTACAAGTGTGGAGTGAAGGGAAATTCTGTGGACGCTAAACTATCTCCTGACCGAGGATTAAATATTTCTGGTATCGGTCTTGTCTCTCTACTGGGTGCAGGGCTCGGTGTAGCAGCACTGATTTTGGATGAAACTGCGAATAGATTACCTTGGCAAGGTATTTCGCTGACTTTGCCTTTGCTATTTTGTGCTATGACAACTGCAGCAATTGGCTACTGGGTAGTACCAATGCTTCAGTTTCTGAAAACCGGGCAAATAATCCGCGAAGATGGTCCCCAAGCCCATCTGAAAAAAGCAGGTACCCCAACTATGGGTGGTATATTTTTTGTCCCTGTAGCAGTGATAGCAGCTTGTATATGGTCTGGCTTTGCTTATGAGGTGCTTGCCGTTTCTGCATTGACACTAAGTTATGGTTTGATAGGCTGGATCGACGATTGGCAAATTCTGCGCCGCAAGTCGAATAAAGGTATATCTCCCCGCATCAAACTAGCTTTGCAAATTGGTTTTGCAGCAGTGTTTTGTCTATGGATGATTATTAGTCAACCTTATAATATTACAAATATTGCTTTACCCTTGGGTTTGTCTCTACCCCTGGGATTTCTTTTCTGGCCTTTGGCTGGCTTTGTATTGGTGGCAGAAAGTAACGCAACCAATCTCACTGATGGGATTGATGGTTTGGCTGCCGGAACAGTCGCGATCGCCTTGTTAGCACTCGGTGCATTGGTCGCACCTACCTCACCTGGATTGATGGTTTTTTGCGCATGTCTAAGTGGCAGTTGCTTGGGCTTCTTAGCACATAACCGCAACCCAGCTCGTGTTTTTATGGGCGATACAGGTTCCTTAGCACTTGGAGGAGCTTTGGCTGCAGTGGGTCTGTTAACAAACAGCCTGGTAGCGCTGTTTATCCTCACCGGTATTTTCTTTGTAGAAACTCTTTCTGTCATGGCTCAAGTTAGTTACTATAAAGCCACCAAAGGTCCGGATGGAAAAGGAAAACGCCTATTTAAAATGGCACCTCTACATCATCATTTAGAGCTTTCTGGCTGGTCAGAATTACAAGTTGTTGGTGTGTTTTACACCATTGGTGCAATTTTAGCGATTGTGACTTTGACGATAGCTAAATTTTAGTCTTTGAAAAAAAACTTGAAAAAACCAGAATCTCCCCCTGTAAAAAGGGGGATGCTTTTATGAGAGTCTTTGTACACAAACAACTAACTAGCTTGATTGAGCTGGGTAACTAAGTGAGGCAATTCTGGTATTATCAACTTCTCCATTCCCAATTTGACAGCAGGAGATGAACCAGGAAGGGAAAATATGAGTTTTCTTTGATAAACACCCGCGACAGCACGAGAGGCGATCGCTCGGGGACCTATTTCTTGGTAACTCAAAAAACGAAACAACTCACCAAATCCAGGCAAAATTTTCTCTAGCAAGTTCTCTATAGCATCATAAGTACTATCTCTAGGAGCAATTCCTGTTCCACCATTAATTATTATAGCATCTAAATTGGCATTTTTACCTAGCCCCGTTACCTGCTGTTGAATCAGTGCGGGTTCATCTTTAATGATCATGTAAGCTTCTATAGTGTGTCCAGCACTTTGCAGTAATTGCTGGATTAATTGACCACTTTTATCTGTTTCTTTTGAGCGAGTATCACTGATGGTAACAACTGCACAAGCTACCGTCATACGAAGAGAGTCTGAATGAGGCAGGTGTGTCATAAATCAACTTTAGTGAATTCACGACTGAAAGAGAGTTAGCCCGACCTAGGTGACTGGTCGGCCTGAAAGATCTTGGAGGTTTCCCTCATAAGCAACTTGCGTTAGCCAAGCAGTTTACTTTCAACTCTTATTAAATCCCAAATCATGTTCTTGAGCATACCTCTGCATAAACCGCATAAAGCGATCCCATTGTTCTTCAGATTTCATTAAGTAAACTGCTTCTAATGCTTCTGGTTTACCGTTGACAAATCTGCCCTTGACTTCACGGGTGACAATTTCACCTTCTTCATCAATCATGTACATCCCAGTGATATCTTCCGTACTGTTATTACTTAAAGCCTTGGGATTTGTAAAAATAAACGTTGCCGTACCACTACCGCCACTGCGCGATCTTGTCAGGCGTACCTCTGGAATAACTTCTTCGTCGATCCCTCTGGAAAACTGTATCTGAGCCATGATGAATAAATTTAACGTTTTGTTATGGTTGATTTATCATTTTCTCATTATTTGTAACTAAAGGGGGATGGCTGTTATTAGATGTTGAGAGATTCAGGAGGACGAGGGGGATGGGGAGGACAAGGGGGACTGGGAGGACAAGGGGGATGGGGAGGACAAGGGGGACTGGGAGGACGAGGAGAGCCAGTGGTGTAGGTGAGTTTCCGCAATTTGAGGCGACTGGCGTGGACAAGAGAAAGTTCTTCTCCTGTGCTCAGCCCCTCTTGCCCCCTTGTCCTCCTTGTCCCCCTTGTCCCCCTTGTCTCCCTGTCCACTATTGCGTAGCGTCTCGCTCTAATAACAAGGTAACAGGACCGTCATTCTCAATGAAAACTTGCATCATTGCTCCAAATTGACCTGTTTCTACAAGTAAACCACTTGCTCTTAACTTTGTAACAAAGCGGTTATACAAGTCTTCTGCTACTTTTGGATGAGCTGAGCG
>JAJPJF010000202.1 GCA_021324415.1 Nostocales cyanobacterium Centralia_MAG_434
CCCGAGACATTGAGATCTTCAATCTTGATGTGGGCATACTTTTTGCAAATGCTTGTCGTTGTCTTATTCAAAAAATCTTGGCGTTTATCCGCAATCTTTAAATTTTGTTGAGAGTAAGGGCGCAATGCCTTACGCCCTTACTCAGATTTAGGGTTTTTGTGCAGCGATCGCCAGTCTTGCTCCTTGGACTTGACGTAAGCGATCCATAACAGCCACGACCTGACCGTGAGTGACTCGTTCATCTGCGTTAATGATCACCAAAGCTTCTTGATCTGAGCCAATCAGTTTCCGGACTTGCTCTGGTAAGGCATTGAGTGCAACAGGTTGACGGTTTAAGCTCACATCTCCTTTTTGATCTAGCGTCACTGTTATTGGTGTGGAGGGTTGTTGTTGTGCCGTCCCTGCTTGAGGTAAATTGACTGGTAATCCTTGAGAGCGCGTTAAAAACAGCGATGACATAATAAAAAAGGTCAATAACGCAAACATCACATCAATCATCGGTACGACGTTGATCTGAAGTGGTGGTTCTGGTTCATCTGGTAGGCGCATAAGTTTTATCTCCTCTTTCATAGCGACGGCGGTACAACAATTCTAGTTGTCCACCATACTCTTGAATTCGTGCGATTTGCCGCTGGTACAATCCTCGAAAAGTGTTGGCAAATAAAAGTGTAAAGATCGCAACAACTAATCCTGAAGCCGTCGCAGTTAAGGCTTCACTAATTCCACCTGTGACACCTGTTGTTTTTGCACCTCCCACATCACCAATATTTAGAGAAGAAAATGAGGCAATCAATCCCAAGACAGTACCGAGAAGCCCCAACAATGGTGCTAGACCGATGATTGTATCAAAGATATTTTGGAAACGCTTAAGCAAGGGTATTTCAGCTTGCGCTTCACTTTCTAATGCCAAGCGAAACTCTTCTGGTGTTGGGTCTTCTAGTTCCAAGGCTGCCAAAAAAATTCGTGCCAAGGGCAAATCAGTGTTTTTACGGAGTTTGTCTAAGGTACCAACAACGTTATTGAGACGGTAGAGACTCAAAGCCTCTCGGATAACACGACCTTGACGGTTATTTATCCGCACCCAAAATAACACACGCTCAATAATCAGCGCCACTGCTAACAGAGAAAATCCTAACAGGGGCCACATAACCACGCCACCTGCCGAGAAGAGATTATTAATTAGCATTTTAACCTCAAGTTTAGGGTTTGCTAAAACAGGTCAAGTCCGTAGTGTATACCAACCGAGAAAACCCTGCTAGTTGTGCCATTAAGCTTTCTTGTTGTCTATTGAGTTTTAGTTTTCGCTTAATTGCAAACATTGGTTGGTTAGTTTAGGTTAGACTAATAGTAACGCAATATTGGTTACATATCATGAACAAACACTATTTAAATGTGCGAATTTCAGAACAAGAAAGACAAATTTTTGATGAATATTGTGCAGTAGTGCAAAGAACTCAGTCCGATGTCATCCGTGAGTTCATTCGGTCATTGGAAAAGAAAATCAAGAAGAGTCGAAAAGAGCCATGATGTTACCTAAACTTCACGCTATCTAAATATTTATGCATAAGTACTTATTAGTTATCAGTGATTTGGTTATTTGGTAGAGTCAAAGGAGCAATGACAAACATGTATAATCTCTACAATTTCTTTATCTTTTTTTTACTGTAACTTTAATAACTTTATCATTTCTCATCCAGAAGTGCTTTTTTTTCTCCGCAATTCTAACCAGTAAGCTTGATGTCTGAGGTCTGAGAATGAAGTCTGTAAAGCACTACAGCTGGTTTCAAGTTGCAGAGGGTTGCTCAGTTGCCAGTTGTGTTGTTGGCTCAATAGCATCAGTCGTTTATCAGCAACTAGCGTATGCATCCGCTCCTTTAGCTGTTGCACTGTCACTAAGTTGGATAAATAGGTCAAAAATGCTACAAGAGGTACGGCAGCATAACAAAAATACAGTGTCTGAAATGCATCAAGCTATTCAATCTCTACAGAAACAAGTTCAGAAATTGCCCAACCAGACCACAGACATTGAACCTATACGTAAATCTTTATTTCAGCTACACCAAACAACTCAGTTCCTGATTGAACAATTCAATAATCGACCGGAAACGCAAGTAGTTGAGCAATTAAAGATGGGATTCATCGAAATGACCAATCATGTCAATGACCTATCGATAAGTTTTGATAATTTTTCTACTCCCACAGAAATTAATATCACTGACATCGAAGGTGCAATTGCTCATCTAAATAGTCAGCTAGAGGCTTTAGGAAAGCAGGTGAATGCTAAACCAGAAGCCAAAGAGATTGATAAGTTAAATCAAGCACTCAGTGATATACAGTCGGCAACAGAAGTACAAATCAAAACTTTAAAAGCACAACTGCAAGCTTTTGACTTCAACCAAGTTAACAATAATATTGCTAAACTTCAAAGCCAAATTCATCTTATTAAGGAACAGCAGGAGATAACTCCACAGTTTGACCCTCACTCTTTAGAAGAGCGGTTTATTGAGTTTGAAAAGAAAAACCTGACTACATATAAGGATCATATTGCTCGTTTGCTATCAGCAATACAACAACTGCAAGCAGATAAAACAGCGACTGAAGCAGCGATCGCAAAAATTACAGAGCACTTACAAACCCTATCATTGCGTTTAGACAATCTGCCTATTTCCTCATCGCCAGTTGATTTAAGTGAGATAGAAAAATCAATTACAAAACTGAGTAATCACTTAAACAGTTTGGCTCAAAAATTTGTATCAAGGTCAGAACCTACTGCAATTCAACGCTTAGCATTGATCGTGAATCAGTTGCAAGAGCATATCAACACCCTACCACCTTCTTCAGAAACAACTCTTCATGACAACGAGAAATTGATTGCTGATATTCACGAACGTCTAGCTTTACTAGAATCTCTCCACCTAGCTGCCATTCCTGAACAATTGACGCAATTGCAAACAGACCTCAAACTTGCTCACAAACAACTTGATCATCAGCGTCTTGCGCAATCTAGTTTAACCGAGCTAACCTCAGCTCAAATGGAGGGATTGAAGCAAGAAGTTGAAAAACTGAGATTTCAAACAGTTAGTAACTTGACATCAAAAATGACACAGTTACAGCAACAGCAAGAGGTTGTTCTTGATCAACTCAGCAGTAAACACCAATATTTAGAAGGCAGTATCGCCGACCTGCATGAGCAGAACCAGATGCTGAGGGAGGACATAGATAAATATTACACTGAAATGAGCCAAACAACTGTGCTGCTGGATAAGCACAACATCAAGCAGCAGTTAGAAACAGTACAACAGATTATCAACAGATTAGATCAAAAAAATACCAGCAGCCAAAATCTAGAAGTCCTGCAACAGCAAATCACGCATTTGCAGAAGTTACTAAACGAATATGTCAAAACAGAATATTTGGATAATGTACTTTTAGACTTGTGTGAAGTTTTTTCCAAGCAAATAGATTCAGTTGTTGATATCCGGTTTGCTGAATTGAAGAAGAATGCAGAATTCTCAAATCAAAACTTAGAAAGCACTCAAGTAGAGGTTAAAACTGCCTCTTGATGCATCAGAAAACCGAAAATCGGTAAAACCGCACCTTAACAGACGGACACCACTACCGTGAGCAAGATTAAAATTGCTTAATATTTCGTTACGATAGGCATATCCAAGAGAGATGAACACAAATCTCTCGACGAAAGTGAAATCAAAGGTGAACGTCATGAATGGCACAATACGCGTTGGCAATCTCTTTGGGATTCCCTTCTACATCCATCAATCCTGGTTTCTAGTCTTAGGCTTAGTTGTTTGGAGCTACAGTAGTGGACTAGGCGCACAATTTCCTTACCTACCAGGGGGATTGGCTTTGTTACTGGGATTGATCACAGCGCTGTTGTTATTCGCCTCTGTCGTCGCCCATGAATTAGGACACAGCTTCGTGGCCAAAGCTCAAGGTATAGATGTAAAATCAATCACACTATTTATATTTGGTGGTTTGGCAAGCTTAGAAAAAGAATCGCAAACTCCAGCCGAAGCCTTCTGGGTGGCGATCGCAGGTCCGTTAGTTAGCCTACTACTGTTTGGTACATTTGTTAGTATAGGTTTTGGTCTAGCAGCCTCAGGACCATTGGCCGCGATTCTCGCAGTATTAGCCTCTGTTAACTTAGCATTGGCACTGTTTAACCTCATTCCTGGGTTGCCTTTAGATGGCGGAAATATACTGAAGGCAATTGTTTGGAAAATTACAGGTAATCCTTATAAGGGAGTGGTTTTCGCTAGTCGAGTCGGTCAAATCTTTGGTTGGGTAGCGATCGCCTCTGGTTTAGTTCCACTAGTTTTATTTGGCAGTTTTGCTAACTTCTGGAACTTACTCATTGGTTTCTTCTTACTGCAAAATGCTGGCAATGCAGCACAATACGCCAGAGTCCAAGAACAACTCACAGGTTTGACGGCAGGTGATGCAATCACAAACGATAGCCCAATCGTATCTGCTAATCTTAGCCTCAGAGAATTTGCTGATGAAAGGATATTAAATTGGCAAAACTGGCGTCGTTTCCTAGTGACAGATGATGATGGGCAATTAGTAGGAGCAATATCTATTGATGACTTGCGCACCATTAACACTGCACTGTGGTCAGAAAAGCAAGTCAGAGACGTCATGCAACCAATGGAAAAGCCTACCACTGTACAATCCAATCAACCCCTGTCGGAAGTTGTGCAGATTCTGGAACAACAAAACTTATCTGTGCTTCCTGTACTTCGTGAAAATGGCGCGCTAGTGGGAATCTTAGAAAAAGCTTCTGTAATCAACCTGCTGCAGAAGAGAGCGCAAGCTAATCCGGCATAACCCTTTAATATCCCATAAAAAGAACAAAAAAACAATCTTCACTCTCAGCCAAAATCCATGTTTATTCTGAAAAATTCTGCCTTTTGGCAGTGATTCTCTAAATACTGCGTAGTTAGCATTGTAGGGTAGACAGGTTTTAGAACTCGGTTTGGCAATCGCCCCTAATACTTCATAGGGGCTTTTTCAATAGATATTTCCATAAATAATAAATATATAATAATTAAGCATATAAATCTTTAGAAGTAGAAAAATTTCATTTTTATTTCACTTTTGTAAGTAAGGCTATGAATAAGAAATTTGTAACTTAACTTAAACTGCTTCAGCATTGAAGAAAGCAAACGTTTTTTTATGTAATTAATAAAACATGTTAGTCAGGGGAAAACTTTTTTTGCTTAGGCTGTATCGTCAACTTTTGCAACCTAAGCGCTTTGCTATTTTTCAAGCTTGTCTAATTGGTTTAGTTTCAGCGTTAGCAGCAGTATTCTTAAAGCAAGGTGTAGGTACTTTAGGCACATGGCGGGTTCATACAGCTGAGCCACTACCAGCTTGGTTGGTGTTACCAGGAATCGGCTTTGTAGGTGGAATGCTGAGTGGTTGGTTAGTGGAACTCGCTCCTGAGACTGCTGGTAGTGGCATTTCACAAGTCAAGGCTGTACTTGCTAAAGTGCCAGTTGCACTAGATTTAAAGGTGGCGTTGGTCAAGCTCATGAGTGCAATATTAGCACTTGGTTCAGGTTTACCCTTGGGTCGAGAAGGTCCAACCCTACAAGTGGGAGCTGCCATAGCCAATCAACTCAGTCGCATCTTTCCCACGTCTCCAGATTACCGTCGCCAAATGATTGCCGCTGGTGCAGGTGCTGGGTTAGCGGCTGCTTTCAATGCGCCGATTACAGGTGTTCTCTTCGTTGTTGAAGAACTCCTTCAAGATGTCTCTGGCTTAACAATGGGGACAGCCATCCTAGCCTCTTTTATTGGTGCGGTTGTTTCTCGTTGGTTGGGAGGACATAACTTAAACCTGGCGTTGACTCAGTTGCAGACCAACTTTTCGCTCCAGGAAATTCCTTTTTACTTAGCGCTTGGAATTGTAGCTGGGTTACTAGGAGTACTATTTAATAAAGGAATTCTCGCTTTTTTAGAATTTAACCGCCGCTGGTTACGGGTTGGATTGCCCGTGAAGGTAGGTATAGCTGGATTAATCTGTGGGCTGACAGTTGCTTTTTTACCAGTTCCTTTCCGGGATACCACTGGACTGCGGGAAACATTGATGGCAGGGGAACTCAGCGCTCAAGTCACACTTGTCGCTTTTATTGCTCAATTTATCCTCACATTAGTAGCATATGGTTCCGGCGCACCAGGAGGATTGTTGGTGCCTCCATTGCTTTTGGGATCGGCTCTTGGCTATTTGGTGGGACTTGCGGAGCATCATGTGTTAGGAATTTCCTCTCCCACAACCTATGCCTTAGCAGGAATGGGTACGTTTTTAAGTGCTGTCGCTAGAGTGCCGATAACCAGCATTGTCATTGTATTTGAAATGACGACTGATTTTAATTTAGTGCTACCGCTGATGATCAGTGCCGTTGTTGCTTATTTGTTGGCAGATAAACTTATGCCGGGATCACTCTATGATCTGCTTTTAGAGTGGAATGGTATTCACATCGAGAAAGAACCAACCACAGAAGGACTTTTAGCTTCTTTAACTGCAGCAGATGTCATGCAGCAACGTGTAGAAACACTCTCTAGCAAAATGAGTTTAGATGAAGCTGTTCAGGCTTTTTCTCACTCTCGACATCGCAACTTTCCAGTTGTAGAAGATGGGAGAGTTGTTGGCATCATCACTCAGAAAGATATTGCCAATAGTGCTTCACAGCAGTTAGGAGGTGATACACCTGTTAGTGCCATCATGAGTCCCGAACCAGTAACGGTAAAACCATTGGCTACATTGGCACACGTGCTTCATCTACTCAACCGTTATGACCTGAGTTGTTTACCAGTTGTAGAAGGTAGAAAGCTGGTAGGGATTATTACTCGTAGTGATATTATTCGGGTTGAAGCAGAACGTTTGAGTGGCTATAGTGAACAAGCAGGACCGAAACCAGAGCCTTCCTATGTAGTTTACCAAACTCGCGCTCCTAGCACTGGCAGAGGTAGAGTCTTAGTCCCGCTCTCTAATCCCGAAACAAGCACGGTGCTATTGAAAATGGCAGCAGCGATCGCCAAACAGCGCAATTACGAAGTGGAATGCCTGCACGTCATCTCAGTCCCACGCAGTGTTTCTCCAGCAGAAGCACCTGTACAAACAGCTATCAGCGATCACCTGTTAAGTCAAGCACAAAAAATGAGAGAAGAGGGGCATATTCCCGTTCATATACAAATTCGGGTTGCACATGATGTTGCTGGGGCAATTTTAGAGACTGTCAAAGAACGACATATCGACCTAGTTTTAATGGGTTGGAAAGGTCGCACTTCTACACCTGGTCGAGTTTTTAGTCGAGTTGTAGACACTGTGATCCGACAAGCAGCTTGTGATGTTGTCTTAGCTAAATTGAGTAGTAAAAGAACCTTTGATCGTTGGTTAGTACCCGTAGCAGGTGGTCCTAACTCCAGTCGTGCAGTTCAACTTTTACCAGCACTTGCATCCCTCAGTTCTTTGCCTGAAATTAACCTTTGCAAGGTTTTCCAACCGACTGCATTCAATTCTGACACAACGTGTTTAAACAAATCCATCCACTTTCTCCAGCGCAAAATTAGCTGTAAGATAAATGCTACTTCTATCTCAGCAAATTCTGTGCCGGAAGGAGTCATTCAGTGTGCTCAAAAAGACAATAGTGATGTAATCATTCTAGGCGCAAGTCGTGAAGGGCTGTTACAACAAACGATTCAAGGCAATATTCCAGAGACTATCTCTCGTAAAAGTGATTGCACAGTGATTTTAGTGCGTAGTGCGACAGCATAGCTGATGCCGGTTAACGAATAATTTGGATTAAAAATCGCGTGCAATGGGACAAGCAAAACCCCACTAGTTTTTAGTGGGGCGCTTCCTTCAAATTAAATCAAATCAGCTTTCAATTCGGTAATTTGGATTAATGGAAGAGGATCTTAATCTTCTTCCCATGCTTTTAGCCTTTGCTTAAGTTCTTCATCTGTTTCCTCAATGACCTGAACTGCAAGTTTTAAGTTCTCAAAGTTTCCCGAACTTTCTGCGGCTATTTCTAATGTTTTTTTGAGCAACAAAAGAGAGCATTCAAGTGAAAGTTGCACCCTTCCAATTAGTATTTTCTCCGCATCAAGGCTGTGGTTTTTGTTTTCGGTCATCGTGTTGTTCCTATTTACTCCATACACGTACCGGCATTGCTGAATCAAAATATGAATTTATAATTCACGGGTGTGTAGAGACGTAGCAATGCTACGTCTCTACAAAAATGTTGGTAACCATTACAAACATGTTGGTAAACACAATTCATAACCAAATTCAGCAAGGCCAACGCACCACTGATGACCGCTAAAGATTCTAGCCTAAAATATTCATACAATACTTAGATATGATGTATATTTAGCAAAATAAATTGGGCTTTTAAATTGATGAAGGGCAATCACAACACAGCAAAAGCCACACCCAAAGTAATAAGGGTGCAGCTTGTGTGAGGTTAACTGCATCATGAAGGAGTAAACTAAATTAAGCTTATCTTTCAATTGTGGAAAACCAGGGCAATATTGCAAAATCCCAATAGGCGAATGAAATATTTATAAGAAAGTAGGTTGAAAACCCCGCGTCTTCAGACCGGGGATGAAAACTACAGCGTAGGCTTCAGCCTACCTACAAGATATCCTTGGGTTCCCAAAGAGTATCTATCAACTCCTCAATAATCTGTGTAATTGTCTTGTCTTTGTGTGCAGCATATAACCGCAACTTATTCATCCTAGGTTCTGTAATCCGAACATGTAATTCTTTTTTAGTCATATTGAGACACGATAGATACACATTAATGTTAGTATATATCAAGGAGGTGATAACCAAATGTACGGATGTCAGCAAAACTTAATTACTCCCAATAACGACCTCAAAGCTATATTGGAATTCATTTGCTCTGTTGCACACAAATTAACCAATTGCGGGATTTATTACAGTCGTCAGTTGTATTTAAAAACGAGAAAGTTTGTTGGGAAGTTTGACCTCATCAACGAGTACAAAACCAATGGACATTACCA
>JAJPJF010000440.1 GCA_021324415.1 Nostocales cyanobacterium Centralia_MAG_434
CAGACATATCTTTTGTTGCTCAAAACCAAGTGTTTGCTCGAAAAGCACAAAAAAATCAGGGTCTTGAGACTGCTGTCAAGCCTACTGAGGAAGAAGCTTTTCCTTTCTTGCTAGCTTTTTACTCTCTCTACAATAAAATTCAATCCCTAAGTTATGAGATACCTATCCGTTCAATAGCTATTACCTCAGCTACAAGCAGTGTTGGTAAATCCACAGTTGCAGAACATTTAGCACAGATAGCTGCCCAAACAGGTAAGAAAGTATTATTGGTGGATGCCAATTTGCGTAATCCCCAGTTGCATAACAGATTAGGTCTCGCAAACATTAAAGGATTGAGCGAGGTACTAGCCGATGGTCTGGATTTGAATGACGTGATTGGAAAGTCTCCAATCGAAGAAAACCTCTTTGTCATCACCGCAGGTCAACAAGTATCGCAAAATCTGACTAAGTTGTTCTCCTCTAAGAGAATGCAGCGTTTTGTGGAAGAATCACATGAAAACTTTGATCTGGTGATTTATGACACAACACATCTTATAGGTTCTTTAGATACACATGTTTTGACTCAGCGCTTAGATGCCATTGTTCTAGTTCTGGGTGTTGGCAAAACAACTCGTCCCTCTTTTCAAGAAGCAATAGATGAATTACAATCAGCTCGCCTTCCAATCTTAGGTGTAGTAGCGAATCATACTAAATAAGACGCTCACTAGCAAATAAGAATCACAAATGACTATCTAAAAATGAGGAGTCAGAATTCTTGCGTGTTTATTCTGACTTTCGGCATCTTGATTGTATTTCTACACTATAAATTCAGTGAATCTCTTACAGAAACTTATTACAGAAATCAAGAAAAAACAATCTAACCAGTTTGTTCGTAATCTTAGCTGGCTGAGTATATCAGAAATAGTCTTCAGATTCATGCGTTTAGGGCTAGTCGTCATAGTAGCCCGGTTTTTGACTCCTTATGACTACGGTCTAGCTGCGATCGTTATGACAGTTCGGGAGTTCACAATGACATTTGTCCAAGTAGGAATAGCCGCGAAGATCATTCAGGCAGAAGAACAAGAGCTTGAGGCTTTATGTAACTCTGGATATTGGTTAAACTGGGTAGTTTTTAGTAGTTTATTTATTATTCAGTGCATTGTGGCTTTCCCAGTAGCTTGGTTTTACAAAACCCAAGATATCATTTTGCCAATTTGTGTTTCAGCAATTGCTTTTATAATTTGGCCTGTATCTTTGATGCAGAAGACTTTAATTCAACGAGAAAATCGCTTTAAAATCATAGCTCTAACTGATAGTACCCAAAACATAATAGGCGCTACACTCTCAGCAGTATTGGCATGTTTAGGAATGGGAGTTTGGTCATTCGTACTACCATCAATTTTGGCTTCACCTTTAGAAATTTTTATATATTATAAGTATCATTCTTGGCGTCCTCGTCACAGATTTACAACAAAGTATTGGGGAGAAATTTTCAATTTTGGGAAAAATATTCTTGGTGTCAATTTACTAAGAACATTGAGGAACAATCTTGATTATTTAATAGTTGGACACTTTATTGGTGTCAAAGAATTAGGAATATACTTCTTTGGTTTTAACGCAGGTTTGGGAATCAGTTTAAGTATTATTAATTCTATAAATGCAGCGATTCTGCCTCATTTGTGTGCAACACGCAATGAATGGGTTGAGTTTAAAAAAAGCTTCTTTGGAAGCCTCAAAGTTATTGCCTATATCATTATCCCTTTTGCGTTGATCCAGTCCAGTTTAGCTCCCTACTATGTACCGATTGTTTTTGGGCAAAAGTGGATACCAGCTATTCACATTTTGATGTTAATTTGCTTATCAGCCATTCCAAGACCTTTTGCCGATGCTGCTTCTCAACTATTAGTAGCTATAGGTAAACCTCAATTAGACTTGTATTGGCATGTCATCTTTACTGTGATATTTACAGTCGCATTGCTCATAGGTATTCAGTGGAATATTATCGGTGTAGCTACATCTGTTTTGTTAGCTCATGCTATTTTCTTGCCCTTATTCACAATATGGGCTTCAAATTATGTTTTCAATAAAACTAAGCATTTATAGAAAGACTTGTGAACATGAAACTAGTTTCTGTGATTATTCCAGTTTATAATGTTGAAAAATATATAGCTGCAACTATACAGTCTGTTATAGATCAAACATATACAAACTTTGAACTACTCATTGTTGATGATGGTTCTCCTGACAAAAGTCTAGAAATTTGTCAACAATTTACAGATAAAAGAATCAAAATCATCCGACAAAAAAATCATGGAGTTTGTGCAGCACGCAATACGGGAATTCGTAACGCACAAGGAGAATATTTAGCTTTTTTGGATGCAGATGACTTATGGCTACCAGAAAAGTTAGAGAAACATGTGGAACATTTGGAAAATTCACCTCTTGTGGGGGTGAGTTTTAGTCGTTCTGCTTTTATTGATGAAATGGGAAAACCTTTAGGTATTTATCAAATGCCTAAGCTCAAAGATATTACACCCGCATTGATAATCTGTCGTAACCCCATTGGCAACGGTTCAGCTCCAGTTCTTCGGCGCGAGGTTCTCACAGCAATTAAATCTGATGGAGGTTGTTATTTCGATGAGCAACTGCGACACTTTGAGGATGTAGAATGTTGGCTACGGATTGCTTTGCAAACTCATTGGCAAATAGAAGGAATTCCTCAACCTTTAACACTATATCGTGTGAATTCCCAAGGGGCATCAACAAATTTCACCAAGCAAATAGAGGACCTGGAAAAAGTTTTACAAAAAACGCGTTCCTATGCACCTGATTTAATTTCCCAGTATGGAAATGCTGTTAAAGCCTACGAGTTGCGGAAATTAGCTCGCTGGGCAGTACGTTTGCAAGACGCCCCCACAGCCGTAAATATGGCTCATCAAGCTTTGTCTCATCATTGGCGCATTTTAATTGAAGAGCCACGCCGTACACTGATTACTTTAGCAGCTGCCTATTCACTATTACTGATCCCACAACCTTTGTATCATCAAATTGAGACTCTAGCTTTAAAAAGACTAGGGAATAGCCAAAAAAGGAGAATTCAGAAAGAAGAATCTGCTAGCAGCAAGACATCGTCTTTTTAATTTGTAGTTCATCGAATTAGGAAGCGAATTTTTTTTAGCAACCAATCTATAGCTTGAGGACGAGATTGTGAAGCTAATATCCAAGCAATAGCTGGCCTGGCTAATGGCTGGGGCATGAGCCCAACCCACAAAAACCAAGTACTCAGAATTAGCTTCCTTTTTAAATTGTATTCTGAATATTTCCAAATAGCCCAATAGCCCTTATAGGCTAATACTAGACCATTATCGGAAGCAACGGGATGGTTTTGAGAATCTAACCGAAAAGAAGCTATTCTAGCCTGTAAATGTAAGTAATCGTGGCAGCCTAGTGTATGTGTTATGGTGTGACCTAATTTAGTAGCTCTATCAGTCAAAACTTCATATCTGAGAAAGTCGTGCTTGATTGACTTCCAGAAACGTTTGACCTGCATTCTCTCCTCAGATGGGCTCCATAGATTATTCCCATGCTGTCTATAGCCCCCCAGAGGCTGTTCTAAAGATAGAATCTCACCATAAAAAGGTATGAGAGTTACTAAATAGCCATCAGCAGAAATACGAAAATCTGCCTCTGGTATTGGCATAATTTCTGTTAATGCTTTTCGATTGAAAGCATTACCACTGGTGACTAAACTAGCATAGCGTCCTTTTGAGAGTAAAGTCGGTAATAAATCACCACTATCAAGCTTGATTTCTCCACATGGATAGAGATCTATAAAATTCCTTTGGGCATCAACCAATTCTAAACGATATTGCACGTTTGCCAATGTTGGTTTCCAGACTGCAACCACTTGCTCAACTGCATGAGGAAAAAGATAATCATCTGCATCTAAAAAGATGACTATTTCCCCCCTACTGACTCTAAAACCTGCATTTAATGCCGAGGCTTGTCCACCATTTGGCTTGAGCAAGGAGACAATTTGCTTACCGTAACTAGCAATAATGTCTTGAGAGTTATCAGTCGAACCATCATCAACTACAATAACCTCAGTGTTTAAGTAAGTCTGACTTAAGGCACTATCAATGGCTTCGCCTAAAAACTGACTGTAGTTATAGTTGTTGACGACAATACTAACTAACTTTTCGATCATAAAGTTTGTTTTTTAATATATATTAGTGATGTTTTTATTTGGTTCTTTCTGTCTAAAAAGATAGAAATTAGAATCTAGAATAGAGTATTTTTTCTGGAAACAACTGAATTAGTCTTCGTAATTCATAATCAATTTATGAATTACGAATAATTATGAATTATGAATTGTTATTACCAATAGCTTCAGTAACCAACTTTGAGACAAAAGGCAAAATATCGCGATTTTTAGCATTCACTCTGCCCTCAGTGAATACGACTAAAAGGTAAGGAGGCCGACTGGGTAACTCTATATAAGCAGCATCATGACGCACTTGACTTGTCCACCCAGCTTTAGACCAAATTGACGCATCTAGGGGAAGACTGCCACCTAAAAAGCCTGTTACCTGATCTTCTTCAACATCAGTCGGCAAATCCAATAAATTCCGTTTCATCAAAGCCATCATGACTTGCGATCGCGCACTAGATGTTGCCACCCCACCAACAATACTATGCAGCAATCTAGCAGTTGCATTGGTCGTGAGCATATTACGATTTTCTAGCAGCTCACCTACAAATGCACGTTCACGACCATAGGGACCATCACACCAAGTTTTTTGGCAGACGTTGATTGTTTCCAATTCCGGCCAACCTAAAGACTGAAAATAACGGTTAACAATATTGCGCTGATATCGCCACGTTTCAAACGGTCCAGTTGATAACTCTGGTCCAGAAGTGGTTCCTGTTAGCACATCTACAATTAAGCTAGTAGCATCATTACTTGATTCAACAATCATATCCCTCATGGCTCTTTCCAACTCCTTGGAAGTTGAAATCATGCCTTTTTCCAACCATTCATTAACCGCTACTAAATAAAACAGCTTCACCACACTTGCTGGGTAAATACGTTCAACGCCACGATATGTGAAGCCACGGACAGGATGATTCCAAAAGGCATCAGGAGTTAAAGCACCACCAGTATTCACTAGTACAGGTGGATCATAGACAATCCACGTTAAAGCAATTTGGTTGCGCGCTAAAGTTGGAAATGCTTCCCAAGTTGCCTCTAAAATGCCATTACCTAAATTTTCGAGTTGTTCGTCCTTATGAAAAAAAACCATTGTTTTTGAATAATGTCTGTTGATCTAAAATTGCAACCGCACATGGACACAGATAAATATTCGCGTTTATCTGTATTCATCTGCGGTTCAAAATCCAAAACAAAGTCCAATGTCTCCTAATCTAAAATCCACAATCCAAAATCCAGAACTCGGGGAGTATGAGTGTTTAGCTGACCTAAACTTATATGATTCTCCTAAGTGTGACCGTTTGGCAACTCAAGCTGCTGCTAGGCGACATTTACGGGTGATATCAAGTGTTCAAGATGTGCAGGTGTGTTTGTGTGAGGATGATTATCCAGGGTGGTTGTCGCTTTCAGATTTAAGCTTATTACGACCATGTACCATACCTTATCAGGCTAGATCATTTTCCGAAGCTGAGATCAAAAAACTCTTGCCAGAAGTCATCGCCTTTACCCAAAAAGCCATGCAGCAAACGAACTATTACCTGTGGGGTGGTACTGTAGGACCAAATTATGACTGTTCTGGCTTGATGCAAGCAGCGTTTGCTTCTGTGGGTATTTGGCTACCAAGAGATGCTTATCAGCAGGAGGGTTTTACCCAGCCAATTAGTCTTGCACAATTACAACCAGGCGACTTGATATTCTTCGGCTCTTCTCAAAAAGCAACTCATGTGGGATTGTATTTGGGAGATGATTGCTACATTCATAGCTCTGGAAAAGATCAAGGACGTAATGGTATTGGTCTTGATCGGCTTTCGGAACAAGCAGATGAGGTCAGTCAGTCTTACTATAGACAATTGCGTGGGGCAGGAAGAGTTGTGAAAAGTTACGAACCGCAAAAACGCTAGGGATGCGAAAAAATATATGAGGAGTGGTGTGGCTAGTAGTGGGATTGCTGGGCAATCTGGAGCAATGTCTTCAGGTGCGCCAAATGTTTCCGTCGTGATCCCAGTCCATGATGAGGTGGAAAGTTTGCCTGACTTGCTTGAAGCGATCGCTTCGACTTTTAAAACAAATCAGTTAAATTATGAAATTATTTGCGTAGATGATGGTTCAACAGATGGTTCAGCGGAGTTCCTCAAAGAGGAAGCACAAAAACGCAGTGATTTAAAAGCAGTGATCTTGCGTCGCAACTATGGTCAGACTGCGGCAATGGCTGCAGGATTCAATTGTGCCTTGGGTGACGCTATTGTCACCTTAGATGCTGACCTTCAGAATGATCCTCAAGACATACCAATGTTGTTAGCAAAGCTGGAGGAAGGTTACGATTTGGTGAGTGGCTGGCGGCAAAACCGACAGGATGGAGCTGTGAAACGGTTGCTACCTTCTAGAATTGCCAACTGGCTCATTCGGCGCACTACCGGAGTACATATTCATGACTATGGCTGTTCGCTTAAAGCCTACCGTGCAGAAGTTGTGGCAGATATGAATCTCTATGGAGAACTGCACCGATTTATTCCAGCTCTTGCATACATTGAAGGAGCAAGAATTACAGAAGTACCTGTACGCCATCATGCCCGCCGTTTTGGTCGCAGTAAGTATGGTCTATGGCGGACATTTCGAGTCCTGATGGATCTGTTAACTATTTTATTTATGAAAAGGTTCCTCACACGCCCAATGCACGTTTTTGGGCTGTTGGGTTTAGTATCGATGGTTTCAGGAACCTTGATCGGAATTTATTTGACTTGGGTCAAATTGGGTTTGGGCAGGGATATTGGCAACCGTCCTTTATTGATTTTGGCAGTTCTCCTTCTGTTGACTGGAGTCCAGCTATTTTGTTTTGGTCTGTTAGCAGAGTTACTGATGCGTACTTACCATGAGTCTCAAGGACGTCCCATTTATCGCGTACGGGAGATAGTAACAAATAGTGCTAAGTGATGGAACAATGGTAATAATTAGTTAATAGTCGGTTATTGGTTGTAAATTGTTATAACAACTATCAACTAATGACTGACTCTGTGACTAATAACAAAAAACTATACTAATTTCCATTCACTGTGAGAGTACTTCGCGCATCTGACTTTCAACTGCGGCGGGACAATTTGCTGGTCTTATTTACAGCAGGTTTATTGTACTGGTGCAGTATAGCTTCGTTACTGCCGACTCTGCCGCTCTACCTTGACAGTGTGGGCGCAACTAAGCAGCAAATTGGAATTGTGATGGGCAGTTTTGCGATCGGGCTGTTGCTCTTCCGTCCGTTTTTGGGCAGGTTGGCAGATCAGCGGGGTCGCAAAACTGTATTGCTTATCGGGATGCTTGTGGCAGCAATCACACCTGTTGGCTATCTCGTTGTTAGCTCTATTCCTCTGCTATTTATACTACGTGCCATTCATGGCATCAGTATTGCCGCTTTTAGTACTGGATTTACTGCATTAATAGCGGATCTGGCACCCGTGGAAAAACGCAGTGAAATCATCAGTTATATGAGTCTGGTAAATCCGCTTGGTATGGCAATAGGACCTGTTTTTGGTGGCTATTTACAAGCTGGGGTTGGATACCAAATTTTATTTCTTGTAGCTGCTGAATTGGCTCTTATTGGTCTGTTGGGTACATTGCAAGTTATAATCCCTCAAGTCCAGTCACAGCAGCAGCAACACATAAATAACATAAGTAAAGAACGGCGATTTTGGGAAATTTTGCTCAGCCCCAGAGTCAGAGTTCCAGCTTTAGTATTGTTGCTAGTTGGTTTAGCTTTTGGAGCTTTAAGCAGCTTTGTACCCTTATTTATCAAGTCAATTCGAGTGGATTTAAACGCTGGGTGGTTTTACTCAGTGGGAGCTCTTTCTAGCTTTATTATCAGGATGCTTGCTAGTCGTATAAGTGACCGCTTGGGTCGCGGGTTATTTATCACCTTTAGCCTAATTTCTTACACACTAGCAATGGTAACTCTTTGGCAAGCAAACAGTGCAGCTTCAATCTTGCTAGCCGCGCTTTTTGAAGGTGCTGGTGGTGGTACACTGATTGCCATGATTGCCACTATAATGGCAGATCGTTCACTACCCAAGGAACGAGGCCGAATTTTTGCCTTATGCATTGCTGGATTTGATTTTGGTATTGCGATCGCAGGTCCGATACTTGGTTTTGTTGCTGAGCAAGTTGGCTATCGCAATATGTTTGGGTATGCTGCCTGTCTGACTCTCCTGGCACTGCTTCTGTTTTTGACCCAATCCAGCAAAGGTTTACTAAGTTCCCTACGTTTTGCCGTAGGTCGTGGTCAAGATAACTATGCCTTGAAATAAGAAGAAGAGACGTTGCATGCAACGTCTCTTCCTTTTGTTGAACGCAACGCCTATATAATTCAATGTATACAACGTTCCCATATGGAGACGGGCGAGGAGGGATTCGAACCCCCGACACCGTGGTCCGTAGCCACGTGCTCTAGTCCACTGAGCTACACGCCCTTAACAGAAATCTATAGTAACATATCATCCACAAATGATGCAAGAAAATTTGGACTCTAATTTTTCAAACTTGACTCACCTGGATAATCAAGGGCAAGCCCAGATGGTAGATGTGTCTCATAAAGAGCCCTCCATACGTCAAGCTGTTGCTGTCGCTAGAGTACGCATGTTACCCCAAACTTTTGCGACTATTCAAGCAGGTAATGCACCCAAAGGAGATGTTCTCTTAACTGCAAGATTAGCTGGAGTTATGGCAGCTAAACAGACAGCATCTTTAATTCCCCTATGCCATCCTTTGCCGTTACAAAAAATCGAAGTCCAGGTGACACCTGATCCGCAACTACCCGGTTATCAAATTCATGCTACAGTCAAAACCAAAGCAGAAACAGGCGTGGAAATGGAAGCCTTAACTGCCGTCTCTGTCGCTGCTCTCACCCTCTACGACATGGCGAAAGCATTAGAAAAAACCATTCAAATTGAATCAATCCGTTTATTAAGCAAAACTGGCGGGAAATCTGGAGAATATTTCTCGCCAGAGTCATAAAAATGTTCTACTCGATCTCACCTACAGCTTCGCTGACATCAGTTGGAGCATCGTACTCCTGATCTGGCAATTCCTCTAATAGAGAGATGACATTCTTGTCAGCACCGTGCCGTTTAGCCTGTTCAATCAATTCTTCCTTGGTAGCTGGGTAGTCAACACCTTTCAAGTATTTCTGGAGTTGAATAGGGTTTACTTTAGTCATGTTGATCTAGTACTAAAGGACAAATCCATATTGACAACTAGATTTATTTGCTACCTCTATCAAAAAGATTAGTAATATTGATAACTAAGCTGCACAAGATCGCTCAACTGGTTGATGTAGGAAGTGTTTGCCTTCGATATTCCACCCGGTTCCCGTAAGTAGGATCACACCGAATCTATCGCACTACTTTGACGGGGTTCGTAGTGAGCCCTTCAGTGCTCAATTTCCAGCACTAAAGTAGAGACTTAGTGTTGCTACGTCTCTACTAACCTCAGTGATAGTAGATAAGCCAAGATATCCTGAAACACCACAATACAGCAAAGAAAATCACAAAAGTTCCGGATGAAGATCATAAGAAGCTGAGAGTCATTATTGACTGCAAGTCTTTTTTCAAGGCTGCAACCGCTAGGTAAACTTTTAGGGTATCTAGCATTCTCAAACAGTGGACTATCTTTTTAAGGAGCAATATTAAACAAGGAATTGGACGTCATGAGGCATTTCTAGCAGAACGAAAATACTTGAAATCAAAAAGTTCTGCTATCTTGGTGACGAAACTTTAAGCCAGTAGAGTAGGACAGCCCCAACTAATGGAGTGAGGTTAAAAGCATTATATGTTATATAAAAAACCATCGGGTAGTGGAATAACACGTAACCATCTACGGAAACATGACTATCCCCTAGCTTTTCTTGAATTTACCGTAGCATTAAACTTCTTCATGAGCGCGGTTACTATCGCTATCCTGTGGACATTGGGGTCAAAACTCACTGCTAATTGCTCCATAACTCCAAATAACATCCACATCAACCGAGTTTATATTGATCAAGGGAATTGATACTGATAGTTGATTGTTGAGCAATAGCTTGATATCTTATCAAAAAACTTACATTAAGAAGGGTGTGGGGTATAGGGTGTAGGGTGTAGGGTATCCCCATCAATGAATTGAGGGGATTTCACTCATGAATAATTTTTTTGTTTTCTCCATAAATAAATTCAGGGGCTTTAAACCCGCTTGGGTGTAGAGTAGGGTATTTATTTTATTAAAGAATTTCTTTTTACCCCTACACCCCACACCCTACCACCTACACCCGTTTTTTCGGTAAACAATTGTTAAATTAGACAAAAGAGCCAACCTATGGAATTTTTATAGGGGGATAGCTGTGGAATTTTTCTCTGATTCCGTTGCTTTGTCACGGATGCAGTTTGCACTAACTGCAATCTTCCATATTCTCTGGCCTGTTTTGACTACAGGTATGGGAATTTATCTGGTAATTGTTGAGGGACTGTGGCTAAAGACTCGTAATCCTGACTACTATCTTCATGCTCGCTTCTGGTCTAAGTTCTATGTGCTGAATTTTGGCATTGGCGTGGCAACGGGTATCCCAATGGAATTTCAATTTGGCACCAATTGGGCACCTTTTTCTGAAGCAGTTGGCAACTTTTTTGGTAGCGTCATTGGGTTTGAGGCGTCTTGGGCGTTCATGCTAGAGGCTGCCTTTCTCGGTATTATGCTATTTGGCTGGGAGCGTGTGAATCCTGCCATTCATTACCTTTCTACGATTTTGGTTGCCGTTGGTGCGAATCTCTCAACTCTTTGGATTTTAACGGCAAATTCTTGGATGCAAACCCCAGCGGGTGGGGAAATGGTCAATGGGAAGTTTGTTGTCTACGATTACTTTCAGGCCATGTTCAACCCATTTATGGTCAATAGTGTTCTCCATATGTTCTTTGCAACTTTGGAAACATCACTCTTCGTGATTGGTGGGATCAGTGCTTGGTACATTCTTCAGCAGCGTCATCAAGCATTCTTTTCTAAATCTTTAAAGATTGCCTTAGCTGCAGCGATCGCAGTTGCTCCATTGCAAATTTACCTAGGACACCTAAGTGCAGAACAAGTCTACCACTATCAACCCTCAAAACTAGCAGCAATGGAAGCACAGTGGAAGACAACACCAGCTGGAAAAGCAGCAGATTGGAGCTTGCTTGCCATACCTAACGAAAAAGCTCAGAAAAATGAATGGGAAATCACAATTCCTAATGGACTTGGCTACATTTTGGAATTTAAAAAAGAACTCTCTGAACCTGTCCTTGGGTTAAAGGAGTGGAAACCAGAGGATCGTCCTCGTTTAGTGGGTTTAATCTATTACTCGTTCCGCATCATGAGTGGCATTGGATTCTTTCTTGCTGGATTGATGCTAGTGAGTACGCTACAGTGGCTACGGGGAAAGCTTGCTGCAGAAAATATTAGTCAACAGCGTTGGCTGATGCTTGCTTGGATTTTTGCTGCGCCTTTGGGCTATATTGCTGTAGAGTCTGGTTGGATTGTCCGTTGTGTCGGACGGCAACCATGGACACTATACGGTCAGATCCGTACTGTGGACGCTGCATCGCATTTACCTGCTAGTAATGTCCTAGTCTCGCTCACAGGCTTTGCCACAGTCTATAGCATTTTGTTTATTGCGGTCTTGTTCTTTGGCAGTCGTATTATCCGCAATGGTCCAAATCTCGATCTCCCGATACCGAGTCTTGAACCTGCCAAGCCAGCCGTGGACACAACTCCAGCAGAATTTGTCCCAAATGAGCGTCCTGTAGAAGCGCAAGAATGAGGTGATATGGAAACACTCAAGTATTTTTTACCCCAAGTGTGGTTCGTAATCTTGGGGCTCTTTCTTTTGCTGTATGTGATGCTGGATGGATTTGACTTGGGAGTGGGGATTTTATCACTCACCTCTTCCAATGAGGAACGGCGGGGGATATTGATGACCAGCTTAAGTAACATTTGGGATGCCAATGAAACGTGGTTGGTGCTCATGGCTGGAGGTTTGTTCGGTGCATTTCCTCTGGCTTACAGCACAATTCTCAATGCCTTGTATATCCCAATTTTCATGATGGTGTTTGGATTTATTTTTCGGGGTGTAGCGTTTGAATTTCGTGAGCAAGCAAAACAAAAAATCTTTTGGAATTTAGCTTTTGGTGCAGGAAGTTTCGTTGCAGCACTCGGTCAAGGCTTTGCTCTTGGTAGCGTTCTCAAAGGCATTGCTGTAGATGAAGCAGGTCACTTTATTGGTACAACTTTCGACTGGCTAAGTTGGCAGTCTGCACTTGCAGCTTTAACCTTGATTCAAGGATATGTTCTGATTGGCTCAACCTATCTTATATGGAAAACGACGGAAGAATTACAAGACGAGCATTATAGAACAGCCAAAATTGCTGCTTGGACAACTCTGATTGGCGCTATTTTGATTACGATTACGACACCAATATTTTACGAAAATACTAGGTCTCGCTTATTTGAGCAACCATTTATTTATATCTTTGCTGCCATTCCCTTGCTTGGAGTTTTCCTAATCAGGCAACTTCTTATAAGTCTCAATCGTCGACAAGAAAGGGCTCCTTTCATCTGGACGATTCTACTTTTTGTGCTCTCATTTTTAGGGCTAGGTTTAATTGTCTTCCCTTATATCATTCCCCCAAAAATCACCATTTATGAAGCATCTGCTGATCCTAGTTCACTCGTGATCATGATCATCTTTATTGGCTTCCTCATACCTGTGATGCTGTTCTACAACCTCTACCAGTACATTGTTTTCCGGGGTAAAGTAACTGGCGGTCATTATGAATGATTGGCTCCAAAGATACTTAGTTGTAAGTTTTGGGATAAAGCCTCAACAAAAGCCAGCGCGGCTACAGAATTACCCACACTATTTAAAGCAGGACTATAACAGGCGATCGCTCCCTGACCTGGTACTACTGCCAACAAAGTCCCACTAATACCTGACTTCATCGGTAAACCAATCCGGAGAGCAAAATCGGCAGAAGCCTCATATAACCCACAACTCAGCATCAAGGCGTTGACGCTACAGCGGTGGTGTGGAACAATTAATCCATTTTCACAAGCTAAAAGTTTACCCAGAAGCGCTAAATCTTCAACTCGCCCAGATAAGCAGCATATATGTTCGTAAGTGTCAAGAGCCATCTCAGTATTTTTTAAATACCCAGCTGTGGTGAGACGGTCTGCGATCGTGCGATTGGCTTGAGAGGTTGCTGAGCGGACGGAAGCAAGCATATCTTCATCTAGACTTAACTGACAACCGGCTTTTTGATTCAGCCATTGACACAGTCGCAGACAGCGATCTCTGGCACTATATCCTGGTAATTTATCAGCAAGGGTTATTGCTCCACTGTTAATCATCGGATTGCGGGGTCTTCCACGATCAGCAATCAGTTGCTCTAAGGAATTGAAGCTTGCTCCTGATGGCTCAATGCCAACCCATTGAAAAACAGTCTTTGCTCCTAGATGTTCTAGAAGATAAAGCAAAGAAAACGGCTTAATCGCACTCATTAGGGAAAAAATGCAAGCCGTATCACCTAGGCTAAAACTTCGCTCTGATTGACAACAGATGTGAACCGCAAACCACTCTCGATAAGCCATAGCTAATTTAGGGATGCGATCGGCCACTCGTCCTTGATATGCTTCGGCTTTGGCTTGTTGCATCCAAGCTGATAACTCTGTGGTGCTTAACGTCTCCAGTCTGCTCATCAGTACTACCCTCAGCAATTTTTAGCTAAAACCGCGAGAAAATTAACCTAATACCTACCTTGAACTGGAAATGATAATTTATGTATCCTCGTGTAAGAGCACCAGAGCTACCACAAAATTTCCCTTGGCTCAACACTGACCAACCCATATCTCTTCAACAACTCAAAGGTAGAGTTGTCATTTTAGACTTTTGGACATACTGTTGTATCAACTGTTTGCATATCCTACCAGAGCTAAAATATCTAGAACAGAAATACAAAGATAGCCTAACTGTGATTGGTGTACACAGTGCTAAATTTGACAATGAAAAGGAAACTGAAAATATTCGGCAAGCTCTTTTACGCTACGACATTGAGCACCCTGTTTTAGTTGATAGGGGTTTCCAAATTTGGCAAGAGTATGCCGTACGTGCTTGGCCTACTGTAATGGTAATTGATCCACAAGGTTATGTCATCGCCCACTTTTCTGGTGAAGGTCATCGACATGTTTTAGATGAATTGATTCAAAAACTAATTGACGAGCACCAAAAAAAAGGCACAATCAATTTCCAAGAATTGAACCTAACATTGGCAAAACAGCAAAAACCTCTAACAACACCACTGGCTTTTCCTGGTAAAGTCCTAGCAACAAATACAAGTTTATTCATTGCTGATACTGGACATCACCGCATAGTCATCACTAGCCGAGAAGGGGAAGTTTTCCACTTAATTGGGACTGGCAAATCTGGCTTAACAGATGGTTCCTTCTGGGAAGCGCAGTTTTTTGCCCCCCAAGGAATGGCATTTGATGAAGAAAATCAAATTCTATATGTCGCTGATACAGAAAATCATGCTTTGCGACGAGTTGACCTTAAGCGCCAAATTATAGAAACAATTGCTGGTACAGGTGTCCAAAGCCACAACATTCGTCCCCATGGTGGCAATGGTTTAGAAACAGATCTTTCCTCGCCATGGGATTTACAAAAGGTAGGCAATAGCCTTTTTATTGCTATGGCTGGTCTTCACCAAATCTGGGAAATGAGCTTAGAAACCAGTGTCATTAAAACTTATGCTGGTACTGGTGCGGAAGCTTGTATTGATGGCTCACTTGCTGAGTCTGTCTTTGCCCAACCTAGTGGTGTGACCACAGACGGAAAAGAGTTATACATTGCGGACAGCGAAGTTAGCTCAATTCGTGCTATTCAAATGGTTGAACCACAACAAGTCAGAACTATTTGTGGTAGTGGTGATCTCTTCGGCTTTGGCGATGTTGATGGACAAGGTTCTAATGTTCTGCTACAGCACTGTTTAGGCGTCGAATATGCCCAGAACTATCTTTGGGTAGCAGATACCTACAACCATAAAATTAAACTCGTCAATCCCCACACAGGTCATTGTCAAACAGTCTTAGGAGATGGTCTGGTTGGTTTACAAGATGGTCAAGGTAAGAATAGCCGTTTTTCTGAACCATCTGGACTGAGTGTAATAGGTTCTCATTTATATATTGCTGATACGAATAACCATTCTATCCGTTGTGTCGATTTGGATACGCTGTGTGTAACAACACTAGAATTTCCTGGTTTATGCGCCCCAAATGTATGTATCCCATAATTTTTTAAAAAATTATAAGAAAGTAGGTTGAAAACCCCGTGCATTTATGCCGGGGGACGCCAGTCACCAAAAGAAGGAAACCTTCTTGCAGTGCTGGCTCATGAAAACTACAGGGTAGGCTTCAGCCTACCTACAAGATATCCTTGGGTTCACAAAGAGTATCTATCAACTCCTCGATAATCTGTGTAATTGTCTTGTCTTTGTGTGCAGCATATAACCGCAACTTATTCATCCTACGTTCTGTAATCCGAACATGTAATTCTTTTTTAGTCATATTGAGACATGATAGGGCTACATTAATGTTAGTATATACCAAGGAAGTGATAACCAAATGTACGGATGTCAGCAAAACTTAATTACTCCAAATGATGACCTCAAAGCTATATTGGAATTCATTTGCTCTGAGGCACACAAGTTAACCAATTGCGGGATTTATTACAGTCGTCAGTTGTATTTAAAAACGAGAAAGTTTGTTGGGAAGTTTGACCTCATCAACGAGTACAAAACCAATGGACATTACCA
>JAJPJF010000186.1 GCA_021324415.1 Nostocales cyanobacterium Centralia_MAG_434
AGACAATGAGCAAAACCGAGGATGTTTTGTAGGCGTTCCACACAATAACCTTCTCAACAGAGGAGCAGTTCGACCACAAAAATGGCAATCTGACACCACTTGCTTTAAAATGAAACACTCTAGTGGAGAGTCACATAGCAATCATCCCGGTAACTTTAATCTCGGTTTATCTTGTGATGAAAGTGTTTACAAGCAACAAGATCAAGATGTATCTGTCCTACAAACTCATGGCAATAGCCTAGTCTTGGTTGTGGAGGCGGTAGCTCGATATATTGAGGATTTAACTGAGCAACTGACAAGTTTAGGATATCGGGTAGTCATAGCTCGTTCGGGTTGTGAAGCACTGGAAAAAGCTCGTCGCTTACAACCCAAAGCAATATTCTTGAATCCGCTGATTCCGTTGTTATCAGGTTGGGATGTGCTCACCTTACTCAAATCAGACACTGCAACTCGTCATATTCCTGTGATTGTGACAGCAACAAGAGCCGAAAAGAAGCAGGCAAATGCTAATCGAGCAGATGGGTTCTTAAGCTTGCCAATACAACATCAGATCTTGGCACCACTTCTGGAAAATTTATGTACGACACCAGAAATTCAGCAACAAAAATTAGATGGTAGTCAAACCATCTCAACTAAAACACCGTTGCGAATTCTTAGGTTAGTGAATTCTGAGTGGGAATATCCCTGTGAGCACTTGTCACTCCATAATCAACGGGTTGTAGAAGTGGATGACTTAGAGCAAGCGGAACTCTTGGCTCGAGTTTGGCATTTTGATGTAGTTTTGCTGGATGCGCAAATAGCCGATGCCAAAATCTACTTGCAAAAGCTTAGTCAGTGCCCTCGTTTAGGAATTTTACCACTTGTTACTTGTGATGTGGAAACAACACAAGCCGCTTCTCACATAAGTGGTCTTTCTGTTTTTCCTTGCTTATTAGCACCATTTGATAATGATCCTAAATCTGGCAACAAGAAAATAGATGCCTTATTGTCGGTGCTACAAATTGCAGCTGGTATATGTTGTCCACCCAATATCTTAGTTGTAGATTTTACAATGCTACCGGATTTACCAGCCGTGAGACACCAGTCGATGGGGAATTCTAGTTCAGCAAAAAACTCCTTACCAAATGGACGATTCATAGATGAAGTCAATTCCCTGGAGTTAAAACCCCTGACTATCTCCCGTGGATCTGAGTGGTTCCAAGCTTTGATTCAGTATCTGCAAACTGCTGGATTAAAAGCAGTGATGGGTCGTTCTTGGGCAGAATTATTACAACAAATCCGTCACAAAAGCGTTGATCTACTGCTGATTTGCTTAGGAGAATCAACGATTCCACAACAAGTATACTCAGCACTACAAGCTTTAACACAGTTGCCTTTCGATTTACCGCCTATTTTAGTACTCGACCAACAATTAAACTCTCCTGAAATCGAAAATACCCAACTTAACATTTCCCAAGAACAGACAGACGAAAAAAATCACTCAGCCGAATCAGGAGAAAGTGTTGTTAGTGCGATCGCCAACAAGATTTTACCTCGCTCCATATCCATGGAAGAGTTGTTAAACCAAATTAACCAAGCGTTAAAAATGTATTAGTAGGGCAGAGGAGACAAGGGGAGGGGGGGGGGACAAGGGGGACAAGGGGGACAAGGGGAATATCTTAGCCTATGCCCCATTCCTAACTCCCACTCGCTAATCCTTGCGGTTAACTGGGACACGAATGAGTTGATATGAACCCTTCTCGCCTAAATTTACGTACTCTGTTGGCTGTAAGCCCATTTCTGGGAATTTTTGCGGCTGGGCGAGAAACAGTATAGAAGAGGGTGGTGTTTTCTTGGCAGATTGGTTGTGAAGATATTCTGCTGCATTCTGGCTTTTTCTGATATAAGTTACGGGATGCCGAGTATAAAAAACTACAGATGGCTTCTTGAAGCCTATCATGACCAATTCCTCACCTGGTTTTTGTACTTGTAGGGCGATCGCTGATAATTCTCTTAACGGGAGTTGGCGTTCATGATCCATCAAAAACAAAGCAGGTGTGAGGACAAAAACAAAAAAAGCTACAAATGCTAGTAAATTTACTACTATTAAGTTATGCCAAAAACGTCGCAAGAGCATAACAGCAAGGCTGATTGCACAAAAGAGCCAAATCACACCTCCTAGTACTGGTAAACCTGATTGCAGAAGTAGTTGACGGAGGTTGGGTGCTGCAGGATCAGGACCCAAGATCCGAGAAACATTAAAAAATGCTACCGCTAGGGCTGACAAAAATACTACATTTACCCAACCACTCCAGAAGAGGGAATTAGGGAGCTTGGACCCATCTCTTCTCCATACCCTTAACCCCCACTCCCCGCTATCCCACAGTAAAGCCACTAAAATCGCTGAAGCAGGCATTAAAGGCAACACGTAACTAGGAAGTTTGGTAACCGCAATGGTAAAAAAGCCGAAGACACCGATAAACCAAAAAAAGGCAAATAAACCAAGTTGCCTAGAACGTTCTTGAGAGCACCAGTGCTTTCTTTGCCAAAACTTTAACCTTACTATTGCTACAGGTAAGTATACTGAGTATGGGGCAAAACATAGGAGTACCACTATAAAGTAAAAATACCAGGGAGCTGCATGACCATTGACAACTTCTGTAAAACGCTCTAGGTTGTGATAACCAAAAAAGGAGTTTATATAATTCCAGCCATTGCGCCAAATTACCAACGCATACCAAGGCACTGATAACCCTAAGACAATCAAGATACCTGTAATTAAGCGCATTTCTTGCAACACCTTACGCCAATTACCCAGGTAGATGACAAATGCACCAATAATCAGCCCTGGTAAGACAATACCCACTGGTCCTTTTGTCAAAATTGCGCCAGCAATGAGTACATAAAAGGCTAAATACCAATTATTGGGGAGTAGGGAATGGGAAGGCGATAATGAAGATGGAGGTTGCGCATATCCCAGAAAAAAGCATAACAAAGCTGATGCCATACACCCAGTTAGCAACATATCTGAGACACCAGTTCTACCCCAGATCATCATTTCTGGACTAAATGCCATGACAGCTGATCCCAAAGCAGCTGTTAACCAAGGTCTTAAAGGTCTACTTGGATCATTTTCTTGTGCTAGGTGCCAGTGTAAAGTGTAAAATGCCAAGCAAATTAGTCCAGTTGCTGCAAGTGCTGAAGGAAGACGTACAGCCCACTCATTGATGCCAAAAATTGCGTAAGCGATCGCCTGACACCAATAAATCAAAGCAGGTTTATCAAAACGAGTTTCTCCATCAAAAAACGGGGTGATCCAATCACCCGTGACTAACATTTGACGCGAAGCTTCGGCAAATAGTGGTTCTGTCTCATCGACTAAACCAATGTTGCCTAAATTCCACCCATATGCTACCCAACAAATCAAAATTAACCATAAAATCGACAAAGTCACCGCCAGGGCTGGACGCTTTCCTATTTTGTCATTAGTCATTTGTTATTAGTCGTTTGTCATCAGGCTCAGAGTCACAATACTAATTCAATTAAGATGACTATTGCGCAGTTTTTCGGTTCCTGCAGCCATAAGACTAATGACTATTGACTATTGGCTGAGAACTAATTGCCATTCTCTCTTTTGGGTGTTCCAAATGGGTAAGGAGGTTTCGTCAACAACATATGGTCCCCAGTAGCGACTGGAACCATCCTGTGCAAAGGCGACTAAAATATCTCCTTTTTCTAGCTTTAAGTTACTGTTAGGCAGTGATAAAAGTAGCCCCTTATCACTGCCTTCTTTAGGAGCAAAATCCCAATGAGCTGGTACGTTCTGGCTTGTCTTTTCAGAGGTAGAACCTTTGAGTCCTGCTCGTGCTAGTAAGATAAGACGAACAGGCTGTTCAGTTTGATTACTCATGCGTAAAGTGCCTTCATGCAGTTCTTTACTACTTGAGTGATGATGAGGAACTGAAGCAAAATTTTTGGTCGTAGGTACTGCAGAAGGAGCCGTTTTAGCAGCTAACGCGGCAGATGAAGACTCTGTTTTATGTATCTGTGAACTCTGTGTAGATGGTGGTAAGGTCGTTTCTGTTTCCGGCTTAGAGGGGTCCTCAAACGATACACTCACCTGATAACAACCAGTGAGTACCAAAATCATTCCTAACGAACAAGCCAACAGAAAAGCATCACGGTACATCAACTTCATATTAATTAATAAGTATTAGAAATAATTATTTTGTTTAGGTGTAGCTACATAGCAGCCAATGGAAAATAACTCACAGACACAAGTCGTGATCTGCATCTTGAGCAACCGTTAGATGGGTAAACTGCTTGGCAGGCACATGCTTCGTTCAGGATAACAAGATATATATAAATTTTGTTAATCACTGAAAACCACAGAGATATTTACAAAACTATTCAGACAAGACAATGCTACGCTCTATATTCTTAGTATAGAAAAAATATTTCTATATCTATATATATATATCTTGCTTTACGATTATTAAAGATGCTCAATGCAAAACACTCGTCTCTACAACTTGCTTGATGTACTTGCTAGGCGATTGGGAGAATGGTTCCTCAATCCTTGGCGGCGGTTATCGCTACAGATAATTAGTCTTTTGTTGGGTTTTTTTCTTGGAAGTGCAATTTCCACCACAGCAGGACAAACGGCTGCATGGGACGTTGTTGTTGCTGGGATTCTCGTGCTGTTGACGGAAATCGCCAGCAAGATATTTTATGGCAGGAATTCTACTTCCAGGCGATCGCTTTGGGTGGTCTCTCTCAACAGCCTCAAAATTGGGATGACCTATAGCTTTTTTCTGGAAGCCTTTAAGTTGGGTTCATGAGGAGAAGGGGGACATGGGGGACA
>JAJPJF010000386.1 GCA_021324415.1 Nostocales cyanobacterium Centralia_MAG_434
TAGCAAAAGCCATTGAAGTAGCTTTTGATAAAGTCTCTTTAAATGATATACGCAGTTGGTTTACTCATTGTTGCTACTGTACCTCACTAGACTAGGAAACGCTATAAAATCAAGTTATTATTTATATAATAAATATCTATTAAGCAGAAATTCAGTGGATGGAAATGAGTGGCTCCTGAGTATGAACTGAGGGTTTTTCGCGGTGGTCCCTTGTGCTGTATCCTAACCCCAACAGAGGTAGACAGTTAGATAATTTGTTACTATCAATTCACCTGAGTGTGATCAACATCACATACTGGAAAGCTTTTTTCGTGAAAGAATATAGAAAATTTTCTGATAAAGTTATCTTGTGAAGTTATGAACTTTCAACTATTAGTTAATAGGTTGCCTGATAGAAATGGAGAAATTCATGCTGATAAAGTTAATGAATTGGCAAAAAATGTAGAGGAATTTGGATTGAACATTAGACGGAATTTTGGAGAGGAAGATGGCAGAGAAATTATCAAGACTATCATTATGGCTTTCATGAATGTTCTCTAAAAGCTTGGTGATGTAGATAGGGCATTTGAATGGTAGTACTAAAGACACAAAATAAATATGCCAAAGTGACTTGAAAAGTGCATTGGTTCTCTTTGAGATAAATTAGTTTCAGGGTAAAGTTCTCCCATGGGTTGTGAGAAAAAATCGGTAGGTTTCTGGATTGATTAATTTAGTGGAAAGATGTTTGTGCAGATTGTATCTATAACAAAAGCAACCAATTGCGCGACGAATTCAGAATGAAAATTTATGATAGTTTTCTCGCAGATGGTAAATAAATCTTTGGCACTGCCGTTAGTGTGATTGCGCGCTGCCCAGTTTCCTAACGGGCGATCACCTGAGGGGGTGGGAAAAAGGTATAAAACGACATAAGTATAAATACATTGTTAAGGAATATTTTGATAGATAGTAGTCACACCAAAAGTAATATCCTCTAAGGGCTTTGTTTACAATAAGTATAAAAACTAGCTATGGGCAAACCAAAAAAGGGACAAGCACAACCATCTGAACCAAAACAGACTTTACTTTTCGTTAAGCCAAAATCATACCAAGAAGTAACTACAGAGCCTGTAGCGAAATCAGAACCAATAGCACAGCTAGAGGAAATAGCCGCAAAGCCTGTAGAACGAGCAAAGCTTGTAAAGAAGTTCCCCAATGTTAAAAAGCCTATAGTAGAGTCTCAGGAAGCCGTACAGTCTCAACAACAGCCAGAGTCACCGCCAAAGCAACTTGAACAGCCGTCATCATTGTTTCAAGCCGTTGGGATGATCTCGGGTACGATCCGATTTAATGAATACGGTAAGATGTTGATTACTTTAGGTAATAAAGAATACCCACTATACTATGTTCCCAATAAAAATAAGCGGAAAGCTTATGAGGGACTGCTTAAGGAAATACAAAACACAGGAGAGCATAACCAGAGGTTGATTGTTTATCCGCGAATACTTCACTACCCCAAAAAAGAGCAGCTGCATCAAGTTAGCTTTCAAGTGATCGGTTTTGATAAAGGCCGCAATCAGGAAGGCGTCGCCGCAGAACTAGAAGATTTCCAGTTTAAGCTTTGTGGCTTATGGCAGTTCATCCCTGTATGCCAAACACCGTGCATTACGGTATTACGGAACTTTACTCCTGAGCGATTAAATTACATCAAGAAAGAGAATACCTCTACACTCTCAAAAGTCAAGTTTATGAAAGCATCTCATGTGCCAGTGCTTTGGAGAGATGCCCCAGTCAGACCCTTTAGGTTTAACCCCAAAGCCCGAAAAGAACAACAAGCTCATGCTTCATTTGTCGAGATTAAAGCAAAGTTTCTGCCTGCTCGGGATGTATTTGGCTTTGACTCCTTAGTCGCTCCTCCCACTGATAAACCACCAAAATTCTTTAAAGCTCGCAAGGAAGATAAAGCCCTTGCTATTAAAACTATTAGGGAACTCAAAGCACAAAAGTAGTCTTTTAAACACATATGTAGCTTGTTGTACTACAAATACTCCCCCGAATCTTTTTGTGCTTCTTGGCAACTTTTAGTGATCGCTTGTTGGGGGAAGGCAGATGACAGCTATGCTGACGGCAGAAGGGAAGAAAGACGGAAAGATTCCCACAATTGAGGCAGAGTAAGGATTATAGAACATCGGCATCGCAAGAAAGCCGCAAGCGATTGCCATGCACGGGCACTGGGGTTTAGCCCAATCGCCATGCACGGGCGCTGCGCGCAGCGCAATTACCGTCTTGGTCACAAGTCCCACGCTCGGATAACAAAACGTTTTCAAACCTTCTGCCGTCTGCATAGCTGCCGTCTGCCTTAAAACGAGTTTCCGTGTAACTTAAAGGAAAAGTTTGCCGTTTTGAACCCTCTTCTAAGAAACCGTATTTGCTGAAGGTTGAGGAATAAGCTCAAAACCAAAAGCAATCGCTTTTTTATGGAGGTTATTGACCATCCGCTCTCGGTAACGCTGCTCATAATAATCCATACCAGGATCAGTATAATCTCCCCCTGTTGTCCAAAGTTTGTAGAAAATTCGCGCTATCTTATGAGCAGTAGCAGTAATGGCTTTAGGAGAGCCGAGTCGAGAACGTAAACGACGATAAAACGCGCCCAAAGCAGAGTTACTTTTTCCGGCAGTTTGTGCTGCCATGCGGAAGGCATTGGCAGCGCGGTTCACTACCGGACGAGTCTGAGAACTTTTAATTTTGCCACCAGTAATGCGGCTGCCAGGACAAAGGCCAAGCCAAGAGGTAAAGTGTTTAACCGTAGGGAATCGGCTCGGATCTAAACCAACCTCAGAAAGGAGATTTGTACTGTCAGGACGCCAAGACCGTCAACGCGAGTAAAATCTACCCCACTCATGCGGTAAAGATGAGTACGCAAATCACGCGTCAGGTTCATTACCCTGAGGTTTATGGCGAGGATGCTTGGGTGGAGGAAGGGGAGATTGGGAAATATCAACCTTGTCGTTAAATTGACTTAAGCATTCCTCAATCTGACGGTCACATGAGCGCGATTTGGGATTGGTAGACATCATAAAGATTTAACTCTTGTTGTAAGACAAACAAATGTTCTTTTCGGTAATCATCATTAAGCGCAGCTGCTATCTCGGCTTCACTACGTTTGACACGATGATGTTTTTTAGCTGCAAGTACCTGCGGGTCATGTTCCCCAGCGACAATAGCACGTATGATTGCCATACCTGTAGTGCCTGTAATATCACGCTCCTGCTTGATGCAGTTGTATGTTCATTTGACTTAAAGCTTTCTGCATCCGTTGGATATGTACACTGGCACTTCTGATGAGACTATCACGAGGCGCGGATATAGCTACGTAAAATACAAATTTCGTCTTCGCAGACGTTAAGAACCTGACAACAATCCTAAACTCGTGCAACTGTTGCAGCCATTGGCAGTCTAAAACGTCTGTTTTCCGACCAGGCAGAGTTTTAACGTGATGAGCATTGACCAGCTTGACCTCAAAACCACGAGTCTCTAAAATTTGGAATAATGGTATCCAGTATACACCGGTTGATTCCATAGCCACAGTTTCCACTTCACACTGAGTTAACCAATCAGCAATGGCGTACAAATCAGCCGTGTAACAACCAAAACGTCTGACACATTCATTGGCACGTCCTGATGGCACACATACCCAATGATTCTGGGCACCAATATCAATACCAGCAGCGTTGGGGTGAATCGGATCTAGCGAATATGCTTGATTGGGAGATTGCCGTTTTTTCTTCATTTTGGTTCTCCTAGTCTCAAATTTTCTCAAAATTGAGAGTATGCCCTGACCCAAGTTGACGGAATTATACAGTCTTCTAAACGGGATAGCGTCTAAGGGCTTCACCAATGCCATTGCCGTCACAACCTAGAACCACGCTTTTGTACGGGCGAAGAACACCATTGAGGGAGCGGTCTTAACTGTCAAGACACAATTTTAATATAAACTTTTTTCAGGGCTTTTCTTTGGTTTCTTTCATCCATTGCGGACACAGCATCGTCCGTCAATCGCTTTTGTTACTACGAGGAGAGAAAAATACGACCTCAACTCTGAATGCTAAACAAATTAATGAATTGTGCAATCACATCCCAATTTTGTCATTTAAATCTCCTTGTTGAAAAGAGACGTAAAAATAGGGGTTTGAGATTATTCTCTGCCGATCGCTAGTATCAAAGCTCCAATAGTGCAAGCAATGCTTGAGTCCCATAGTGGTCCTGTCATGGGCTTGCATCCAATGTTTGGCTCTGGAGTCAAATCGTTCTTGTCACAAAATGTTGTCATTTGTCCGGGAAGTCAAGATGAAGCATTCCAATGGCTCTTAGAATTGATTGAGAACGAGGGTGAAAAACTGATTGTATCTGAACCAGAAGAACACGACCAGATTATGGTTGTCATTCAGGCAATCCGTAACTTTGTAACCTTTAGCCTGCGAGTTTTTCTGGCAGAGCAAGAGATTGATATTCACCGAAGCTTGGATTTTTCTAGCCCAATTTTTCGTCTAGAAATCGGCTTTGTTAGCCGCTTGTTTGCTCAGTCTGCACCCATGATAGTAGACATCATGCTTGCAACAAAAGAACGTCGTGAAGCTATTTGCAAATTAGCAAACACTTACAACCAATTAGCACAATTAGTGATTGAAAATGATCGCGATGCTCTAGTCCATAAGTTTAAAGAAGCTCACAGTTGTCTAGGAGAATAGATCCACCATACTAGGGAAGAAACCACTTATGTAATTCATGCTCTCAGTACATTACTGGTATCGAGTACCAAATTAACTGACATCGATCCACCTACGAGATGCGCAGCGCTGTAAGTGAATAAAAGTAAAGAAGTCATAAAAAGGACTTAAAAAGGGTGTCGAATTACACATAAGATGAAATTTTTGCGACGAAAGAAAGGGAGTTTCAAAGTAGGATTTGCACATAAGATGATCCTATCTATGTTCTACCCCTGTAAGTTCAGAGGTAGAACTTTATTTCTCTTTTATGACTGAAGTGAATATCCCTCTTCTGTCACTCTCCGAAAACATTTGCCATTTCTGATTTCTAGAGCTTTTGCATACATACAAAGCGATCACCAGCTTTTTTTCTAATAACAAATACAACA
>JAJPJF010000254.1 GCA_021324415.1 Nostocales cyanobacterium Centralia_MAG_434
ACGGTTGTTAGTTGGAATTACTCACTGATCTAATTGCTCCAGTTTCCACGGCTGCTGTCTCCACCCTAATCTCCGTCTTGCTTCGAAAGTATTTACTCCTTGCATATGAATTTCAACAAGCTCTACGGTTTCTCGAACTAATGCTTCAAGTTCATTGACAGCAAAAGAAGCCGGGTAACGAAACAAGCCTTCGAGACGAGAGGCAAGATTTTCCGGAGCAATCTTCATTTGCTCAATAAATCTGCTCATGCGCTTGAATTGAAATGTTGAGTAATACAAGCGGTTCAATCCAGACAGTACACCTAGAAGATTTTGTGCTGATTCAACCAGGATTTGGTGGTACCACAGTGTCGTATCCCTGTTTGCCAGCTTGGACTGTATTCCCCAAATTGGGAAAAACTTGAGATAATGCTCGACCATCTTCTGTGCGAGTCCATCTGGATAATTCGCAACTTTGGCTTTCCACTGCTCGATGAGTGTTTCGCCATACAATGGGATTGCCACCAGTGTCCCTGACATCCCTTTGATGATCGGAGATTGAATATCAAACTCCTCCAAGACAGATGAAATTTCTTTTTCCCATTGTGCGATCGTCGCATGGGCAAACTGACATTCAACTCCGTTGACAAAGAAAGTCTCACCAAATGCACCCTCTTTTGGCTCGCCCAAAATCTCGATTAACTCTGCACCATGATTTTGCTGACGAGAGAGGAGCAACTCTTGTAAAGATGGCAATTCATCATAATACAGCATCACATCGCAATCGGAGTATTCATCGCACAACCCTTCTGCAACCGAGCCTGTAACCATTACAGCTTTTGTTTTTGGGTTGGCGATATACGCTTTGACATTGCGTTTTATTAATTCCAACAAGTATTGAGTTTTATCAGTCATGGATTGTTGCCACTTTGGTAAAGATATACATCCATGTATTAGATAGTGGGATTTACTGTGGATAACATGGATACTCTAGTTATCGTAAAGTAAAAGATTATTTTTTAAATTCAATTCCAAAACTGACTTATTATAAATCTATTAAGATAGCTAATACCGCCCAAGGAAGTTGCTCAGTTGCGGTTGTCTGTGTTGAGATTACACGTTCTGGCTCTTTCGTTAACTGGCGCACCAGCAGCTTGTTTATTATTTCGGACTACCAAAATTGGCGGAAGAATTTTTCCACAGAAGAAACTACTTTTATCAACTTAGGATAGGAATCATCGCGCAAGGATTGCAAATTTTCACGGATAGTAATTGTGTTGGGATGATTTACCCCTAAGCTGAGTTCAACAATTTCCCAAGCTTTGAGCTACAGTGGTTCAGCTTCAGTGTACTTTCCTTATTTCAGCAATAGTATCCCGGATTTAGGGTCGATAGCGAACTGGCAATACGGGTAGCCAATTCCCCAATGGCACTGAGGACTTGGAAAACTTGCCTTGTGGCGTTGCCTTTGGCACCTCCCTTTGGGCGATTGCGCTGCGCTGTGCGCAATCATGCGATCGTAAATCCCTCCACCTTTTATCACCAAAACCGCACAAGAACCCATTTACCTTGTTATTCGGCATTACCCAAACCATAAGTACGATATTTCAAGGCTTTCAGGACTCTGAAACTTTACAACTTTATTTTAAATGTACATCATTAGTATTAAGTTTCTCAGGAAAATACTTTCAACCGTCTTAACCCTTCATCAACACTGAGCACATTCTGATACCCAATTTCCAAGCGAGCCTTTTCGTCAGACACAGAAAACTCAGTTCCCAGTAAATGAACCATCACTGGTGTCATTGGAGGACGGTTCTTAATTCTAAATAGCTGCCAAAGAAATTGGATAGTGTAAGCGACAACTAAAGCTAACTGCCTGGGAATGCTACGATTGCCAAGTTCGATTCCCTCAGGGAGCAGCAACTGTGTGAGGAATTGTTTGATTGAGCGCCGTTCACCATCGGTAACATAATAAATTTGTCCACCTCTTCCACGTTCAATCGCTGCAATTAATGCCGACGCAAGATTACCAACGTGAAGAGTGGATAACGTATGGGTACCACCGCCAATCCATACCCACCTTCGTTGACTTACAGCCTCTCTGATTTCTGCGTTCTGTGGATTATTTGGTCCCCAAATTAGTGGAGGTCGCAAGGCCATCGTTTCAAATCCAGACCGATTAGCTTTGATGACTAATTCTTCTGCTAGGGCTTTGGTTTTCGAGTAAGGATCACCTGGTAATCGCTTGGGTTTGTATGTTTCATCTACATTCTTAACAACACCTCCACAGATTACCGAAGCGGCACTTATATAAATAAACTTTTGAATCCCGTTGCTCCTTGCAGATCTCAGTAAGTTTTTTGTTCCTGCAACATTCACCTGGTAAAACTTGTCAGAGTCGAAGGTGAGAAAATCCATGTAGGCAGCGCAATGGATTACAGTTTGGCAGCCTTTCATGCAATCGTGAACTTGTCCCAAATTCAACAGATCACCTGGAACTCCTCTGGCTCCGACTTCTATCACTTTCTTGAGCGCAAAGTCTGACCTAGCTAGGGCATAGACTGTGTAACCCTTCTGAATTAGATAAGGAATCACGTTTTGACCCACAAACCCAGAGCCACCTGTAAGGAATACTACCTTTTCCACAAACAATCTTGCCTCTCAAATCTTATGATATGACAAATTATGCTATAGCATATAATTTCTCATCACTAAGATGACAAAGAATACATACTATGTCAAATAATTTCAGATGAATCCGCTAGATGAACTTGGTTTACTGGTAAAAGCTGTCCAACGAGAAGCCGATAGGCGTGCAAATGAGGCTCTTCAGCCTCTTGGCATCACCTCTGCTCAAGCTGAAGTGCTCTGGGTACTCGAACGAGCAGAACCGCTATCGCTTGGAGAACTAGGCGATTTGCTAATCGCAGAAGGGGGACATCCATCGCGGCTGGTGGAGCGCTTAGTGCAGGCAGGCTATGTCCAGCGGCAAAATTCTACTGATGATCGTAGAAGGCTGGAAGTTTCTCTGACAGTACAAGGAAAGTTACTCGCCAGACAAGTTTCCCAGATCAAAACATCCTTGCTGGACCAAGCTCATCTTCTTCTTGAACGGCATGATATCGCGCCCGTGAAGGCTTTTTTGCAGGATTATCTTCAGGAGAGTCAATGGACTAGAACTTTAGAGCTTAGGCGCAATTTGGCACAAAACCCAAAAAACCAGATGGAAGAAAAGGGGTAGGAACTGGACAGTTACAAAAATCGCACATGAGGTGGAAATCTTTACCACTCTGGGGCGCGAGTATCTCGGGTATTATACTCTAAATGGTTAAAAGTTGGACTTTCTTGAATGTCTGAAATTTCAATGTCAGTAAGCGCTCCAGCTTTGATTGTTTATCAGTATTTGCGGTAGCTATACA
>JAJPJF010000057.1 GCA_021324415.1 Nostocales cyanobacterium Centralia_MAG_434
CCAACCGAGAAAACCCTGCAAGTTGTGCCATTAAGCTTTCTTGCTGTTTATTCAGTTTGAGTTTTCGCTTAATTGCAAACATTGGTTTTCTTGGTTTAAGTTCTCCTAAGCGTAACACAATATGGGGTATATTGTCATCGGGAAACGCTTTTTAAATGTGTGAATTTCACAAGCAAGAAAGACAAATCTTTGATGAATATTTTGCAGTAGCACAAACAACTCATTTGTATCGTTAGAGAAGAAGGTTAAGAAGAGTCGGAATGGTTCATGATGTTATGTAATATTCACTGAATCAGGTACTAGGAGTTTACTCTCCCTGAGCTAACTTATACGCGATGGGAGTCAGATACTCAGGAATGCCATGGAGTCGAACTTCTACACAGCCAAACTTATAAGCGTCCTCAATAGAACGATTTGCCGCTAATGCTTTGTAAAAGCCAACAGCAAAGGCGATCGCAGCTTGATCACCGATTGCATTATTCATCCCAATCACAATTGGGATATGTTCAGCGATTGCCTTTGCCTGACTTTCAGAATAGCAGGCATTTAGCACCACACAATTCACTTGCTGCGAGAATAGCTCAAACATTGCTGCTAAAGCATCAGGCTTAACAGGTTGAACTGTACCCCCTTCATTTTCAAAGCAGAGCTCGCCCTGACTCGTACCATGTCCAGAGAAATGTATAATATATGGTTCAACATCAAATATTGCCTGAGTGATATCTGCTACTCGAACAGACTCTAGCTGTTCTAGTTGGTAGTTTCCTGAGGCTTTGGTTGTTCGTAACTTTTCTTTAATATCTCGTAATTCTTGCCCTAGTCTTAGCCTAGAAGCATCACTTGGATCGGCTGCTAAAAACAGAATTTTAATAGGATTTTTTTCTATTATAGATTGTTTCTCATCAGTCAAATTATTTGGAAGGTTACTAGGAGTCTCTGAATATTGGAGTTGCTTTTGTAAAATTTCCTGGACTGTACCAATAAATCTCTTATTATCAAAAGTACCTTTTTTGAAATAATCGGATGCATTATATTCTTTTAATAAGTTACGAACATCCTGAGTGTTGACAACTGGTGTCCCGCTAACAACAATCACTGGAATTTTTTGCTTACTGGCAAGCTCAACGAGCTGTATTCCCAGTTTTTGGCGGCGAGAAATGGACGAATCTTTTAAACCAATATCAGTGACTAACAAATTCCAATGGTTTTCTTGAAGACTTTGATAAGCTTCTGCAAATGTTTTAACAACCTTAATTGCTTCTGGTGAGTGATGGATACCTTCTAAGGCACTACGGATTTTATCTTCAAGAATATTTTGCCAGTTAGGCTCATCCTCCACTAAAAGAACTCTTAACTTGTTCATCTTTTTCTCCTTTTCGTCAAGTTTTTATGCCAGTTCATGGCTCACCTTCTAGGTCACTGTAAGCTGGTAGTAGCAAAGTAAATTGTGAACCATTCCCTGGTACACTTTTAACCTCCAGACGCCCTCCAAGCAATTGTTCAACATTGAATTTTGTCCACCATAATCCGAAACCCATACCTCTTTTTGATTCTTTTGTGGTGTAGCCAAACTCAAAAATTTTTTCCAAGTTTTCTGCTGCAATACCTACGCCAGTGTCGCAAACTTGTATCTCAATCCAAATTCCTACGTTGAGTTGCACTAGCGTGCTAGTGATAGACAATTCTCCTCTCTGGTGCATAGCTTCAACAGCATTTTGAATGAGATTGTCAAAAATATCGATCAACTGCTGTTCAATTCCTAAAACAGGAGGTAAGTCAGTAGGTATTTCAATACTTCGAACAATTTCTTGGGGTATGTATACTTGCTCTAATGCGCGCTCCACTGTATGACGCAGACTGACAGACTGAGGTTTCTCCTGAAGAGAGCTTTTCATGCGATCTGTTGCTTGGATAATCTGATCTGCCATTGACAAAATATCAACTGCTTTATTCTTGCTGTATTGATCAGCTTTATCAATAATATCCTGTGCCCAACTGCGGATCGCACCTACACCATTATTCATACGATGCACTAATGGACCAGCCAGGTTACCAAAAGCAACCATAGTTTGTATCTTTACTAGTTGCTTTTTGTTTTCCAAGTCTTGAGTAATGCCAATAACTGCTTGGTTTGCTAACGCTTCCAACATCCTCCGGTGTTTTTGATTAAACGCTGAGACACGTTGGCTCTCTAAGTTTAATACTCCAAATACAAGGTGATCTTTACCCAGAAGTGGCACACATAACTCAGAACGTGTTTTAGAAGAATAAGGGTGATACCGTAGGTCATTTTGGACATCATCTACCAAAAGCGACTGACCATGCTCTGCTACCCAACCAGTGATTCCTTGATTTATACTGCTCCGCATTTCCGATGAATCAATTGTTGTATTATTTGCGGGATACTTAACTTTGGTGACTAGCTCCTGCTTACTCGAATCGAATAGATAGATTCCCCCTAGATCAGCTCCGGTAATTTTTAACGATTCACGAACAATTAGACTCAGTAGTCTTTCTTGATCTATGGTAGTGATGATCAGGTGATTTATCCTGTCTCGAGCTGTCAGCCACCGATGATTTTGAATAGCGATCGCTGCTGAAGAGGCGAGAGTTTCTATAATCTTTTTATCCTCTTCTGAGAAGCTGTGAACTCGGCGGTAATTAATCAACATGACTCCGACAATATCTGTACCATCTACCTTTAGTAAAACACCTGCGACAGACTTGATTCTTTCCCGAGTGGTAAAAGATGAATTGTGGAGTATTGGTTCTTGTTCTTGGTATTGAGCGTAAAGGTTTTCTCCATGCTTGATGAGTAAAAATGGCACATTCTGTTCCCCAATAATCTTTTCACGCAGCTTCTGCTCGTCCTTAAGTCGCCCGGCTGTTCTAGGGGGAGTCATAAATTCCTTTTCGTTCTGGACATATTCGTAAATATTGACGATATCTGCCCCTAAGATATTTAAACTATTCCAAGCAATACGGTGCAGGAGATTACTAACTTCTGGTACGCTTCCTTCTGGAATAATAACTTCTGGGATGTGGCTGAGAGATTGGGTTATTGAATGAAGAGATCGCCAACGTGCACTGTCACGCATTTGTTGAATTCTAGTAGTGTAGGAAATAGCATCAACAGCCCAACGTCGCACGAATAATTCTACCCATCGCAATTTACGTTTAACAAATTTATACTCTCGTCGGAAAAGAACATACAAAACTCCTTCTTTCTCATCAACCTGTAATGGAAAAGCCACCATTGCTTTAATGCCTGCCGCAAAAGCTTTTGGATTAAATTTTTCCATTTCTAGATTATCGTGATTGTTAGAAGAGTCTGGAATAACTTTGTACTTTTTATCTTGAATTGCTAGTCTACCCAGTCCATTATTACGAGGTGGACAAGTTTTAAGAAATTGCTTACCCACTGCTCCTGAAAAGACTTCGTAAATGTATCGACCTTGTTGTTGATTGGGTTCGTATAAAAAATGGAGTGTGGCTGCATCAGCATTAAAAAATTGCTTGACTCTTTCTGCAATAGTTTCTAACACACGAGGTAGCTGTGCCTGCCAAATTTCTGGAGATTTTTTAGCGACGCGTTGAAGTAGTTCAAGTAATTGTTTGTACTCAATTCGTTTATCACATGAGCTATAGCCTGCTTCAATTGTACCAATGACTTTAATTTCTCCTTCAGATTGCAAATGTCTTGATAAGCGCATTTGGAAAACTTCCTTCTGCTCCTCCTGACTTTCTTCCGATATAGGATAAATCCTCTCCCATTGACAATTTTCAAACCAATTTTCTATAATCCTGCCGTTGTTATCTTCAATCAATACAATAGGTGTAAAGACACGAACTAGCTGTTCATGATGGTACTCTTTGTAAATCCAGGGATCAAACCGTTTATCCCACCCTGAGATGATCTCAGTGTGACGAGTTTGGACTATATCTGCTTGGATATCTCGTAATTCTGGGTCTTCCTCCAGGTAGTGCTTTGCAAGACCAGTCCATTGTTTTGCAATACCAGTTCCGTACAAACCCTCAATAGTATTCTGCTCAAGGGAAATTAAAGATAAAAACACAAAATCAAAACCTAATGCTTCAATCTCTCGACAAACCTGCTCAAGAATATTTTCTAGTTTAAAGAGCTTTGATGTTGCTCGCTCTACTTGTTCTAAGGCATTCAAAACTTGTTGTTCAAAAGCTTTTTCTTTTGATTTTCCCTGTGCACCAGCCATAACATCTCTCTTTCTCACTTATATATATAGACTTCTTACAAAATTCAAAACAATGAATGTATCATTTTGAACAAAACGTAGAACAGTGAAGAATGTCGCGATTTGTTGTGCTTTGTTCAAGGCGTTTCAAATTTTCGTCTTACTGTGGTAAAAGAGAGAGTGGCGATCACACCAGCAGTCCATAGCTTCATGTGCTACCTCATTTAGCTGCATCTTATTTACATATGATCACACTATTTCTATTCTCAATTCCGCAACCAAAGTAAAATAATCTGAACCTGAATGTTGTGCACTATTCTCAAGAACTGTAAGGTGGACGCTGTAGCCACAACGCAAAAATAAGAGTTTGAGTGAGAAATAAGAAATCCTATCCTACAACAATGACTCCTTTTGCCTTCCTTACTCCCCCTGCTCTTACTTGAGTTCTCTTGCTACTCTGTAAAGAAATTGCTATATTTTTTTAGAAAAAGAAAAAAAGAATCGTGTTTTATTATTTTCAATTTTTTGCTATAAATCATCGTCATATTATACCCTTTTGCTCAGACGAGTTTGGCTTTGAGATAGATGACGTACCGTAGCTGAACAAAGATGATGCTCATAATCTCGTAACAGCAAAATCAGGAATCTTAATATAAAGTCATGAATCTATTGCTCAACCCCTTACTTGCAGCTAGTGCAGTAGCCAACAAAGGTCTGATCAAACCCCTTGGTAAAGAGCAATTGCTTCTGGTACTGGTGGAGTTAGCTCTGCTACTCCTGGTCGCCAGAGCTCTGGGCGAGGTCATGCGGAGAATTCAACTACCACCTGTGATTGGTGAACTCCTTGCAGGAGTGCTACTGGGCCCCTCAGTGTTTGGCTGGATTCTACCAGATTTACAGAGGCATATTTTTCCCCAAAGTCAGTCACAATCTGACCTGCTCTCAGTTGTCTCTTGGTTAGGAGTGCTGTTTTTACTAGTTGTGACTGGTCTGGAGACAGATCTGAATCTCATTGTGCGCAAAGGTAAAACAGCACTTTTGATTTCGTTAGGGGGTATTGTCGTTCCCTTTGTAACTGGACTGGGGTTGGGCTGGTTTCTACCAGAAAACTTTTTGGTGAACCCTGCTCAACGTTTAATTTTCAGTTTATTTATTGCTACAGCTATGAGTATCTCGGCAGTTCCGGTGATTGCCAAGGTGCTCATAGACTTGAAATTGCTACGACGTGATATAGGTCAGGTGACTCTTGCCGCAGGGATGACAGATGATACTCTAGGCTGGATTCTCCTTTCTGTGGTATCTGGTTTAGCAAGTAGTGGCAAATTTGACTTTCCCACACTGTTAAAGTCAATTGGAGGAGCGGTAATATTTTTAGGATTTGCCTTTACCCTAGGGCGATCGCTCATGGCTTGGACGTTGCGCTGGGTAGATGATTATATTGGTGGGGCAACAGCTAGTTTATCAGCACTGTTAGTACTGGCACTTGGTGCTGCTGCTTTCACCCATACCTTAGGGATTGAAGCTGCATTAGGAGCTTTTGTCACAGGGATTTTGGCAGGACACTCACCGCGCTTTAGTCGGGAAGCAGGACTCACTCTAGAACTCATCACCTCTGGATTTCTGGCTCCCATTTTCTTTGCCGCTGCAGGACTAAAGGTAGACCTCTTAAAAATGCTGGCTCCAGAAACCCTCGTGATTGGATTGATAGTACTAGCGATCGCCTGTTTTGGTAAATTCACGGGTGCATATATTGGCTCACGGATAGGTGGCTTAAGGCATTGGGAAGGAATTGCAATGGGTTCAGGGATGAATGCCCGTGGTGCAATGGAAATTATTGTTGCGACCATTGGGGTTTCTCTGGGGGTACTGAATCCACAAATGTACTCAATTATTGTGATGGTCGCGATCGTTACCTCATTAATGGCTCCACCATTATTGCGCTGGGCATTGTCTCATGTCTCAATGAGTGAAGAAGAAGTACAAAGGCTGGAACAAGAAGATCTCGCAAGCCGTAGTTTTGTGAAACGTATCCGCCGGGTACTCATGCCTACTCAAGGAGGACCCAATATTACCTTGGCTGCTCAGTTAATCAGCTATCTCGCCCATCAAAATCCCTTGGAAGTTATGGTTTTCTTTGCTAAGAACGCAGAAAACCCCAAACAAAACTCAGTCAATGCTGTAGCAACTGCTGTAGCAAATGTGGTCAAATCTTCTACAACAGAACCCGCAATCACTGCTGTAGAGAAGGAGTTTAATTTCCCGGATGACACATTGTTGCAAACTAAAGTTGAGTTGGGAAATAACAAGGCTGATCTGATTCTTCAAGAAGCTTCTCGGGGGTATGACCTAATTATTATCGGTGCAACAGAACGTCAACGCACTCGGGGTGCCCTATTTAGTCTGCTGGTTGATCGCGTGGTTCAGGAGGCTCCCTGTGCCACAATGGTAGTCAAGTCTAATCTATTACCCCATCAAGAGAGCCCAAATCAGGCTGACAACAAATATCAGATTAGTCATATTTTGGTGCCCACCGTGGGTAATGAGTATAGTCAACACGCTGTTGAAGTCGCTAGTACTATTGCTGCTCAAACTGGTGCAATTGTTACTCTAGTCAATGTTGTACACCGAAGTCAACAAGAATTCATTCTGTTTGAGGAGCAAACAATGAGTTCAGTGACAGATATTGCCTGCCAGATTGTGTCTCATCAAGCCGAGTTCGGGCGGGGATTAGGTGCAATTGTTAAAACTGCAATTCTCACCGGAATTCCGGAAATTGAAATTCTCAAGTTTGCCCGCAATAGAAAAGTAGATTTGATTATTCTGGGCAGTAGTATACGTACAGTATCAGGTCGCGCATTCTTTGGTCACCGTGCCGATGCCATCCTCAATAAGGCTCCTTGCCCAGTTGCTGTCATTACACCACCTGCTAACTCCAACTACGGTTAATCTTAATCTCTCTAATCTTTAATGTAATATACGAATGCACTGCACCCTCTAGAAGAAAGAGAGTGCAGTTTTTGCTGGAAAGCGATCGCATTTTCTTACATTTTCCTACTGACACCACTAAACGGCAACCTTACCATTTGGGGATAAAGAATAAGCTCACAAGCCCTGATAATTATTTAGAGTTATGGGAAATCAATTCATTAAAATCCCCAATTGGCTTTCCAAAGATAATCAAGGAGGAGGAATTACAGTTGCGGAGTTGTCTAGTGGAGGACACAAAGACTTAATTGTATTTCAAATTGCAAATCCACCCCAACTTAATCAAGGATTGTACAAAATAGGCCGTAATATCAATGCAGATGGTATTGTTACGGATGGTTGGACAGATTGGCAACAGGTGCCCGATTGGCGTTCTTGGGAAAATCAAGGAGGAGCGATCGCTGTTGCTGACCTTGCTGGCAATGGAAAGCAAGATCTCATCGTTTTTCAAATCGACAATCCACCTCAACTCAATCAAGGATTGTACAAAATAGGCCGTAATATCAATGCAGATGGTGTTGTTGCGGATGGTTGGACAGATTGGCAACAGGTGCCCGATTGGCGTTCTTGGGAAAATCAAGGAGGAGCGATCGCTGTTGCTGACCTTGCTAGTAATGGGAAGCAGGATCTCATTGTTTTTCAAATCGACAATCCACCGCAACTCAATCGAGGATTGTACAAAATAGGTCGGGATTTAAACACCGATGGTATAGTAACAGGCGGATGGAGTGACTGGATTGAAATCCCCGACTGGTTTTCTTGGGAAAATCAGGGTGCAGGCGTTGCCATTGTTGACCTAGATAATAATGGGCAAAAAGATATTATCGTCTTCCAGATAGATGCTCCCCCACAACAGAACCAAGCCTTTTTCAAAATCGGCAAAAACATCAGAGCTGATGGTCAGGTTGTCGGTGGATGGTCTCCTTGGTATGGTGTTCCTAGCTGGTTCTCCTTCGAGAATCAAGGAGGCGGTATTGCCATTGCGGATCTCACAGGCAAAGGCTCTCATGAGATGGTTGTGCTGATGGTGGATCATCCAACCGATCAGAATGCCGGATTTTATCAAGTGCTACCCCTCGACAATGATCCCAAAACTCAGGGAACTTGGGAACTGCTTCCATATCACTCACAAGTTTTGCCTGTCCATGCAGCCCTTTTGCCTGGTGGAAAAGTTCTATTTGCGGCAGGTTCTGGAAACAATGGTGTCCGCTTTAACAGTCCCCAATTTGGGGATATAACAAAAAACATTTGGTGCAGTGTCGTCTGGGACTACGCAGGCAGCACTCCAGATCAGCCAAAGTTTTTCCATCCCGATACCTTGCGTAATAGACAAGGGAAAGTGCTGGACTTTTTCTGTGGTGGAGAGGCGTTCCTTGCTGATGGAAAACTGCTAACAGCTGGAGGAACCCTCACATACGATGTCGATGCCAATGGTAACCCGAATGGACAGTTTACTGGGCGTGTCGAGTCTTTGGCATTTGATCCTACAACCCAGCAATGGATACGGCAAGCAGATATGGCGGATGGACGCTGGTATCCTACCTTGGTCACACTAGGTGATGGACGTGTGCTGATTGCTGCAGGTCTGAGGAAGGATGGTCAGCCAAACCGCTCACTTGAGGTTTTTACTCCCGATGGGGGTTTAGGCTCCTGGAAACAATTGCCTCTTCCTCCAGTCAATGAATTTAGTCAATTACCGCTTTATGCTCACTTGTTTCTTACGGAAAATGGGCTCATTTTCTTTAGCGGTGGGCGCATGGATGACGCTGATATTTCGCTACCCCCTTGTCTCATTGATATTACCCAAAATCCAATCACCAAACGCCCTGTTGGCGGGCTTGACGTAGTAGACTCACGCAATCAGTCTACTAGTGTCTTGCTACCTCCTGCTCAAGATCAGCGCGTGATGATCATGGGAGGAGCACCACCAGCAGGAGAAGCCAATGCTACCGATAGTGTAGACATTATCAATCTTAAAGATCCCACACCTACCTACAACCCTGGTTCTCGATTATTGTTGCCACGTGTCCATCTGAATGCTGTGCTCTTGCCAGACCGAACAGTGTTTGTCTCTGGTGGTGCACTGCAGCGCGAAGGTGGATCTCCCGATAAACGTAGAATTACAGCTCGCTATCAGTCTGAAATTTATGACCCCCTGAATAATACCTGGCGATTAGGCGCAACTGCAAAAGTTGCACGCATGTATCACTCCGTTGCTTTACTACTTCCTGATGGTAGGGTAGTTGCTGCGAGTGGTAATCCCGACAAAGGACGGCAAGTTGCTTGGGAACCCCCCGATCCTAATGAAGAATTAAGGCTAGAGATTTACAGTCCTCCCTATCTGTTTCAGACATCACGTCCGGTGATTAATACTGCACCAACAGAGTGGAAGTACGGTCAAACCATTAATATTGAATCCCCGCAAGCTGGAAGCATCCGCTGGGTGAGTCTGATCAAAAATGGGGTGACTACGCACTCATTCAACACTGGACAGCAATTGGTTGATCTCAATATTGTCGCGCAGGCAGAAGGCAAAATTCAGGTGACAGTAACATCCAACCCTAACTTAGCACCACCGGGATGGTACATGCTCTTTATCACCGACAACAATCGCATTCCATCAGTGGCAACGTGGATACGTTTAACAAAATAACTCAATAGTAAGGATTTCTGATATGGCTTACAAATTTAAAGTGCTATCAATCGACGGTGGCGGCATTCGCGGGATTATCCCAGCAACGATTTTAGCCGAGATTGAGAAAGAAACAGGAAAGCGAATTTTTGAGATGTTTGACTTGATTGCTGGTACCTCAACTGGAGGTATATTAGCAGTAGCTCTCACAAAACCAGATCCAAACCAGCCTGATAGAGCTCAATTTAAAGCTGAGGAATTGGTATCACTTTATGAGGGTGAGGCAGGGAGACTAATCTTTCAACATCAACCAAAGTTTGCTCTTGAGCCGATTATTGACCAGGCATTGAAAACGATAAAAAATCTTTTTCATTTGCCCCAAAATAATATCGAAGACCTTATTAGACCTAGGTTCTCATCAAACGGTAGACAAAGAGTTTTAGAAGATAGACTTGGAAGCACTTTGATTGAAAAAGCTGTAAAAGAGGTTTTTATTACTAGCTATGATACTCAGCTACGAAGACCTGTTTTCTTTACAAGTAATCTAGAGCGAGAAAAGAAAACAGGCAGCTTCCATAATGTATGCAAAGGTATAACTATGAAAGATGCTGCAATGGCAACCTCTGCTGCTCCAACTTATTTCCCAGCATGCAGAATCGATAACCAAGACACAACATATGTACCAACTGGTTATTACTCATTAGTTGATGGTGGCGTTTTTGCTAATAACCCAACAGCTTTAGCAATTATGGAGGCGATAATTTCTTATAACAATAATAACAAAGAAAATGGGAGTAAACTATCTCTTGATGATATCTTAGTTGTTTCTCTGGGCACTGGCTCGCTCACACGTTCATATAATTATGACCAAGTGAAAAACTGGGGACAACTTCAATGGGCACTTCCCATGCTTGATGTTGTTTTTGATGGACAAATTAGACTTGTCCGAAATATTAACTTAGGAAAAGAAAAATGGTAAAACACTAAGTTGAGTGTCTACTATTTTTCCAAATAAGTTATGGTTTTTGATTATATCGAGA
>JAJPJF010000336.1 GCA_021324415.1 Nostocales cyanobacterium Centralia_MAG_434
ATCTCTAAATACTGGGGTCATACTCTATAGCTGCTGAAATGCTTATCCTATATACATTTTCGCAGTTTTTGACCCCTTTTTTTTATCTTTTTGTGAGAAATCCGGGATTAACCTTGCTCATTTGATTTAACAACTTTTATACGAGTTAACTAAAGTTTCTAGATTTAAGTAAAAAACACTGTTTATGTTTTATTTTTGTGTTTGCAATGTCTAAAAATATAGAATATTGTTGAACTTAATTTTGAATAACAATACATTTAATGCAAGAATTAAGTAACATAAGTTTACATATGGTAATCATAGATGAAATCAGAAAAAAATCAATAGAAAGATAAATTATCAAGCTTATATACATTTATCTATTACAAGTTTCAAAATTTATCAAGGTTTCTACATTATGGATTTACACCGTATTAATCTGCTGAAACTAACGGAAATATCAAGTTTTGAGTTGCTCTTTGATAGCAAAGTCCTATAAAAATGTTGATAGATGCTTCACCATATCTATAGTTTTAAAAACTAACAAAACTAACACACAAATTATTAACCTAAAAAAACAAAAATATCAATAAATAATGCTCGTAATTTTGAAAATCAAATGGAAACTTTTGTTGATAGGTGTGTAAAAATTTGACTAGCCTAATTACATGTTTGACAAAGATACATTAAGATACTTTTTCTATAGAACTCTTTATCGTCTGCTTGTTTATAGTTAGTACCTAGTTCTATCAGAAAAAGAGTAACTTTATCGTCTCTATTGCTAGATCTTCAAATCCATATTGCCAACAGAAACGTATAACTAAAGTCAGAAAAATTTGCTTCAATCATCCATTCCTGCCTTATTGTTCTTCAGAGTGGTTTAGAAGATATCATAAAGCTGTTATACAAATATACTCAGCTTAACATTATTAAGCCATATTGCAACTATGTGAAGGATAACACGCCTATCTCAAAGCTAGACAGAAAACCCTCTTCAATTCTGACTTCTAGCTTCAGAATTCTGTTGTAAGTTCTAACATTACTAGTCATTGATATGGAAAATTATTCTTCCCAAAGCTTAAGTTACAACCACAACAAAAATTACGGAATTTCATTGATTCAGCCACAACCTGCGCCATGGATTGAGCAACAAGAGGAGGATTGGAATTTACAAGAATTTATAGGGATTGTACGGCGACGAATGGGAGTTATCGCAGTGGCTGCTGCTATTGTGATGGCAGGCTTTATCATTTCGGCATTCAACAAAAAACCAGACTATGAAAGCAGCTTTCAGCTTTTAGTGGAACCAGTTAATAATGACACGAAAGTTTTGGATCTATTTAAAGACCCTAATTTAGCCAAGTCTAGTCTAGATTATGATAGTCAAATTCAGGTTCTTAAGAGTCCTGAAGTCATGGGCAAGGTTGTTCGGCAGTTACAATCTTCTTACCCAGACATCAACTATGGTTCTCTTATGCGTTCTTTGACCATTACTCGTTTAGGAGAAACCAAAATCTTAGTGGTTCGCTATCAAAGCGACGACCCCACAAAAGTTAAAATTGTACTAGATCATATTGCCAAAGAATACTTACACTACAGTCTGGAAAATCGACAAAGTAAATTGCATCAGGGGCTTCAGTTTGTTGAAAAACAACTCCCATCCTTAAAAGCTCGAGTTAATAAACTCCAAAAAGATTTACAGATTTTCCGACAAGAGCACGACTTTATTGACCCAGAAAGCCAATTACAGCAAATTACTAGTCAAATTGGGATCGTGTCTAGCCGGCGACAAGCAATTAATCAGCAGTTAGCGCAAGCTCGCGCCAATCTGACGAGTTTACAGCAAAAGGATGGATCGCTTGCAGCACTGAACAATGCCACTGTGTATCAACAATTAATTGTCCAACTGCGCCAATTAGATACTCAGATTGCTTTGGAATCTACTCGTTTCCAGGAAGATAACCCAGTCATTCAAGCCTTGAAGCAAAAACGAGATAACTTGTCGCCCTTACTAAATCAAGAAGCACAGCGTTTTTTAAATGTAAAGATTGCAGAAGTTACAACTGAAGTTCAAAATCTAGAGGTACAAAGCCAAGACATTGCTAAGACAGAGCAAAAACTAGAACAAAGACACAAGCAACTGCCAGTGTTGGCACGACAATATATTGAACTGCAACGGGGACTACAAGTTGCCACTGATAGCCTAAACCGATTTCTAGCTACCCGTGAAACCCTCCAAATTCAAGGAGCACAGACAGAACTTAGTTGGCAGTTAATTCAAGCACCAAGTAAGCCTGAACAGCCTATATCTTTTTCAAATCTCAAAAGTAGTTTACTGATGGGATTGGCAGCAAGTGTCATTTCGGGAATCGGTCTTGCCTTACTAGTTGAAAAGCTGGATAAAAGATATCACACTGTCCATACTCTTAAGGAGAGAAGCCCATTGCCATTGATAGGATATATTCCCTTTGAAAAGCATCTCCAAATTGGTCAATATGAGAATTCAAAACCAAGAAGTTTCATACTTCCTTCATTAAAACTGCCAAAGTTACTTTCAAGTAGCATTTCTGCTCTAGCCACAATACCTGCCCAAGACGACAGCAAATATTCTGCAAAATTTTTTGAATCGTTACGGGTACTTTATACAAATATTCAATTGCTCAGTTCAGATCGCCCTATTCGCTCTATCATTATGAGTTCGGCCATGGTTTGTGAGGGCAAGTCTACGATCGCTTTCAACCTAGCTCAAATAGCTGCAGCAATGGGGCAACGAGTACTACTTGTAGATGCCGATCTGCGTCAACCTGTCATTCACTCCTTGTCAAATTTAAATAACGAGTGGGGGTTAAGTAATCTAATCACTACAAACTTAGCAATAGAAGAGGTGATACAACCCCTACCTTCCATGACCCAATTGTCTGTAATTACTGCAGGTTCTATACCGCCTGATGCCACTAAGCTGCTCTCATCTCAAAAGATGAAGCGACTGATGAATGAGTTCCATCAGAACTTTGACTTAGTTATTTATGATACTCCAGCTTTGCTAGGACTAGCTGATGCAACATTGCTAGCACCCCACACTGATGGTGTTGTCCTTGTCGTGAGGATCAACAAAACAGACTCCTTAATGCTAAAGCGAGCTTTAGATAGCTTACAACTTTCCCGAATCAATATATTAGGTGTTGTTGCTAATGGTCAGAGAAGCAATTTTGATAGTTATTAGCTTAGATTTTGCACCACTGCTAATAGAATATTTCTAATGTTTTGTAGGATGGTAAGATTCCATCCTTTTTTGTTGTCAGGTCTTACTCACTATACAAAACAAATTGGCGTTGCTGAATCAAAGTATGAATGTGCAATTCACAGATGTGTAGAGACGTAGCATTGCTACGTCTCTACAAGGATTTGGGTTTTGGATACAAAGATATGACAAACACAATTCATACCTAAATTCAACAACGCCAAAAAGTTTATTCTTGCATAGGGTGGGCTCTGCCCACCAACCCTCTCAATATAAGGTAATGATATCCTTATATTACCTGATCTCTTGTTTTTCTGTGGATAATTTATTCTTTGCAAATCCCTCTGATTGACTTGGTACTGAGTAGTCTTCCTCATTTAGATAATAATAATTGTGGCTTGTCTTTTGAGGAATCACAGCATTAACCACTTGTCCAAGAACATTCTGACCAGATTTTTCTAACAGCTTTCTAGCAGCGATAGCATGAACAGAATCAACAACACCTGGACGAACTACGAACAAAACACCATCAGCTATTTGGCCCAGAATAGCAGCATCAGCAGCAACTGTTAATGACGGTGCGTCAATAATGACAAAGTCGTAGTTGGTGGCAAAACTTTGAATCAATGCAGCTGTGTTCTTTGAATCTAGAAGAGATAATGGATTGGGAGATACTATTCCACTAGTCAGGACTTCTAAATTATCCATGACTTTTTTGACCGCTGTCTTAACTTCAGTCTGGTCAACAATGACATCACTGAGACCTTGATAATTAGGTAAGCTCCAAATTTTATGCTGAACTGGACGACGTAAATCTCCATCTATAAGTAACACTTTATGCTCCATCTGCGCTATTGTTATAGCTAAATTTGCTGCTACTGTTGATTTACCTTCTCTAGGTACAGAACTTGTGATAACTATAACTTTTAGCTTTTTGTTTGCACTGATAAATTTTAAATTTGACCGTAGCATTCGATATGCTTCATTAATAGGAGAAAGAGGAGTATCTCTCACAACTAGTCTTTGGTTATAAGGCTCTAGTTCTTCATGATTATGAGCAGCTTTCGGGGACTTTAAAAAAGAAGGAATAACTCCTAGTAAAGTAAATTCTAGTAATGCCTGTGCTTCATCAATTGTCTTAATTGATTTGTCTCTTAATTCCAAAATATAGATAGTTGCAATTGTTGCTAAAATGGCAATTAAGCATCCACTTATATAGGAAGAAATCAAAGAAAAAGCAGGCTTTTTAGGAACTAGAGCAGTAGATATAACGCGTGCATTGCCTATACTCTGATTTTCAGCAATGCGACTTTCTTGTAGTTTTCCTAACAATAGTGAATAGGTTGTTTGGGCCACTTCTAGCTGACGTTCTAGTTCTCGTTGTTGTTGCTCTAATCTTGGCAAACTCTCCAGTCTATTTCTATAATCAGCCTGTAAGAGCAATGTTACCTTCACTTGATTAGTTAAACCCAAACGAGTTGACTCTAATTCAACTAATTTTGCAGTGAGTGTTTGTTGTAACTCTCCAATTGACAAGTTTTGATTTAATGGTAACGACGATTGTTTTGAAATATTTTGGATACGTGTATTTAATATTTTTTTGAGGGCTGCCAAATTTTTTGTCAAGTTAATGATATCAGGATGTTTATCTTGCAAAATAATCCGTTTAGCAGCAAGTTGAGTTTCTAATTTTTGAATTTCCGTGACTATATCTTGCACACCACGAGATTGACTCAATGAAGTTTGAGTTACTGCTTGCTGGGAGTTCATCTTCAATTGGTTACGAATAGATTCAGCCTGTGCATTGAGATCTGCAATTCTAGATTGAGAGTCACCTATTTGCTTTTGTAAGTCAGCCATCCTGTCTACTGCTCGGGTTGCTTCCTCTGTCAAAGCAACAACTTGATTCTTTTCTTTAAAATGACGAAGTGCGGCTTCTGCTCGGTAGACAACTGATTCAGCTTTTGGTAATTGTTTTTCCAGAAATATACGAGCAGAGGTAACTTCCATTTTATGAACAAGAATATTCTGTTTTAAATAGACTTGCATCAAGGTATTAACAATGTCTGCTGCTGTTTTTGGATTGGTGTGTTGGTAGGAAATTTGTAATACATCACTACCCTTAATGTCTTTGATTGTCAAGCTTTTTATAAATTCTTCTATAGTGAGAGGCTCTCCTTTTTTATTCTTCAGGTTGAGGATATTGATCGTCTCTTGTACTACGGGGACAGAACGAAGAACTTCTCCCTCTGTGGCTATCGGATTACTTCTTTCACTGACTAATGGTTCTAACCTGCTAATCTCTGTTCCTACTCCTGTAAGTGAAGAGATTGTATTAGTTCTTTGAAATGACAATTTTCCTTCTGCTTCATATGTAGGTTTTTTCAAAGATAGAACTAGCAGTGAAATCAGGAAAATTGGGAAAAAAACTCCTAATGCAGATAACCAATGTCGCTTGAAAATATACCAGTATTTATCGAAACTTGAGTTATATTCTTGTGTTTCCATAATTTACCAAGCCGTTTTAATAGTGAATATCATGAATTGCATTAATTACTTGCTCTAAGTCGTTTGCTGTGAGGTTGGACCCAGATGGCAAGCAAAGACCCCGTGCAAATAAGTCTTCAGCAACTTCACCTCCAATACATTCATACTCTGCAAACACTGGTTGGAGATGTAAAGGTTTCCAGACAGGGCGAGTTTCAATTTGCTGTTTGGCTAGTGCTATACGGATTTGCTCTCGATCTACTCCAAATGCCTCTGGGTTGATTGTTAAACAAGTAAGCCAACGGGTAGCTCGTCCAAAAGCTGCTTCTGGCATGAATTCAATTCCTGGCAAATTTGCCAAAGCAGAGGCGTAAATTTCAAAGTTGTGTCGTCTCGCTGCCACGCGATCGCCCAAAACAAGCAATTGACCTCGACCAATACCTGCTAAAACATTACTGAGACGATAGTTGTAGCCAATTTGTGAGTGTTGGTAATGAGGAGCCGGATCACGTGCTTGAGTGGCTAGAAAACGGGCTTTGGTTACTACTTCAGGGTCATCTGAGACTAACATTCCACCCCCAGAGGTGGTAATGATTTTATTGCCATTAAACGAATAAATACCAATATGCCCAAAGGTTCCAGAGGAATGTCCTTTATATGTCGCTCCCAAAGATTCAGCTGCATCTTCAATCAAGGGAACATCATACTGACAGCAAATTTTTAAAATGGGATCTATATCAGCACTTTGACCATAGAGGTGTACCACCACAACTGCTTTGGGTAATTTGCCAATGCGTGCGCGCTTTAGGAGTGCTTCTCGCAACAAGTCGGGATTCATGTTCCAAGAAGTGCGATCGCTATCAATAAAGACTGGTTTGGCTCCTAGATAAATAATTGGGTTGGCAGTTGCAGTAAACGTTAGGGTAGAACAAAAAACCTCATCCCCTGATTCAACACCAACCAATCGCAAAGCCAAATGGAGCGCTGCTGTGCCAGAACTAACAGCGGCAGCATGACCAGCACCAGTCACGCGACAAAATTCTTGCTCAAAAGCATCGACATGGGGACCAACAGGGGCAATCCAATTTGTTTCAAAGGCAAGTTTGACCAATTCTAGTTCGTGATCCCCCATATGGGGTGTTGAGAGGAGAATCGGTTTATTCATTGGTTTGTTCTCCATATAACCTAAACTTTAGTATTGTTGTAATTACTGGCTTGATGATTTCAACACAGATGTTGCAATTCATACAATGATCTGATCTTGAAGTGAGCATCAAAACTTTCGTCTGCAATGACATTCGCGTACTCACCATCTTGACGGCAAATACGTAATGTTAGCCAGCCTAGCTTTTTTGCAGCGACAAAATCCTTATAAGGATGATCTCCTACATATATATAGTTATCTCCTTCAAAGCCGGTAAATTTCATCATTTGTTGATAAGGTACTAGACTAGGCTTCCAATTAACAAAGCCGTATGCATCACAGTAGACAATCTCACGGAATCTAGATTCAATTCCCAATGCTTTAACCTTATTTTGTTGAGTTTTTAGGAAACCATTGGTAATTAAACCAAGTTGTTTCTCAAATTTGTAGTGATCTAGCATCCATTTTGCATCTTCGTGTAGAGAAATTGCAGGTTTGTGTTCTCGATAAACTTGCACAAGCTCTTGAATTAGGGATGGTTCATACTTAATCTCTAGGTAATCTAGAGTTTGATTAAAAATTTTTCCTCGTTTCCCTTCACAAAATAATTTCCAAGCAACATCAAAGAAATTAAAAATTTTATACTTAGATTTCACCCAATCATCAATAGCTTGAAAGCCACTCAACACAAATTCACGCTCAGGAAAAAGAGTATCATCCAGATCAAAAACTAACATTTTAATGTTATTCATAATACTAGCCTTATACTGAAATTGAACGATAGACTGGAAAAAATTCTGTTTTCAGAAGTTGTTCAACCTGTGTATTCAATTGTTTTGCCCTTAGGTTGACAAGGTAGTTGTAATTTTCCTCATCTGCAATGAGGCGAACGAGCGAAAAATTGTATCGTTGTTGAGAAAATCCTGCCTTGAAACGATAAAGACTGTCTTTAGCTCCTCCTACTCCACCACCAAGGTGAAGAATTTCATTACCTCTTTCCTTAGCCCAGAGTCGAACATAGTCAAACATCAAAGTAGTAGGAGAGCTTTTCAAAAAATCATTTCTCGTTCCCCCAAGGTGATATTGGACAATGCCACAGTACTCAGTAAACAACCCTGCACACACAACTTGGTGATCAAGTTCAACAATACACAGATGGACTCCCTCTTTTAATGCTTCTACAAGATGCCAAAAATATTCATGACTAAAGTAGTAGGATTTTGAGGCTCCAACACGCTTCATTGTTTCTGTATAGATATCTATAAAGTCATGAAAGTATTGATTCCAAGGCACAATCCTTGCGACAAAACCAGAGCGCTTACATTTGTTAATTTTGTTACGATGTTCTGGTCTAGTTTGTCGCCAAATCTCAACTTCAGTCAGTTTAAGATCAATTGCAATAGTTTCAGAGTGAATTGTGCAAATTTGTGAGTAGTAAATCTCATCAAAGTAATGATTGAATATGGGGTGTAGACGTAGGAAGGCTGAACAAATTCTCCGATCCTTAAATGTTTGAATAAGTTGAGCCATTGTCAGATGGATAAACTCTAAGTCCTCTGCCCCTGCATCATTCAATAAAATTCCAGGGTAGCCATAGGGTGATGAAACATCAAAAATTTCCGACGCTTTTAAATCTTCATCAAAGATATCATCACATTGACGTAGCAAATAGGGTAAAAAGAAAACTTTTTCTCCATCTTGAATGAGTATAGCCTCGGCAATAGCCCTCATTCTTTTGGCTTCTAAAGCCACATATCCTGGTACATGATAAAAATCATGGCGTAGATTTTGCAGAGTTTCTGACCACAAAGGATTGGAAACATCAATGACTTGTAGCTTCATAATTTTGATAAATGTTGATGACTGTTAAAACTGTCTCAAAATGTGACCTCGATATTGGTATTGACCTCCCTGAGCAGCACTCTTGGCCAGAAGTGGAAAATACATCTCCTCCCAAAACCGTAAACAAATCCCTTTCTTAACTTTGGGGGGAGATATCTCTTCTTTGAAAACAAAGTGACGAATTGAAAGTTCTGGTTCGTTCAATCCAAAATTGGCTCGTACACAAGTTGCACTACTAAATCTTGGATTAATCTCAAAAACTTTAAAGCCAGTTGAAGTTAGGCGCATTTGGACATTGACGGCACCAATTAAACCCATTGCTGTAGCCGCCTGTATTGCAATGTCACAAGCATCAGTATTGTGATCACTTTCCATACGATAGCTTAGTCCGCCCGAAAGACTACGCTTGAGTGCTAGTGTTCCACCTGGTTTTCCATTAGTTTGAATAAAGACGCCAACTGTGTATTCTTGATTGTCCGGTAACAACTGCTCCTGCACAATAGGGTCAGGAATGTAGTGGCTAAAAAAAGCTAGTTCTTGGTCTGTATGAATGAGCGCCAAGCCTTTTCCACCAGAACTCCGTCGCGGTTTAATGATATAGGGATAAGCATGCTTGCGGCGGAAATTTGCTAACTGCTCCTGATCTGTTGGCAGTACACTATCAGGTACAGGCACATCAAAAGCTTGAAGCACCTGAGTTGTCAGCCATTTATCAAGGGCCTTTAAAGTTGGATCGGGAGCAAGAGGCAAAATTGTTCCTGTCTGCTCCTCAAATTCAGCTTTGCGTTGAGCCAGCATTAGTAATTCTTCCTCCCATCCAGAGAACAAAATATCTGCTCCTTCCATCTGGCTGGTTTTCACTAAAGCCTCAAAGTAAGCATCCGGATTTTGACGGGCAGAGGGAATTAAGTGGGCTTTATCCACACGAAATAATCCCTGCGCAAGTGGTTCAGAGTCAACTCCAACAATCCTAAGCGGTAGCTTAGAAGCCCGCAAAGATTTAATAATTCCAACTCCAACAGGTGCCCCTACTCCTGTGACAACTACAGTTACTGGCTTCATATCAAGATAACTCCCTAAATAGTCTAAATGCATGAATCCATAGACATTGTTCAACCCAACTAAAATCGCTTTATCTCCCTTCCCCTGTCTCCCTTCCCTCGTCCCCCTCGTCCCCCTTGTCTCCCTCATCCCCCTTGTCCTTTGTCTAAATGGAGAATTTATTTTGCACGACTACTCAACCATTGCATAGAATTACTCAGGATAATTGCTTTGTTTTCTTGATAGCTGTAATTTGCTGCTTAGAAACTTCAGGACATTCTGATGGTCCAATATTTTCTTGCTTTAAAACTTTTAAAAATGTCATCACTAAGATTTTAAAATCTAGCCAGAATGAACAATGCTCAACGTACCATACGTCCAAATCACATTTATTTAGCCAGGCAAGTTTGTTGCGACCGTTGACTTGAGCCCAACCTGTGATTCCTGGTTTCACTGCATGGCGGCGAGCTTGTCGTGGCGTGTAGTAATTTAAGTATTCTACCAGGAGTGGACGAGGACCTACAAAGCTCATATCGCCTTTGAGCACATTCCAAAGTTGAGGAAGTTCATCCAAACTAGTTCGTCGAAGAAATTTACCTAGAGGTGTTAACCGTTGTTCATCAGGAAGTAAGTTGCCATCCCGATCTCTCTCATTGGTCATGGTACGAAATTTATAAAAGTTGAAAATACGATCGTCTTTGCCAGGACGGGGTTGGCAGAAGAAAATTGGATGTCCCATGTTCCTGTAGATGATGATTGCAACTATCAGTATCGGGGGTGACAGAACGAGTAAGGCAATTGCAGAGGCAATGCGATCGCACATAGGTTTGATAACCTTCTGATAAGTTGTAAGATTCTTATTTTGAAATTGTTTAGCGTTCATAGGTAGATGATCCTCAAACTATATATCGGGGAATTTTTTAGGACTTAGAAGTACTAATCAACGCTCTATACGGCATGGCTTTGGCATATAAAGTCTCATGCTGCTGTAGAATCTGGGACAAGTCATAGTCAGCTATCCGTTCATGGGCACGTTGCGTTATTACTTTAACTGCTCGTGGGTTATCCAATACCCATGTCATTGCTGCTGCCAGTCCCTCTATATCTCCCACCTTGACAAGCAAACCGCAACCTCCTGCTAACAAGTCTTGAGTTCCTCTAATAGCTGTGCCAATAACTGGAGTCTGCATAGCCATCGACTCCATGACACATCTCGGTAAACCTTCTTGTTCGGAAGCTAGCACAGTAGTGGTCGCTGCACACATTAAAGTGGGAATATCTCGGCGCATGCCCAAAAAGTGGACTTGATTTTGCACTCCTAATTGTGATGCTAGCTTCTGCATCTGAGTCATCAATGGTCCATGACCAGCAAAAGCTAAAGAAGCTTCTTTTCCTTCTAACAGCGCAAATGCTCTTAAAACATCTTGAGGATGTTTGCGCGGAATTAACTCACCTACTGATAAAAATAGTGGCGTTGTTGGCGTTAAGCCTAATTCTTGGCGTACCTGTTCTACCGCTGTTTTTGAAATTGTATCCCTACTGTAATAATTTAAATCCACGCCAATTCCTGGCATAAACTGAAGATATTCAGGCGAAATGAGTCTGTGTTGGTTTGCTGCTTTTTCATCTTCATCGTTGATCACAACCAAGTAGTCTGTCCAACTTCCAGCTAGCTTTTCTAACCCCAAGAACACAGTATTTTTGAATGGCTTCCCACCTGAATAGAAGTGAAAGCCATGAGCAGTGTAAATGACCAGAGGTTTCCCGTGCTGTCTCAGATTTTTGAGGGCATAGCGGGTAATAAAAGCCGCTACTGGTGTGTGAACATGAACTATGTCATATTGTCTCTGCTGCACTATCTCTTGTATCTTACGCGGAGCAAGCAGTAGATTACGTGGATCAAGGGGATTACGCGACCAATTGACATCCCAAACATGATCAAAGCCTTGTAAACATTCAGGTGATTTTGAGATTTCGCATGCGATCGCATCTACGCACCATCCCTGATTACGGAAGTAAGAGGCAATAGGGAGGAGGAAACCGCGTATAGTCTCTGGAACTGTTGCAACCATCAATAATTTGTTCATTTTTGTTGCCTCAACCATTCTTCTGTTTTGTGACGCACGTAGCGATAGAACTCAATGCGTTGCTTGTATAGTACTTCTCGTTTATACTCTTTGGCTTTTTTCAAGTTCCGGTCTGACATCTGTGCCATACGTTCTGGATTAGTGACAACTTCCTGAATTTTGCTTGCCAAGGCATTCACATCACCAGGCGTTACCATATCCTCAGGTGACAATAATTCGGGAATTCCACTCACAGTGGAACCAATCACAGGTAGTGCTCGTGCCATTGCCTGTACCATTGCTTTGGGTAAGCCTTCTTGGTAGGAAGCTAAGACAAAAAGGTCGGCTTGGTCTAACTGATAACACACAGCATCACGACTAGGTAATTGACCACAAAACTTGACGCGTTCACTAATTCCTAAAGTTCTGGCTAGGTGTTCCAGCAGCTTACGATATTTGCCGTCTCCAACTAGAATGAGTTTAAGGTCTAAGCCATCTTTCACACAAGCGCCTACTGCACGAATCAGCACATCGGGTGCTTTATAGAGTTGAGCGAAGGTTCCCACTTGGATCAGGGTGATGGAGCGTAAGGCTTGATTGACTGGGCGCGGTGCAGTAACTAACATCTCTTGTGTCAGCTCTACGTCAGAGACACCTACTGAATAGTTAGGACAGGGATAACGCCGTTGTAAAGCCTCTTTCGTCACGTAGAGGGCTGCACAAGCAGTAGCACATTGACGCCGTAGTTGCTGGGGAAAAAACCAACGTAATAAGGGGCGCAAAGGGTGTTTGACAGAACCTGGGGCAAATATATCATAAGGATCAGCAACAACTTCAATCCCAAAAGGTCTGTGAGATTTAAACGAGCGATATACTTGCGTACCAATCGTACAAGGTACCCGTAGCTGAAGTGCTTCTGCCTTGGCTATACCTTTGTTAATCTCAGCTTTAATGCTAGTGTAATTTTTTACAAACCCTACTGAACCGACGAAGCTAGGAACTGGTAGTGCTTTAATTCCCGGTCCCGAAGCTTTCACCCATCCCGGTGGTGGCGTAGAATGCCATTGAGCACGAGCCATTAAATAGACCTCATCGTAAACTTCTAAATAACCAGCCCATAGGGGATAACCAAGAGATCCTTTAGAAGTCCATAGACTGCCATCGCTGATAATAGCAAAGCGTTCGCTCGCTGTAACTAGTACTTTCATAAGTAGTGGTAAGTTCAGTGAATCATGACACAAAGGAGTTATAAATCTCTAGAAGATGGGTGGCGCTTTTCTCCGTTGAATATTGGTTCTTCACCAAACTTTGTCCTGCATGGCCTAGCTGCTCCTTATACGTACGATCATCAAGCAACTTCACAACGGACTGAGCCATACCTGCAATATCTTTAACATCATGTAGTAATGCAGTTTCACCATCTTGAACTGCTTCTACTAAGCCTGGAATTCTTGAGCCAACAACTGGGAGACCAGCAGCATTAGCTTCAATAGCAACTAGTGGCAGACCTTCATGGAGTGAGGGAAACAAAAAAACATCACTCTTGCTCATCAATGATGGTACATCGTCACACAGACCCAAGAGCAAAACTGACTTAGCCAATCCCCGTTGAGCAATTACATTTTCAATGACCGAGCGCAGTGGTCCTTCTCCTACTAATAATAGTTTGGCTGTTGGAATATGCTCTAAAACTAGCTCAAACACAGACAGTATACCTAGATGATTTTTCTGCTCGATCAGACGTCCTACATGCAAAACAATCGGAGTTTCACTTGACCATCCAAAAGCATGACGAAAAGTTGTACGTTCTTCAGATGTTACAAGTTGTGGTAAGTTCACACCGTAGTAAACAACATGCCAAGAATGCTTAATTTTTGTTCCGTGAGGATCAAGGCTTTTGATGACGCCTTGAGAGCAACCTGTGACTAGATCAGAATGACGGAGTGCATAACCAATACTTATATTCCGTAAATTGAACGCAATCCTCGTAGCATTGGAAGACGAGTTAAACTAGTCTGGGGAGCAAAATGGGTGTTATGAAAGGAAGTGATAACTGGGATACCTAACTGCTGTGCTAGCCATACAGGAAATCCACTGTAAGTTTCTGAATGATTATGCAAGACCTGATATTGTCCATCTACTAATATATTTTTTAGGCTTTGAGCAAAGCCAAAGTGAGTGAAATTTAGGGGACAGTGAAATAGTCTGGCACCTAAAGCTTGAGCGATCGCAGCTAGTGGTCCGATATCTTTTCCCTTGCAGCAAAAATCCATTTCCCATTTATATCTAGGAATTTGGCGTAGCATAGAAATTAACCAGTTTTCGATACCACCTTGGTTAAAGCTGTGTATGAGATGAAGTACTTTTGGCATGACTTTAGAGTTATTTGAATTGACTAGAAAATAGATTTAATTAGCTTTGCAGTCGGTATATATGAACTTCCAATGGTTGAATGATTCCGGAAAGTTTATTATTATTAATAAGCATACTAGATGAATTATTATTAAACATTGTCTGTGCTTTTTTTACACCATCAGGCATAGCAATTTCTACCTGATTTTTGTGAATATCAGAAGTGTTAATGACAATAGCTATTGTTTGGTTTTTATATATCCATATTCCAGCTAATATATTGTTTATTCTAGTATTAACTTCCTGTAAGTTTCCATCCAGTAATATTGGACTAAGTATTTTGATTTCAGATGCGATAGACTTCAGTCCTTCCCATAATTTTCGATGTTCTGGTAAATACCAACTTTGGTCACGATAAGTGTAGTAAATAATGCCTTTAGCACCAGCTAGTAACGCTTGATAAGTCATATTACGTACTTCAGGAAACGTAGGCTGACGCTGAAGTCTACCCAGATCATCTGGTAGACTAGATTTAAAAGCTTGTAAATTTGCTATTACTGGACTGCCATTTTCTTCTTTTGAAACTGTGACAGCTGCTTTGATTTCAGAAAAAGTGGATTGCAATGGTCTATTAGAAATAGGATAGCTTTGCATACCAACTAGATCAGAAGTGTGAATATAACGTTTAATGACTTCTATTCTAGGATCAAACATACTTATATAAGTCAATTTATTAGAGCCAAAATCTTTTATCTGCTTCCTATAACTTAATATCTGCGCTGGTCTGAAATGCAGATTCACATCATCACCAATATTCCAAGCCAAAAGAGCAGGATGCCTTTTAAACGCCATTATCGATTCTTTTTTTTCAAAATTAGCTTGATGCTCTAATAGCACATAAATACCTAATTTTTGAGCTTCGTTCATAAGATTTTTAAAGCCATTTAGATTATGCGTAATAGAGAAGTGAACAGTATTAAAACCTGTATTTTTTATATTTTTTAGCATTTCTTTCTTTTTAACATACATATTATCTTGTGTCATTCCTAAATCAACATAATAAAATCCAAAAGGAAAAAAACTTTTGTTATTGATTAAAACTTTTTTATTAGATTGACTTGTGAGATGTGATATTTCAGAAGCTGTTAAATGCATATTTTTAAATTGAATCAAGATAAAATATCCAAGAATTAAAAGAGAAAAAATATTTAACAAAAAAAATGTTGCTATTTGATTTCTATTTTTGTTATGCATATGTTTCATAAAATATCATAATCTTTGATTTGCTGATGACTCTTGAACCGTAATTCGGCTTCTCAAGGCAAGAGCTACAGAACACAAATAAAACCCTGTAAAATTTCCAAAAGCTGTTACTGGATAAAATGTTTCCTGAGTTAGTGAGCCAAGTAATAATGTAATTGTTACCCAATATATTGATTTTTCCATTGGCTCATATCGATATAAGTAATATAGTATTTGATATATCCAAACACAAAATATTAATAAGCCAATAATGCCATTTTCTACAATGATATGTAGAGGTAACATATGAGCGCTTTCTCCAGAACTCCAATGATCCCATGCTGCTCCAAAACCTATGCCTACAAGCCACCTTATAGGTTCTTCATCTAAAAATGCTAGCCGTTCTACCCAAATATCGTCTCTACCACTCAAATTTTCTGTATTTCCTGCATCAAGTAAAGTTGATTGACGTTCGATGATTGAAGTCTCTGTATTTCCTGAAGCTAAATTTGGTAAGCTTGCAATAGCTCCAATACTTAAAAGTAATATGGCTATTGTAATAACGACTCCCATATAAGCTGGTTTTTTTAGCAAATATATAGCTGCAAAAAATATCATTGAAAATAGACCTGCTCGTGAACCACTGAGGAGACAGGCGAATATAGAGAGGAATAGCAAGCAAAAGTTGAAAACTTCTTGTTTACCTAATCCCAAATGTATTCTTAAACTCACCAGCATGATGACTTGAACTGATACATACGCGTGGTTGTACCCTATGGTACCCCAGCCTTCTCCTGCATGAACTTCAGAAGCGAAGCTAGCCCAAGGACCAGCGATGCTAGGGTCTTGAGGCAAATGCGCTATCATCACTCCTAATGGGACAATACCAGCAAATGTCAGTATAATTGACAAACAAACAAATATTAAAACAGAAGTAATAATCTTCTTCAAAAGGTTCAATCTTTCTGGTGTTAAAGGAACTTGTGCAGTTACCCAAAATATAACAATAAATTGAACTAAACGATAAAGTTGATAAATACCTAATCTGGTTCCCACAGCATCTTTGTCTGTCAAATTATTGAGGTATCCAAGATGTGATAAAGTACTTGCTAGTAAAATAAAGATTAATAAATAAAATATCTGCTTATTTCCACTAGATACTAATGATTTTTGAGAATTTAAGTTGATGACAAATGCCAATAAAAGTAGACATGTAGCTAAGTCAGAAAGGTTAGGCCAGGTTGCCCAAGTGCCAATGGGTAAGACAGGAATTGTAAAACCCTGGGAAATTAAGTAAAAGCATAAAGCAAAAAATAACCACTTTGTACGTTTTATATCCAATGAAGAAATAAAAGTATGATTTTGTTGTTGCTGATACTTTCTAAGTTTTGTAGTTAAAAATTCTTTTGTATTTATCATAGCTTTTTGTTTAAGGGAGATCCAAAAAATAAAATGTCCAGCCTTTGTTGGTTGATTTGTCGGCGCAGTAGGTTATTCGTGGTAATAAGGCGCTTTCATTTTATTACTGGCAAGTGCCTAAGAAGAAACTTAAAAAAGCAATTTTAATTATAAAATGCAGGTTATTATTAAGAATTCAGGTTAGTAATTATTGAATTGCTATTATCAATTTTTTACGGGAGTATCCCGATCCAGTAAATTTATTTTGTAGTGCGAGCGTCTTGCTCGCGTGGTGTATCTATCGAGCAAAATACTCGCACTACTCATTCCAAAATGGGATGCTTTTGCAGCCTGATAAATACATACGCTCCAATTGTTGAACACTTGTATGAATATTAAAGGGGCTCTGCTCAACTAGACTTAAAGCTTCAGATTGCGTAATTTTTGATTTAACCTGCTTAACTGCAAGAATTTTTTCAGCCCACTGCACAGGTGGCTGTGACAAAGACATTGGATGTAGTAAAGGTTTAATAACTTCTACTTCCTGGGGAATAACATCAGCAAAAATACAAGGGAGTCCAGCTGCTTGTGCCTCCATCAATACTAAAGGTAAGCCTTCGTACAGTGAGGGCAATATGAATGCGTCCATTGCACCAAGCATTAATTGAGGGATATCAGGTCGTGTTCCTGCAAAAATCACGTAATCACTCAAATTCAAATCACTAACTTTTTGCATTAGATTTGCACGCAACAAGCCGTCACCAACCAGTAAAAAGCGCATATTTGGTTCTTGTTTGCTCATCTCTAAAGCAATTTCTATCAGAAATTGATGATTTTTTTGTGGATTAAATCTGCCGACATGACCAATGACAAACGCGTTTGCAGGAATGCCTAACTCAGTGCGGACAGCAAGCCGATCAACCTGCTCATGGAATGCTTGCAAATCAATAGCACAGTAGAGAATCTGATAAAGTTCTTTGGTGTTCCAGGTTGTTCCAAACAGATTCACCCCTGCCTGATGGCTGGCTGCTACACCAACCGTGGCATAGTGAGTAATCCACTGTTGCGTTAATGCTAAATATAATTGTCGATGCCATCTTGCCTTAGCTTCTAGCAAGGAAGAATCAAGATGGCTATGGGCAATGCGATTGGGTACACCAGCCTGCTGTGCCAGTCGAAGAACAAAACCGCTAAAGTGATGGACATGGCTGTGTACAATGTCGTAAGCACCATACTCGCGTAAAATCCGCAAAAAATTGAGAGCATACAGCCAAGGTTGTGATGGCTCAAGGCAAGGAATAATTTTGCTTCCTATGGCTCGAATTTCTTCATCGTAAGCACAAACTTCCTTTGTATGGACTAGGAAATCCATTTGAAAGAGATCTCGGTCGATATGGCGTAAGATGTGCATCAGCCATGTTTCAATACCACCTCGATTCATCCCGCCTACTACATGGAGAATTCGTATGGGATGTTTATTCGCTAAATGAGGAGTTTGAGTTGCTTTTGATTGATCTTTGAATTTTGTGTAGTGCATGAAAGACGACTCCTAAACTAAAAATCGCTTGTACAATTGCTGCTATTAAGAGAGCGCTCGCAGCTCCTTGCAATCCCATAGTTGGAATTAACCACAGGCAAGCTATAGCTAAGATAGTTATCACTGAGACAAATAAGGGTATTTGTATACGGAAGTACCTAGCTGCCGTCATCCCATAACCTAGGAACGAAGACACGTAATTGATACCTGTAGCTAACATTAGCCATACCAATAAATTCCCATGCTTGGCATACTCAGGTCGATAGAGAAGTGTGATGATTTGCGTCCCAGCAACAAGAGCAACAAGGACACCCAATCCACCCAGCAAAGTACCAACTCCTACTAGCTTCCATAAAAGTGTACGGAAAGCTAGGCTATTTCCGGCTGCATAGTATTTTGCCAACCGTGCATTGGCAGATTCTCCCAGCGCATTCACTATCATCCCCCCTGCTACCATCAAGTAGGCTATGGCAGCAAAAAAGCCCAGTTCTCTTTCACCTAAATACCGCTCAATAAAGTAGCGAGGGATGTTGCTGTTCAAAGACGTCAACATCATCACCAAACCCAACGGTAGGGTTAGCCATACCAGCTTTCTCTGCGTTTCTAAATGCCAGCGCGGTTTTAATATCACTGCGAAATCACGAGATCCAAATACCCCTCGCTGTGATTTTTGTGGAAACTTGTTCAGTATTAAAGCTCCACTTTGAATATCGTAACTAACTAGGACTACTGCCCATGCTATAGCTAACCCGACTGTTCCCCATAAAATATTATGTGTGAGGTAGACCCCAAAACTCAGAAATAACAGCGATAAAAAACCTTTAATCATCATCGAAACAGCAATACGATCCATTCTTTCGTGCTGCTGAATTAGCCCATAAAATACATCGCTAATAGACTCAAATGACTTAGCTAAACCAATTATCAAGATAATTAGTGATGTCTCCCAACGATACCCGACGAGGAAAGTGACTCCTACAATTATCAGAAGTGCGAGTGCTGTAGAAATTAATCTTAGACCTAGGTAATCTGCAAAAAGGTATTGATGTTTAGCATCTGTTGCTTGGACAACTCGCAGATGCAAACTGGTGAGCATGACTACGGGTGCTGTGACAGCTAGACCTAAGGTAAATTGACCTACCATTTCCGGACTACCTAGTTTCGCGAGCACTACTAACATCCCCCATTGACAAGCTGCATAGACAACATTACCGATGAACGTCCAGGAAAAATTGTGACGTAGTGTTAGTGGCTTTATTGGGGACATGTCAAGCACCTGTTGGTTCTACTTTTGCCAACACATTCATGTTTGGTATATTTGCTTTTTCTATGGCTGTAACATTTTTATAAGTCTTTTCTGGCAGATGATTTTGTAAGTATTTGGGCTTGTATCCTGGCACGATTTGCTCTAAGAGAAACATAATAGTGTTGGCATCATTTTTAGTAGCTGCATAACATAATGCCTCTACAGCCATCTCTAAGTTTTCAGGAACAATCCGACTGGCATTTTTCACCAACAATAGTTTTTCGTGTTCAGTTAGTTCATATTCTTCTCCAGCAATAAAAAGTTCCTCAAATAACTTTTCCCCTGGTCGTAAGCCTGTAAAGACAATTTCAATATCTTTGTTGACTTCGTAGCCTGAAAGTCGAATAAGTTCTCTTGCTAAGTCAACAATTTTGACAGGTTCACCCATATTCAGCATTAACACTTCACCGCCATGACCTAGTACTGTAGCTTGTAAAACAAGTTGAACTGCTTCTGGAATGGTCATGAAATAACGACAGATATCAGGATGGGTCACGGTGATTGGACCTCCGGCGGCAATTTGTTTTTTAAAGGTGGGAACCACACTTCCTCGACTGCCTAAAACATTACCAAAACGCACAGCCACATACGACTTGCCACTTACTTTTGCAGCTTGCAGTACTAGCATTTCGGCGACTCTCTTACTAGCTCCCATGACATTGGTAGGATTCACTGCTTTGTCGGTAGAGATCATCACGAAATTTTGAACATTGTACTGCTGAGCCAATTCCAACAAATTTTTAGTTCCAATCACATTGTTGGTAATTGCTTCTGGTGCATTTAATTCCATTAAGGGGACATGTTTATGAGCCGCAGCATGGAAAATCACATCAGGCTGGAATCTCTCAAAAGCGTATTGTAATCGGTAGCGAACACGAATATCAGCAATAAAGGTAAAAATATGCGGAGTCTGTCTTTGTACTGTGCTATCATCTTTTAGCAATTGAACAAGTTGTTCTAGTTCTTGTTGGATATTAAATACAGAGTTTTCTCCATGTCCGATTAGTATCATTTCAGCAGGAGAGCACTTAAAAATTTGACGGCAAAGTTCGCTACCAATTGACCCACCAGCACCTGTAATGAATACTTTTTTGTTTTTAAGAAATTGGGAGACTTGCTCAATATCTGTGTGTATGGGTTCGCGCCTGAGCAAATCTTCAATCCGGACATCCCGAATGCTATCGACCCGCACACGACCATTGAGAATTTCGTGAATTCCTGGTAAGGTTCTAGTTTGAGTTCCAGTAGCTTGGCAGATATCAACAATTTCTCGAATCACTTTTCCAGAAACTGTCGGCATTGCAATAATGACTTGATGGATATGAAGGGAGTTGATAATATCGGGGATTTTTGAGCGATCGCCAACAACAGGAATCCCACGAATATGTAGGTTTAATTTATTCGGATCATCATCAATAAAGGCAATGGGAGCAAGACCAATGTGAGGATTTCTTTGTATTTCTTGAACTAATGAAACCCCTGCATTGCCAGC
>JAJPJF010000439.1 GCA_021324415.1 Nostocales cyanobacterium Centralia_MAG_434
AAGGGCGATTTTGGCGGCCTTGGTCCTAATTTCTCTTAGAGGACTGTTTGACATTCGCGGTCTGCGTCGAATCCGTCGCGTCAGCCGACGCGAGTGGTATGTTGCCATGGGAACTTTCGCGGCTGTGCTACTGTTCGGCATCCTCAAAGGGCTCCTCATTGGCATCGTGTTCTCCCTACTAGACCTGCTGGAACGTGTCTCAAACCCGCACACAGCAATTTTAGGACGCATTTGTGGTACAGATATTTATCGGGATGTCAAACGCCATCCGGAAAACGAGCAGATTCCGGGCGTACTGATTTTCCGATTAGATGCCTCCCTCTTGTTTGCCAATACATCAATCGTCCATACTTATGTTATGAGTCCAAATGAACTATTCAATACCAGTATTTAAAAGCACAGTTTGAAGACAAAAAGTTACTGGCACAGCTATTCATCATAGCGCGATCACAAAACTTTTCGTTCTACTGAAATTGTATTTTACTTTAGTGTGATTTCGTCAGCCGGAGTAGTAATAACTTCACTCAAAAGGCGAGCGCGGTTAGACTCTTCTGGTGTTTCTTTACCTAAAGAGGTATCCTTCACTAAGCGGTAAACATCAGCTGCACCGTAAAAAATGCGCTCAGTTAGACCAACCTCTTTAAAGGTTTCGGCAATTTCCTCCATTTCCTTAATCCAGCGATGGGCTTTTGGTGTCATGGATGGAATGGAACGGGTGAGTATAGCAGCAAGTTCTGGTTGGCTATGAGATACTTCCTGCCATAATTCCTCATCCAAACCTAAACGATGGGCAGCAATGAGTAATTCTGTACCAATCGCTGTCAGTCCTTTGGTTAAGGCGGCGTAGGACATCTTTAATCCAGAAGCCTGACCGATTTCATCACCAATTACTCGGATATCCAATCCATAATCTCGCAGTTGTTGAAATTCCACAGCCTGTTTTCCCGAAGCATAGATGCGGGTGCGTCCAGGAACTCTGGGAGGTGGGCCGATGATTGAAGCATCGACAAATGTTCCCCCAACTGCTTCGATGATTTGGTCAATACGCTTTACCTTTTGGGGTGCAACTGCATTAGCATCAACATACAGAATTTGTTTACCCACATTGCCTATCACCTCAGCCACCTGCTTGGCTACCGCTTTTGCAGCTACGGGGACTAAAACTGATAACACCACATCAGATTCAATTACCAGTTGAGAGAGAGAACCCACATCTTGAATATTGGCGGCGGCTGCTAATTGCCGAGTTCTGGGACTGCGATCATCTAGGGCGGCAATGGTCTTTATTCCATTTTCATGAAGAACGGCTGCGATCGCTTGCCCCATGTCACCGGGACTTAAAATACCAACTGTTTTAATTTGCATAGAATTTAATTTGCATAGAAAGCTTGGTGATTACCTGTATTCAGCTTTTAACTAATACGCTGATTTGGTGATTGAATTTCGAGCTAAAAAACTATAAATCGATAGAATTGCCGTAGTTATGTTAAATAGAAACTTATCATAAATTCTTTCCAGGAAGCAAGCAAGCTACCTAATGACTCAAAAAGTAAAGTTATCTCGATTCCTTCTAGCTTTCGGGGCTGGATTTATTGCTGTGCTGGTATTTCACCAAGGCTTACTTGCACTGCTTCATACCGTTAACTTTGCGCCTTGTCCAGCCTATCAAACCATACCGACACAGCCTTTTAATGTCCCTCAATTTTTATCGGGTGCGTTTTGGGAAGGAATTTGGGGATTAGTTTGGGCTGCTGTCTGTAGAACCACAGGTGACAGTGATTTGTGCTTCTGGATTAATATCTAAACCTATTAGGTATTAGTTTCTCCATGCTTCCCCCGCTTAATTGGCTTTTTCTTCACAGAAGATTCTTGCATCCGCTGCTCATATGCAGCTTGTCGCTCAACTTGCTTTTTGGCTATATTGGCAGCATTCTCTTGATTGAGAAGCTGCCTAACGTGATGGGTAAGTTCTCTATGAGATTTAAAATAGCGACCATAAGATATCTGAGTTTCCTCTGGAAGTGAGCGAATCATTTTGGCAATTGCACTTTGCTTGCCACCAGCCTTGATATAAAGTTGTCGAAAGCGTAAGCAAGCTTGCCAGTTTTGTTCTTCAATCATTGACTGCATAGCTTGTAGCAAATCGTCACTCATCACTCCGTTACCTCCATTTCCATTACCTCGACAACCCCAAACAACTCCTAATTTCACGGACTTCAGCCTGGCAAGCATAGAACTGACGTGAATAGTAATGGTAGCTGCCAAATCCTTTATTTAAGCGGGTAATGCATCTGTCTGAGGTTTAACTTTTTTCTCAAACACTTGAATATTAGGCTCGTTCAGCACAAATCCTTTTTCCGTCGCTTCCCCCATCTTCCCCGAAATCGCTGCTACCCATTGCGGATAACTAGCTGCTGCATCGGTGAGTTTCTTCCAGATTTTTGGCTTGAGTGTAACGCTGACAATACGATCTCCACAGTCAATCTCAAACTGCTGCCAGCCGTTTTCTATAGTCTTGGCTGGTGGCAATTCTGTAATTTTGATTGTCAATTCTAG
>JAJPJF010000387.1 GCA_021324415.1 Nostocales cyanobacterium Centralia_MAG_434
GGTTGTAGTTTAGTACTGAGTAATTAAATTATATCACATTTTTCAGGTGCAAGATATGAGCCTCCGACTAGCGCCGTTTTGGCGCTAGCAACAGATGAAAGATGCACATTTTTCTTCCATGACCGAAACCATTGCTACATAAGGATTACAAAATGTGCATCTTAGAAGATCTGCTAAAGCATCATAAAAAGCCACAGAAAATGCAATTGCTGCTTTATCTCCAATCGTTTTGTTCATGCCAATCACATAGTTAACGTGTTGGCTAATAGCTTTTGCTTGCACCTCACTATAGCAGGCATTGGGAAGTACACATTCGACTCCCTTTGCGGCAAATAGCTTAAACATACTTGCCAGTGCCGAAGTGTTCACTTAGACTGGCTGTTCAGTTTCATCTTCTAAAAGAATTTCATCGACACCTGTACCATGGCCACTGAAGTGAACAATCTGGGGTCAGTAATCTAAGATTGCGCGGTAGAAATCACGCTGACTTACTGCCCATTTCTGTTCTAACTTGAACTGCTCGCGTTTAGAGGCTCGTCGCAATCCTTCATCAGTTTCCCCTACTTCTTTATCTAATCGCAAACTTAAAGTACTTTTTGGATTGGCTGCCAAAAACAAAATCGTTTTGACATAGGGGTGTTACTATCAGAAATTTGCTGAGAGCGCATACAACTGGAGCATATAGGTTGGGTAAAAATTCATACGAACATGAGTGTACCACACGCGAACGAGCGGGTAATACCAAGTTACCTTAAATCGTATTATTTGCTCGAAAGTCAGTCCAGTAGGAAGCTTGGGTATTTTGCTGACTAGATAGCTTGAAGTAGTAATATCTCGTGTTTGTGGCAGCAAAAACAAAGCGATTACTCTAGTAATTGTTCTAGCTCAAGTAGCAACTTCTCCAATCGCTTGCGCTTTTTGCTGTCATCCCAAACCTTGGCGCTTTTAAGACGCTTGCCCAGATCAAAGTATCGCTCGCTCAAAGTCTTATCTGGCATTGAGCTTGCAGACTGCAAATCCTTAATCAGTTGCTTGATTTGACTTAATGACAAATTTTCAGTAATGATTCGTTCGAGTAAAAAAGCCCGCTGTTGTTCATCTAGTACCCGTGCAATAACTCTTGCTTTGGTATACTCCAACTTCCCAGAACGCAGTGCTTCTAGTACATTGTCTGGAAGATTGAGCAGAGGAAGGCGGCTAGAACGAAAGCTTTCAGCGTTAAATTTTCCCAGCCCTGCTAAGACTGATTCAATTTGTTCTAACTGACGGGAAACGTTTTCCGTCAAATCCAAATTCCGTTTTTTGGCATTCGCAGCCGAGTTGAGAACTGATATAACTTCTTCAGTTGTAATATCCAGGTTGATTGCCAGTAAATCAAGCACCCCCTCTGTTTCATCAACTGGATTCAAATCTTCTCGCTGTAAGTTCTCAAGTAGAGCAACAGCAAGCGCTTCAGTATCAGTCAATTCTTTACTGACAATAGGAACATCGGTTAGCCCTACCTCAAGCGCTGCCCTCAGTCGCCTTTCTCCTGCAACCAATTCGTATTTTCCTTCAGGAATTGGGCGAACTAACAAAGGTTCTAAAATACCGTATTTCCGCACAGACTCAACTAGATGCATCATCTTCTGTTGGTCAAACCAACGGCGTGGCTGTTTGTGTGGTAGTTGAATTTGGTTGATTGGAATCATTGATGAAGGCTGTTCCACCTCCATAGAGAGTAAATCCTCCACCCCTCGCATTCTAGGAGCTTCTAGACGTTTTTTGGTTGACATTATAGCCCCTCCATTCCTTTAGCAATTGTCTCTAATATAGGAATGGCTGGATGTTTTGGCGAATAAATTGCTAGAGGTTGGCGGTTCATTGCCGCATCGGCAAATGCAGTGGCACGCGGGATAGCAGTATAAACCCTAGCTAGTGGTGATAGCTGTTGTTGCAGTGCTTCGAGAATCATCTTATCTTGGCTAGCGTTACTGTAAAGTGTAGGAACAACTCCCGCGATCGCCAGTTTTGGATTAACGTGTTTTTTCACCTGCTTAATTGTAGAAAGTAGCAGTTCTGTGCCTTTAAAAGCTTTGAAGTGAGTCTGAATGGGAATCAGGACGTGAGTGGCAGCCGTCAAACTTAAAATGCTGAGGACTCCCAAACTAGGTGGACAATCGATCAGGACGAAATCATAGATTGAACCAATAGGTTCTAAAGCTTGTTTGAGCCTGACTTCTCTTGCCATAACCGAAGCCAGTTGCAGTTCTACAGCGCTGAGTGTAATGTTAGAAGCAACCAAATCCATACCATGTAGATCATGATGAATTGCCAATTCATCATTTTCTCCCAAAATAGCATCTCCGATAATTTGGGTCACCTCATGTGCTTCTTTGCCCATAAAAGTAGTCAGCGACGCTTGGGGGTCCATGTCTACAAGGAGCATTTTATGATTCAGTAAGTGCAGATGATAACCCAAGTTCATAGTTAAGGTCGTTTTCGAGACCCCACCCGCTTGATTGAAGATAGCAATGATTTTAGACACGGGCACAATACGAGCTTTATTCCTAGCAATACAGGATAGTGTAGGATAATTTATCCAACAACAAACACTTTCAAAGTTAGGATTTAGCTTATATTCGTAACTAGCATCACACCAACCTCAAAAAGAAGGTACAACTACACACTCTCAAGCATCAGTTACTAGCAACAGAAATTCTCAGATAACAAAATACGTAAAATCACACTATGAAGCAAAAACACCCGCCTTCTAGATCATCCTGAAAGGGGTGTTTTTAGTAGATTGGGAAACTATGTGGTGAAACCAGAAACTGAAAGTCTTGCTCCGCTGCAGATTGTATTAGAGCTTGACAGTGCTTGCTTATGTCTTTGGCTTATCACATCAACTCGATCAACTACGCTGACTCTAAACCACCAAGGATCTTCTATTTACCTGCCTGCAGTAAAATTTGCGTTAACATAAGTAGACTTTATAGTTTTTCTCCCCTCAACGATCAAATGGGGGTTCTGGCTCTCTAGAAGTATAAGTTTTGATTAATCCCGGCACGAGTCATTTTCAAGGAGAACGCAATTACAGTACTTTGAGGGGTGTATTCCACGAAACCTTTATTTCGTGTATGATACCAACATCAGAGAGATCAATCCCCATGAAAGTAGACGGGAACGGGCAAGGGAAAATCTTAACCGCCGAGGAACTGCGGTTACTCTTTACTGATGGATTAATCACAACGCGCGATCGCGCCTTATTTGGCATCTGCCTCTACACTGGTTGCCGTGTTAGTGAAGCGTTGGCACTCCAGACTACTGATATAAAGTCTGGAACCATCACTTTTCGCAAGTCTACCACTAAAGGAAAGTTAAAAACCCGCGTTGTTGATATTCAGACAGGACTAGCAGAACTATTGGCTGATTATCAGCCCACTCCAGGAGCACTGTTTCCTGGTTTGCGTGGTGTGACTCTCCGTCTGACCAGGTTTGCCGCTGACAAGATTCTTCGGGATGCTTGTAAGCGTGTTGGGTTGGTAGATGTTAGTACTCATTCGTTCAGAAGAACGGCACTAACTATGATGTCTTCTGCTGGCGTTCCCTTACGCCATATCCAGGAAATCAGTGGTCACAACGACCTTGGGACATTACAGCGCTACTTGGAAGTGACTCCAGAGCAAAGGAAGAAAGCTGTTTCGGTGATTGGGTTTTGAATAATCTCATATATTTCACTAACGTGTTAATACTGGAATTTTCCGTTTCAATAAACATATATTTTTGTCAATAGAACGAAAAATAAGAGTTTTTAGCCTGCTTAAAACAGGTTTTCTTGTATATGATTACACAATTAATTTGCAAGGATAAATATGAGTAAATGGCATTTTTTCGGAAATGCCGTTTTTACTTTTGTAGCTTTATCCATGTCTAAGTGAATTTCATGAATGCGAAAACAACTAAAGAAATGCACATTAATATTTCAGATGATTTGAAAAAGCAGTTTCATGCTACCTGCGTTATGCAGGGCAAAAAGATGAATCAGGTCGTTATTGAGTTAATTCAGCAATGGCTTAGGGCAAACGAAATTTCAAAAACTGATAGTGAAATCGGTAATAATTTACCACCAAAATTCTTTTGAATAACCTCGCTAGTAACAAAGTTAATTATGCAAATATTTTCAATTTAATATAACTAGATATAACTAATTTATGCAGCAAACAATCTTGATTTTATCAGCAAATCCTAAAGGCACAACCCCACTGCGTTTGGATGAAGAGGTGCGTGAAATCGATGCTGGACTTAAGCGATCTAGAAATCGCGATCAGTTCATCTTAGAGCAGAAGTGGGCAGTGCGACCAAGAGACATTCAGCGAGCAATGCTGGATGTTAATCCGCAGATAATTCATTTTTCTGGGCATGGGACGGGAGATGAAGGTCTGGTATTTGAAGACGAAACAGGCTCCACAAAGCTAGTTGATGGAGAAGCTTTAGCGGGATTGTTTGATTTATTTGCTGATCAAGTTGAGTGTATTGTCCTTAACGGCTGTTACTCAGAAGTGCAAGCAGAAGCAATCTCTCAACACGTTAACTATGTGATTGGCATGAAAAAGGCGATTGGAGATACAGCAGCCATTGAATTCGCTGTGGGCTTTTACGATGCTTTAGGAGCAGGGAAGCCCGTGGAATTTGCCTACAAATTTGGCTGTGCTGCAATTCAGTTAGCAGGTGTTCCAGAGCAACTAACCCCAACTCTAAAGAAGAAGTCTTCAACTGGATCTAAAAAGCAGCCTCCAGTCCCTAAAGAACCAGCGTCTGAGTTAGATCAGGAACTAAACGACTCTGATAGAGAATTACTTACAGAACTCTTAATACGTAGTGGACGTGCAGAATATTCGGCACGAAAACCACTTTGTATAAGAATTGGAATTGATCCAAATCAACTTGAATTTTTAAGGCAACCTACCGATACTAACTTTGCCTTAGAGTTGATTAGCTATTTACATGGTGTAGATGACAAACAAGCTCTTTGTAAAATATGCTCCGAATTAGACGTTGTTTTTAAAAGAAGTAAGTATTCAGGAAATTTAAACAAGATTAAATCACAACTCAATTGTAAGTAATCTGTTAATTTAAACATATGTTAGAAGATTTCACTTTAAATCAAGATGAACTAAACACATTAGCAGAAATACTAGCTATTAGCCTGAAGGTAAAAGAAAGAAAAGCACTATGTATAAAAATTGGAATAAACCCCCAGGAACTTGACTTTCTCTACCATTCTTCAGATGAGAGCTTCGCTACATCTCTAGTTGATCTATTATATCAAATAGGAAATACTGAAGCTATTTGTCAACTCTGTTGTAAGGAATTAGTGCCTATTTTTAAGAATGGAAGACGGGAACTATTTTTAAAAAAAATCTCGTCAAAACTTAATTGTAATCAGGAGTTTAGACAGAATTCTCCAAATAATAAACAGCCTACTTCTTCATCGTCTAGTCCTGCTCCTAGTGTCAGCATTAATCCCTTTAATCAACTTGCTAAAAACAAATTAGTTATAGGTGCAATGGGTGTAATCATGGCAGCGTTTATAACTGCTGGCTTAGTGAAATATAACCAGACAACGACACCAACACCATCTCCTACAACCACAAGTAATTCATCACCTGCCGACTCCAGCCCAACTATAAAAATAACCCAACCCTCTGACGGAAGTAAACTCCTCTATCAAAACAACAAGTTCACTGGTACATTTAAGAACTTACCCGCAAATTCAAGAATATACTTATACGTTAAGCCCTCAGTAGACCCTAAATATTACTGCTATACAGCTGAGCAGGACACTGGAAATAGTGGGTATTGGCACGTGGATTCGGTATCCATTGGTGGAATAGGGAATAGTGATAGTGGGGCAAGTTACGATGTATCTGTTCTGGCTTTAGATTCAAAGACGAACAAGGAATCGCAGTCCTGTCAAGGGGGTTTAAAGGTTTTAACTCAACCGTCAAACACGATAGCAGGCGATAAGATTTCACTTATTAGACAGTAGATCTCCACCCTTTAGGATCGTGGATTAAATAAGGTGTAATAGGTGTCGAGTCGAGATGGCTAGGCTATTGGCAACTAAGGGTGAACACATTGGTCACAATCACGAGAAATCAATACTTTTCGCACCTTCTTCCACGAAATAGCAGGAACGTGGAATGAGATTTGTATGGGCAGTGGCGATCGCCAATCGCTCGTTTTGGTTCTAAAAATGTGATTATCCAAGCCATCCAGCAAGCTACAGTCAGCGAAATTGCTAATGATATTATGCCAAGCCATCTAGAACTGGCAGATGGGGCTAGTTGGGAACTCGATGAAAACCGTAGCCGGATCAAGCCATACTTAGTGCGTCAAATTTACCTACAGATAATCTCTAAATTGACCCATAAAGCTGTTAACAATGGTGTTTCGATTGAACCTGACTTAGCAGTGACCTACTATTCTAGGCACTATTTAAGCGTAGATGGCAAGGACGCAAATGCTGAAAGCTATTTGGCTGATATAGTCATCTCTGATTTAGAGGCTATTGAGGAAATCTGGCAATGGACGCCAGATTTATCTACAGAGGAACTGCAATCAATTCGTCAGAAATGAGTTTTACCAACTAATTTCATTTCAGTGACTGAAATGAAAGAACCCCTAGTAATTCACTAGGGGTGTTTGTTAGTTGATTACCTCCAGAACCATTGAATTAGGGTTAAACAGGCAGCTAAGGTAATGATAATTCCGCTGAAATGGTCAAAAATACGACGTTTACTCACACCATGATACTGGTATATAGAGATACAAATCACTAAAAAGATGATAGGTATTATAGACTCAGACATGAATACTGCAAAAGTTGATCAACGTTTAACTGTCGGAGGTAAGATCAGTCGCTGAAGGATTAACTCGGGATCATCTAAAAACGGATTAATTTGGTTGAAATCATAAATTTGTTTTTCAGGATTCTTAGTTACCGTACCTGTTTCTGGATCTATGTCTCCAATATACTGATGCAGCAAAACTTTACAAGGAACTGCGATTACAGGTTTCACTTTTTCTCGGTTCCAAGGGCTAATCTGCGGTTGTTTGTCATAATTAGCGACCCATAAACCATGACATTGGGCACCTTCTTTCATTGCTGCACTAAGATTTCGTTGTGAAGTTGGGTCGCCTTTAGCATTTATATAGATACAAGGAAGAAACTTTACCTGATGACTGGCGTTGGCAACAGCGTTTGACCATCCCTGGTAAAACTCCTTAGATAATGAGGGTTGATCGTCAACTCCCTCAACATCAAGAAAAATGTAGAAACTATCGCCCTGCGAAACAAGGTAATCTTCCCCGAAAGTGGCTAAAACGTCTTTTGCATGGCTAGTGCCTAATTCCATTCCATCTTGCTCTGTGCCGCCAACTTTATTGGTTTGTCTAGAAATTGGTATAACTCGAATTCCAGCATCATGCAAAGGATTATTTTCATCAGCATGGAGGTATTCTCCATCTCGTGTATTGCCTTGGAAATATCGCCCCCAAAAACGAGGCTGAGTTCCCATGTATTTATGTACTGGTGGAATCAAGCTGGGTTGTACACCTTTTAAGGTATCAACACCACCGATTCCAGTTAAATGCAATGAACCTGATGGCCACTCTGATTGCCATCCGAATAATTTCTCATGCTTATCAAGGGCAGTCCATGTAGTTGCATCCACAATCCCATTTACTGTCAAGCTATTATCTAGTTGAAATTTTTTGACCTCTTCCAGCGTATTAGGACCAAAAATTCCATCTAGATCTAAAGGTCCATAGCCACACCCATTTAACTCATCTTGAAGAAAGACAGTCCATTCTTCTGAGTCTCCTTGTTTAAGGGTTGGTCGTTCATTTGGTTCAGGTTTGGGTAGATTACTCATGTTCACTTTCATCCTGATAAATATGTCTAAATAGAGCTGACTCCACCTTTAGAAACAGGTGGGATTTTACATTTTTTGTCTTTGCCTAAAATTGATTAGGTTTAATTCGCATTAACATATGCACTTTAAAGAACACGGAGTTCTTTTGTTTTCACCGAAGAAGGGCAGAGGGACATGGAAAGCTATGCTAAAGTGTATTTACTTACATACACGGCAGTATATTTTTTTCATGAGGACGGTCTTCTTCAAAGAACTTTTATCAAATGAATACGTCTAAAAAGGTCTGATTGATAGTTGAAAAAAATACAAAATCATCATGAAATCCAATCATTTTTCCAACCTCATTTGCACATCTGCTATCTATACGCTCCTCGCCATAATTACACTAATGACGGATAGTGCTGCTATTGCCCAATCCAAATCTCAATTCAACGTTGTTGCGAATATTACACGTTGTCAAACTAGCCAATTATCAGTACGCCGCGTGAGTTCTCAAGGGGCTATGGGTCACATTGGAGTAGTATATGCTTTTACTAATACCTCCTCATCAACTTGCACTCTTTATGGTTATCCTGGGTTTGTGCCGCTAGATGCTAAAGGTCAGCCGCTAAAGGGAATTAAGGTCACTTGGTCTGAAGGCAATTACATGCATCATGCGCAGCGACAGCGATTAACTCTCGCCCCTGGTGCTCAAGCCTCGTTTGAGGTTGTTTATAGCCACATCCCCTCTGATAATCAGTTATGTCCAAAGTCTGCTAAAGTTCAAATCACACCCCCCAACGCCTATCAATACTTCTCTTTTACCGAACACCTAAGTCCTTGTCGTGAAATTTTTGTTACCCCGGTGGAGGCTGGTGTTATCCAGAACTAGTCAGTGTAAGTACACAAAAAGACAGTTATTTCTGAGCCAGAAGTAACGCAAGGAAAGTAAATGTACATTTGTTGTAAAATTTAAAAGCCTTAACGGGACTTAAAGACTTAAACATTTTTTAGGGAGAAACGAGGCTCAAAGCGATGCAGGACAAGGGAAATACACCAAATGCCTAAAAATTCGTATCGGCTCAAGAGGACTCACTCCTTAAGAGTAAGCCCTTGAAACTTAAGAAATATTCATATTTATAGACCAATATTTGCTATATCAACTTCATCACCCTTGTGATTTCCATGTATATATTTCAGAACAATTTCAACACCTAATCCTTTTTCGCGAACGGCAATTTGATAATGAACTGAATCGAGATCATTATCATGTTTTTTTATGAATTCAAAGAGATTGACTAAGTTAAAATTGACACCTAGACTCATAAACTATTTCCTCATGAAAAACTTTACTCAAGCATGTCTAGAAACTACAAAATCTATATTTTGAGCTTCTGATTACTAATAGAGCGCAGATGAATTAACTTATGCACCTGATAAACACAGAACGTAGGTTGTGGATTGGAAATAGCTGTCAATTTGTAATTCAATCATGATTACTTGACAATCATTCTTCTAACCTTTTAGCAATTAAGCTATTGGTTTCTCACCATGTTTTTCAAACAAGAGGTTTAACGCTTCCGTCAATAAAGCTTGTACCGTAGTTTCTTTCTCTGCTGCCATCCTTTTCAACTGGATAGCTACCACTGGATCAAAATGACCAGCTATTGTTCGGGTTCCCTGGCGACTTGGTGGTAACGGATATTTTTGAGGTTGTTCATCTTGTGCTGCAACCTCTTTAACTGCCTCTTCTTTAGCCTTATGTAAAGCGTTGCCCAGTTTCGTCGTTTTCTTTGGGTTCATATCCACTCCTCCACTTTCTTACACTTTAACTTGTGTACATGTCCACTTGTACAAAGCATTAATTTCCTTTGCTGCTTTACCTTTTGGCTCGTACTCAATAGCGGTTAGTCCATCTGTGAGCGAGCGAACGAATGCGGATCTATGCCCAATTTTGACTGGGGCAACAGCTATACCATAACCAGCGATCGCTTCAACTGCTTCATCTCCCAGTGACCCTTGGGGTGGAACACCATTGAGAACTGCGGCGGCAACAGATGTTTTTTTCGCTAATTTAATCAAATCGATAGTGTCATCAATGGCGCGTAAATCTACAATCGACGGGCGGCAAGGAACCAAGATTAAATCAGCAGCACGAATAGCAGCAAGAGCTGCTGTTTCTGTGTGTGGAGAGGTATCAATAAAAACTAAGTCTGCTCCCTCTTTTGCAGCTGCTTCCAATACCTTCTCTAGTCGGGAAGCCTGAGCAGAAACCACAACAGGGAATTCAGATGAGCGAGAATCTGACCATTTTGCAGCTGATGACTGCGGGTCTAAGTCAATAATTGCTGTTTCCTTACCTGCCAAGTTAGCAGCAACAGCCAAGTGAATTGCAATAGTTGACTTCCCGCTCCCACCTTTTCTCGACACGATTGCTATTACTTTCATACCTCAAAATTATCACACATACACAGTTGTACTTTTATACGTGTCCACATGTCTACAATTATCAGATGAGAGAGGACATGGATCTTATAGCCAAGTGTAAACCATTTCCCTCGACTCTCCCGGACGGCTCCCACCTGAATAGACCCAAAAAAAGACATGAGCAGAAAGCGATTTAAGGGGCTTAAAAGGAATTGGCAATACCAATACATCAAAATGAAAATGTCTAAGGATTTGCCCCTTAAATCGCATTCGCTCAAAATGGACTATTAAAGTGTTTTTAACCTAATTGTTACTCAAGCTCGTGACGCTGCTCAAAACCACGATAGATTAGTACTTTCAGACCCCTATTCCACAAAATGCCTCGTTTGTTGAGTGCAAGCGTCGTCACTTTCTGTATGGTGGTTTCTGGTGGAGGCTTTGAGCAGGCATATAATGCCCAGGCGTCAGTGGATACCGAAACCATGCTAATTGTGGGCAACCATGTAAGCCAAAACCCCAACGATAAGCAGGAAGTTGAACCAGCTTTGGTGGAACTCGATCAACTGCCTGAAAGTCTGGGCAAAGTTGAAAAGCAATTAATTCACTTAATAAAGATGTAGCCGTAGTTAGATGGTACATCAACTTTGATGAATTGCTCGGCACTACTAACAGAAATCTCCAAGGTAGTGGAACGTAGACTATCATCAATCATTTCTCGATAAGTACCTGCTTCTGGGAAAGGAACCCAGATTGGTCGCTTTTCATCAGAGAAATTGAGAAACACGAGCGCAATTTGACCGGCTGCTGTGGATTGTCTTCTGTAAGCTACTACTTGATTATTAGACTGTGCATTATAGTAGTAGGAATCGCGGCTACGGAGAGCAGGGTAGGTGTGCCTTAGCTTTCCTAAAGTTCGGTATAGACGCACAAGAGGCGCACCGAAATCATCATAAAAGTACTCCCAATGTACATCCCGCCGCAAACGAATGCGCCCATTGCCACTGTTTGGCAGAAAGTAGTTCTCTGCAAACTCTTGTCCTTGCCAAAGCATGGGAGTTCCTTGACAGGTATATAGGGCGATCGCAAAAGGTTGTAGCTTATAAAATTTGCTTCTATCTCCAAATGGGATATTATCTCGGTCTGTTGTACCGGCTTCAGTCCCCACAAAATAAATTAACTGGCTATGGTCATGGCTCTCAAGATACTGGAATGGTGCAACAGGCATCTCTACTGGTTGCTGAATAATGTCCTGTACTGTTTTGGTAACCGGGTAGCCAATAATGCGTGTATCTAGTTGGTTAATGAAACTAGCATCCACATAATTCCACTTGGCCATATCCTCTGCTTTGTTTAGCAGTCCATCTTGCCAAGTACCGTTAGAGTAAGTGTTTGTCAGAATTGTTTGGGGTTGGTTTAATGCTTCTGGTACTTGAATAATCCGGCTGTATTCGCCATTCTTAACTCCACCAGAAGGGGTAAACCGGGGAATCTGAAGTGATTTACTGTAGTTGTCGTAGGCTATCTTGGCGTACTTAATACCTGTAGCGCCGTCGTAGAGATCAGTTACTTCATCGTAACGGAAACCATCTACATGGTACTCAGAGAGCCAATGAAAGTTAGCAGCCTGAATATAATCACGGGCAAACTCTTGATTGAAGTCAATTTCCGGGCCGAATTGCCCATTGTTACCAATCATAGGACTGGTAATACCAGCATTCTTGTAGATCAGATGATAGGGAAAGCTATAATCAACGTGTTGATAGACAACATCCAGAATCACTGCCACTCCAGCATTATGGCAGGCATTAACTAGGCCCTTCAATCCCTGGACACCCCCCCAGCGTTCATTAGGGGCAAAGTAGTGTAGTGGCCCATAACCCCAATCAAAGTCTAACTTTAAACTAGTCACTGGCATTAACTCCAAGCAAGTGACACCAAGACTCTTGAGGTAAGGTAGACGCTCAACTACACCATCAAAGGTGCTGTTAAACTCTTCTACATGCAACTCATAAACAACCAAATCTTCTAGTTCTGGCGTTTTCCAATGGTCATCAGTCCAAACAAAGTCAGGAACAAAGCCGGGAGTTACAAAAGCAGACAGTTCACCTACATCTGTTGCTTTAGCAAAAGGATCGGTAAACCAGGAAGTGATTACCGTTTTGTTCCGTAGTAGCTGGTATCGGTATAGATAGGTTCCTGGTTGTCCAAAATGAGTTCCAGGTTTAACGGGAATGTTAATATTGGCTTCCCAGCGATTGTTAGCAGAACCCGACACAGGTTGTAGGGGAAAATCTAGAGGTGGGATATCTGGATTAAAGCGATCGTCCTTGTGTATTACCCGCACCAGCACCTCGTAACCATCCTCTACGCGAATCGAGGGTAGGTAAACCCCAAACCTGACATCTACTCCTAAGTTGGTAATTACAGAAACCAAGGCACCAACTTCGTTGAGATTAATCATTTTTTATCTCCTGTTTTTTGTACGACTCATCTTGGGTTGAATTTTGGCGGTGACAGACAATTTTGATACTTAGGCGATCACCTCGACACAAGTTTGATTTGATGTAATGCCTACCTTATTTACTTCCGTATTTTTATAGATGCAAGTGAAATCAACCTATGCACTTTTTCGGAATGAGTTTGTTGGTAGTCGTAAATGTAGCGAACTGCAAACATAAACGCTCAAAACTGCAAACAAGGCAAAATTGAAACCACATTAAGGTTCTTGTCAGCTTTTGGTGATCAACACGGAAACTCGTTTTAAGGCAGAAGGCAGACGGCAGAAGGCAGAAGTAAGAAAAAAGGAAGAAGGAAGAAAGGATATAATTGAAGTACTTCAAACTTCGTTACATCAAACTTTCGTATGGAATTGTTGTACCACTTATTACCTAATAAGACAGATTTTCAACTGGAAACTTGGTATCTTGACGAAGCACTTTTCTAGCATCAAGTTGATGTTGTTTTCGACGCAAGCGCTCGTTAGATGCCCAGTTTGTAGCAAACCAACTCATAGAATTCATAGTCGTTATGAACGAACATTAACAGACCTACCATGGGCTGATTACAACATTACCTTACAACTACGGGTACGAAAGTTTTTCTGCATTAATACTTTGTGTAAACGGCGCATTTTTACAGAAAGACTGGCATCGGTAACTGCACCTTGGGCACGACGAACTTTGAGGTTGGCTCAACGACTAACTGACATTGGTTTAGCATTGGGTGGTGCAGCAGGTGTACGGCTTTCACAGAAGTTGGGTTTTAGTGCAAGCCGTAACACTCTGCTGTCTTTAGTACGCAGAATACCCTTGCCATCAGTTGGAAAGTTCTCGACTCTAGGAGTAGACGATTTCTGTTTCCGTAAAGGTCAGACCTACGGCACAATCGTGGTTGATTTAGAGCGCAGCCGACCAGTGAGGTTACTAAGCGATCACGAGCGCAGAAACCTTAGCTCAATGGCTCAAAGCCTATCCTGACATAAAAATTGTTTCCCGTGACCGAGCTTTAGCTTACGCTAAGGGGATTCGCCAAGGAGCACCCGATGCAATACAGGTGGCAGACCGTTTTCATTTACTTCAAAACCTAGCTGAAACGCTCTACCAGATGTTTGGTACACATCATCAAGCACTCAAAGCCGTTGATGAAGCTTTTAGTCAAGCATCAGTAACGCAAACTGAGGGTACTGTAGTCGTGCGAGTACCAAGACCAAGCCGGGAGGAGGAGGCACAGCGTTTAGTCGAACAGCGCCACGCAAAAAAGCTTTCTATCTATCAACAAGTTTGGGACTTACACCACTCTGGTTGGAAAGCAAAAGCAATCGCCCGCAAACTCGGTATTGGTGTAACAAGCGTATTTCGTTATTTACGTACTTCTACGTTCCCAGAACCTCAAGCACGAAGAAGTCTCGGTCGAAGTATTTTGGTTCCATACCAGAAATACATTCTCCATCGCTGGAATGAAGGCTGTCACGAAGCTTTAGTATTGTTTCAGGAAATTGAGCAGCAAGGTTACACAGGTAGCTATGATACCGTAGCTCGTTATACCCGTCGTATTCGTCAGTCACAAGGACTCAAACTTAGACAGCGGTACTCAAAACAGATATTACCAAAAGTTGTGGCACCAGAGAAACTTTGTCTGACACCCCGTCGCGCAGCATGGTTGGTGCTGCGCAAACATGAATCACTGAGAGCCACAAGTTGAAGAAGGCAGAAGGCAGGAGGCAGAAGGCAGGAGGCAGAAGGCAGAAGGTTTCATTCAGATGGGGATTCTAACCCCACCTGAATGAGCGCCACCAAATTGGAAATTTGGTGGGGGTCTTAAACCCTTGGTCCTTACAGTCCCGCAAAGGGTTCGGGCATTCTGGGGAAGGAATAAATTCCTTCTAGCTTGAAAATCAAACTTGGGCTAAAATCCAACAAGAGTAGGTGGCTGAAGTCGTTGAATGGCGACAGCCAAAACTAAAACGTTAATTAAGGGTTTAACTTGCAACCGAAACAGGCTCAACACTAACTTGATAACCAAGTTTTTCTAACTGCTTAATTAAGCGGTTTTTCTTCAGTTGAGGCTTCTCGTGACGGTCAAAGTAGGAAGCGCCCAGTTCGGAGTAAGGGGTATTGCGTTGAATCAGATGGTACGCAATGACTAGAATTAGACTTGTCCGAAATATTAACTTAGGAAAAGAAAAATGGTAAAACACTAAGTTGAGTGTCTACTATTTTTCCAAATAAGTTATGGTTTTTGATTATATCGAGA
>JAJPJF010000311.1 GCA_021324415.1 Nostocales cyanobacterium Centralia_MAG_434
CCAGTGTTAGCTGATTCTCAGCTAATTTGTGAAGCATTAAAGCGATTGCGAAACATGCCAGAAGTCAGTATTTTGGCAGACCAACCCGTCAAGGCTTGCAATGGGAAGGCCACAACTATTGGGAAGGCTTGTGAGACTCATTTCTCCAAGGTCATTAAAGACTGCATCCCAAAAGATTTACGGGCTGCTTACGCCCAAATTTGTCTAGTTTACAAGCGCCCAGACGCAAACCGTACAGATTATGAACCTTACTTCGCTGAAATTCTGGGTCACGCAACGGATGACCTTGATACCAGCAAGAAGTACAAGTTGTTTGAGCTACTAGATCATCACACTGCTTCTGTTCCTACGGCAGATCCCCAGGAGGATGATTCTTTTTGGTGGTAGGAGGATGGTCACCTGCGCTTCTCTTCTAGAGAACATTTGTCCTCTCCTTTTTGCCAAAAGTTGTACAATCTACGAAAATCAAACTTTTATATTATAGGTATTTTTCTCAAATTTTTAATGGCAGCCATTGATTTTAGATCAAACTACAAAGTTCCCAAGGCACCCGAGGTTCTACAACAGGAACCACTATTACCAACGCTTTATTTAAAAAGCCATACGACGCTTGAACTAGCGGAAGAAGACCCAAATTACTTGTACCTAAAAAATCCTGAGCATTCCTTCGGGGAAAGTGTGGTTTTGTTTAAAAATATTAGGGCCATACTGGCTTTTGAACCCTTTGAAATTAAGCCGACTGCCCTAGGAAAGCTGCTGCGATCTCAAGTCCCAATAATCTTATTTGCTGAATCTGGAGAGTACTTGGGGAGGGTTGAACCTTCTTATACAACCAGGCCCGATCTTATCAGGGCACAGGCGCTGATGTCTGAACAACAAAAGCTGCACCTAACCCAAATAGTCGTCTGGGGGGTTTTGCGCCGCTGCCGTCGGTTTCTCTTGAAGGCTGGCAGAGAAAGAACAATTCCTCCTGTAGCTAAAGCCGCTGACACGATGCAGCTTTCAATCGATGCGATTTTTAATTGCACTTCAATTGAATGTGTGCAGGGTCATCTTGGGCAAGCCTTACTGGCGTATTATCCCGCTTTATTCAAGGGTCTTTCGACTCCTGGCTGGGAGTACGATGTGCGTAGCAGCAATAAACCATTAAATAGAATGTTAACTTTTACCTACAATCTGCTGCATGAATTCGTGAAATCTGCGATTTATGCAGTAGGACTTAATCCTATGCAAGGACATTGGCACAAATCTTGCCATTCACGAGAAGCTTTAGTTGAGGATATTAGCTTTCAATTTAAACCTTATGTAGATACTGTTGTTATTAGGATATTAAATCTTAACCAGGTTGCCCTTAAAGATTTTGATGATGAGTGGTGGGAAAGCAAGAGTTTACCTCCCAAGGTAGTGCGGGTAATTATGAATTCATTTGAGAGAAAAATGTCCGAACGCTTTACTTATCCCAATACGAAAATCAACTGTTCTTATCAAGAAGCTATATACTTGCAGACAAAACTATTAGCCCTGTATTTAACAGGGCAATGCGAATATTATTGTCCACTTGACTTGAAATAAAAAAATGATCTTCAACGAGAGAATTTTAAATGATCAATTATTTTTCCGTCGCGATATATTATTTGTCAAAAACACCCTGCCGATAAATTATTTGTCCCAGGCGACTGTTCAACTGTTGTCAACCCTGTCGCCATCAAAAGCTCTGCAAGGGCTGCCTACCGCCGCGTTCCTTGGCTGTTCAAAAGACTTCTCAGCATATAGCATGGAGAAGAGAAGACAGAAGAAGAAATAGAGAGCTTACTCGCAGAGCGCCACACTACAGGGTGTGGCGTTTTTTTGTCTGCTCGGAGATCGTCATCACAAGACCTCGCGGGATACGGGAACAATAGAAGTTGATTTTTTCCAAAAAATCTCTATAATATAAATCTTCCTTTGATGCCGTTAGGCGCGATTGAACCATAAGGCAATTGATACCGCTAAGCGTTAGGATAATGGCGTAAATTGCTTTATTGCCTTAGTACAAACAATCGCAGTGGATATTAAATTCCATAGGAACTGTGCAATGTCAAAATTAACGGCATCAAAATTGACACAAGCTTTTGCTACCGCTAGTAGAAAAACAGGAGTATCACTCCCTTCAGAAAAATTGGACATCTACCAGCCAAGAATCAATAAACTGACGAAGGTCGAAAAAGATGCTAGGGAGATCCAAAAAATAAAATGAAAGCGCCTTTGTTGGTTGATCTGTGAGGGAGCCGATGCCGAGAAAAAGGGCAGCCTTATTACATAACTAATTAGTCAGAACACCAACTGATCAACCACAGAAGGCTGCCCTTTTTCTAGTGGCAAAATTCCAGAGCGCAGTAGGTTATTCGTTGTAATAAGGCTGGACATTTTATTACTGGTAAGTGTCCTAGATGCAATTTCAATTTATCTAGGAGGCGAAATTGTTGCTGCTAGTGAATGCGATTTTAACAGCTACAAAGAACTAGGATTGCTTTGCCCCTTTTGCAAAGAGCCTGTTTTTTAAAGGTCGGGATACGAAAGGCTCGTTAATAGCAAACAGCAAATTGTTGCTCCTTCTTTTGTGCATTATCCTGGCAAAGACATAGACGGTAGTTAACTACCTGTCAAGTGAACGTAATTCATGGTAGAATACTCAGAATATAGGAGTGCAGCAATTGCAATACCATAACACAAAAAGGTTGGTTGGACTCACATCAAAGAAGGCAAAATGATTAAAAATAGTCAGAACAAAAATATGCTAGAACAGCCCATAAAATATATGTATTTAAATCAGATGCTGAGCGCATCTGAAATTAGCAAATTATCAGGAATCCCACAAACGCTACTTGAAAGTAGATTAAAGAAAGGATGGGACATTCAACAAGCTATTGAAGCTCCGTATACCCCATTTTAAATTTGGTTAGCCCGAATAGGGAGGTAGCGTCGAGGGGTGATGCAGTAATACACACCTCAACCCTACTTCCCTAACCTGATCGCACTACCTTCATAGCTTATTCAAAGAGCCACCACACTTATTAGAGTGTGGCGGTACGCTGCGCTCGCTTGCTGCCATCTGTCAAAATCAACGGTTCTGACAAGTGCCAACTTAAGTAGTGTCACAGTTTAAAATACTATATACTGCCAATGTTCTAACCGCTTCTTCTCTAACTAGAGCCGCTAGCTTACCTGGAAGAAGAACTAAGATTTCCAAAAAAACCTGAAGTGTTGCTACAGGTGTTGGCCCCTGTCCCTGACGAGGAAACTGGAAGTTCTCACAAAATGTGAGAACTTCTGGATGACTTGCTTGAAGACGATTCCAGATTTCATGGGGGTTCTTATATCCGGTCGTAAAGGCGATCGCTATAGGCGGATTAGCAAAGGATAACGCTTTTTTTACCCGCGCACCCTGTTTGATGGCGTTAGTGATAGGGCGATCGCCAATTGCGGGTAAATCTTTGAAATGACTGTGACACCTGAGTTATGGGAAATCCCATAATTGGCTTTAAACCCTAAATCTTCAGCAAGCACTTAATCAAGACCAACAGTGGGCTGCTTCTGCATCTTCGCCCCTATTTGATTGCCTTTGGCAATGCCCGAAGGGCAATCACCCTGACTCTGAGATTGCCTTTTCGCTTGTAGCTCAGGAGTGAGTTTGCCCTGATTGGCGATTGCTCGCTGCGTAAGCTCATTTTCACCTCACCTATGAGATGATAGAGAAATCCCACTTATGCCAACCAAAGGCTGTAATGAGTCAGAAAACTGGTGTCAAAACAATTTTGATTTTGGCAGCAAATCCTACAAATGCCTCCCGGCTACGGTTGGATGAAGAAGTACGGGAGATTGACGAAGGATTGAGACGAGCTTTCAGACCTGAGCAGTTCAAGTTAGAGCAAAAGTGGGCAGTACGTCAGCGTGACTTTTACCGGGCCATCTTAGATTACCA
>JAJPJF010000167.1 GCA_021324415.1 Nostocales cyanobacterium Centralia_MAG_434
CGTCCCATTAGGGCAAGGCGCGATCACCTACAGTTCGGGAAAAAGCCCAGAATTACCCCACCCTTGAGCATTTGAGAGTTACAAGCGAAATTCATTCACGGGTATTGGTTTTAAATGAAATGCTTGCAGGATAAGGCTTTCAATGATTTCGAACCAGATTTTCCATAAAAATAACCGAAGAACCAAATAAAATCGCCAGCCTTTGTGGTTGATTTGTCGGTGCAGTAGGTTATTCGTGGTAATAAGGCTGGCGATTTTATTACTGGTAAGTGCCTAGTATTAGCGGGAAGAGAAATTATGTTGATTTTTGGTCGAGCGAAACTTGATTTGTTAACTCAACGATTTTCACTGGCACTATAGGCGGAGGGGGTGGTCAATCATTTGTTGGTAGCTGAGCGTCTATTAGTCCACTACATTAATTTGACAAGACTAAAAGCTGACAAGATCCAATTTAATGTCAAAACTACAACTTTCCAAAATTTGGAATACAGGTATCCAATAAACTCCTGTGGATTCCATGGCCATGTTTTCAACACCGAACTGCTTTAACCATTCAGACAATTTTATTTTTTGATCTCCCTTAAAAGTACGTAGTCTAGTAATAATACTGAGGTAACCACAAAAAACAAGTGTAAAAATGTCTAGTATTAAATATACGGAATACATTAGACCTAACTGGGTTTGAGCGTGGTTTATCCTATACCACGCATTTTTATCAAGAATATCGACGGCTTTATAAACTAATTTGTCAGCTGATTTAATTGGAGTAAATAATACTGCTGTTTCTTGAAGACCTTTAGAAATAATTTGTTTGAGCTTGATTAATGGTTGCGGTAAACTTTTTTTCTCCACTTTTTGGATTGTCCCCTGAAATTAAGCCAGCCTTCCTACTACGCATAAACGTGGGGGCTTCTGGAATCAACCTAAGGGTGGCTCAATCTCTACGTGTTAGACCCTCCGTACTTGTTCATTTTAGCTATCTTCAGGTGGCTCGTGACTTCATTCTTGAGCATCTTCAACAAAAGGTAGGATTAGACCCACATAGCCAGGCTTCTGTCAATGCGTAAGTTCTAGAACTAAGCAAAATTTTTATACAAGCAGCATAAAAGTACATGCATTCTTCATATTAAATGGTTAAATGATTTATAAAATCAAGTTACATATTACATCCAACCAAAATCTCGCCTTCCACCTAAGGTGAGATTTTTCTTATTTGGGCTGATTAAGAACATGATCGTTATCACACAGATTTTAGACATATATCAATTTACCTGAAATAGCAAGAAGGCTCACATGCTCACCTGTACTCAGGTCAGTGTTGAGACGGGCAGTTGCTTTAAGTCGGCAGAGCCGCAAGAGCGCACTGCTCTCATGAATTGCGCGTGAGGTGAGGAGTGTAGTCTTCCCGATTTTCGCTACGCTCAAATATGGTCAGACTACGACGACGAGACGAACAAAATATTTTTGAATTGGGAAGCCTACACTCCCCTGACGGGTGAGTGTAGGTAGTTCACGTACCAAGTTTAGTGGCTATAGCGGAAGCTAACTGAACTTTTCCTCGAATTACAAGTGATGAAGGGGCGACTTGACAACCGCTACAGCGACGTTGATGATGTCGTAAAACACCAAATGCCTGTTCTCAGTAAACCACAAACTTTTGGAAAAGAACGTAATAATAAGGGTTCCAGCACTCGTGAACAAGAAGGCAAACAGCATTGGGTTAAGAGCGATCGCCTTTCAACAAACTCATTCGGTGGAGAGAGAAATAGGAATAAGTTCCAAACCAAGAGCCTGAGCTTTTTGACGGAGGTTTTTAACAATCAGTTCTTAGTATTTCTGCTCATAGTAATCCATACCAGAATCAGAATATTCTCCAGCAGTTGTCCAGATTCGGTAGAACAAACGAGCGGTCTTTGTGTGTAGTAGCAGTTATTCCTTTAGGTGCGCCTAAGCGAGAACGTAAGCGGCGATCAAATGCACCACTAGCAGAGTAGCGATGACTCACAGAGAAAGTCGCCGAGCGGAAAGCATCTTCCTGCGCGATTGACAACAATACGAGTTTTAGAGCTTTTAAGCTTGCCGCCAGTAATTTTTTTGGCCAGGACATAAACCTAAGCAAGAGGTGAAATGCGTGGGCTGTAGGAAAGCGTTCTGGGTTTAATCCTACCTCAGATAAAATTGTCTGTACAGTTAAAGCATCAAGACCATCAATCAGTGTAAAGTCTACTCCTGCCATTCGATAAAGATACTGATACCGTTGGCAAATTCATCAAAAGGGTGGTTTTCGGAAAGTTTCGTTGGGAAATCCCCACGATAGGATAAGGCTTGCCAGCGTTAAGAAATATTTCGCCAACAGTATCAGATACTTGTGCAAATCAAAATTTGGGTGATTTGCAGTCGGTTTTTTTCGGCGTCTTCTCCCTGTTATTTGCGATCTACTGAAATTCTTAGCTTCAAAAGAAGCTAAACATTTTTCAATAATCAAATGAAAATACAGCCTTTATGATGCTGATAAATTGTTTTATGCCTACTTTTCATGTGATTGTGATCACATGAAAGACTTCAAAAAAATCCCGCTCTCAATAACGTGAGGCAAGTCATAAGCAATATGAGTGCAAGCTTACCAACACTATATATGGCTTTGTAGCGACAATTGGCAATGCCTTCTTCAATACACCTTAAGTGCCTTATGACTATGATTAAATTATAAGTATAAATACTACTTTATGGGTTTTGTAGGTTTTGTAAGTATTTTTACACGAACTCTTCATAACTAATATCTTGATATCATTGTATTTTTTTATATAGCAAATAACACTCTCTTACCATGGCTAATACTCAAATACAAAATCTTCACTTATTTACCAACATTGACAACCAACAAGCCTC
>JAJPJF010000022.1 GCA_021324415.1 Nostocales cyanobacterium Centralia_MAG_434
AACAGTAACTATCTCAAATTCTTATTATTACGTTTGTACGCAAATATCAAAGTTTTACCCCAAAGCTTTGAACAGTCTGGCTTTGGAGTTTCCGGACAAGTCTATTGAATGGGCAACGGCAATAGCTGCACGTTTGGCTCCTCGTCGTGCAGACAACCGACGAAATTGGGCAGCTAGATAAGTATTAGTACGCGCCGCAGCATGAGCAGCTTGTACAAGGATAGTTCGTAAACTGCGGTTACCTTTACGCGTACCAGAGGATAATCTTTTACCAGCACTCTCAAAATTCCCAGGAGCAAGTCCAGCCCAAGCAGCTAAGTGAGCAGCACTTTTAAATCGGCTCATATCGATACCGATTTCGCAGACAATCACAAGAGCTGCTTGACGTGCCACACCAGGTATAGTGTCAAGTAGTTCAACTGCGTGGTTGAAAGGGTGGCAGTATTCCTCAAGAAAGGGAATCAAATTGTTGAATGACTTGCTCGATATTTTCAACTCTTGAGAGTAATTGATCTAGGATAAAGCGTTGGTGAGGCCGAATACGACCAACCAGCGCTTGCGCTAATTCCTCTTGTTCCCTTGCGCATTCGCCCAGAGGCCAAGTTAGCCATTTCTTGTGGGTTTTTATCGCCTGCAATGATTGCCTTCTTGCTGGCACGTCCAGATACTCCCATAATATCTGTGGCAACCGATGCCAGCTTAATATTAGCTGCTTCCAATACTTTTTGTATTCGGTTAACGAGATTGGAACGTTCACGAACAAAGTTATTCCGATGGCGTACTAAGTCCCGTAAATCACGTTGCGGTAGTGGTGGAATAAAACTTGGACGCAATAACCCATGTTGCAGTAGTTCAGCTAGCCACTGTGAGTCTTTAACGTCAGTTTTCCGCCCTGGAACGTTTTTGACATGCCGAGCATTAACTAACATCACTTCCAAACTGCTTTCCAAAATGTTGAATACTGGTCGCCAATACTCCCCAGTACTTTCCATCGCTACATGTGTACAATTCAAACTTAATAACCAATCAAGCATATTTAGCAAGCTATTGGTATGCGTTCCAAATGTGCGAATTTCTCGGTTTGTACCTCCTTTTTGATTTGGGGTGATAATGCAAGCTGTGACTGTTTTTTTGTGTACATCAAGTCCGGCACAGTGTGTATATACTACTTGCATTTTTACCTCACACTCTAGTTACAGCTTGGTTTTGAAATGGCACTTCGGAGATACTCAAATAGCTAAAATTCGCTTCTTACGTGCTTTGCGTGTCTGATTCTACACGTTTGCGACATTTGGTTGTACTTGAAGAGTATCAGGGTTAGACTGACTTTCAGGCTCATATCGCACTACTGAAGGACAACCTCTGTTGAAGTACCATCACGAAAAGTATCATATTTTCATGTTTGGTTGTGAGATTTTCTCATGATGGACTAACTTGAAAATAAAACTTTGACTAATAAACCAACAAAAATATGTGGCTGTTAACCATTGATAGTGACAGCCTCTAGTTGAAAGTTGAAAGTGTTCTAGACAGCGACCTCAATGGCTTGGACAGAAACTTGATAACCAAGCTTTTCCAAGCGTTTAATAAGCGCGTTTCTTAACACTTTCTGGTCGTTGTTTGTCAAAATAATCAGATCCTAAATCTTTGTAAGGTTCTTGGCGGGATATGAGATGATATGCAATGACTAAGATTGAGTGTGCAACTGCAACTGCAGCACGCTTTTTGCCCCTTCGCGCAGTAATACGACGAAACTGAGCGGCAAGGTAAGTTTTAGTACGAACACTCATGGTGGGCAGCTTGAACTAAGATAGTTCGTAGGGCACGATTGCCCTGACGGGTACTAGTTGAAAGCTTTTTCCCACCACTTTCATAATTTTCCGGAGCTAGCCCAGCCCAAGCAGCTAAATGTTCAGCACTTGGAAAACGGCTCATATCGCTGCCAATTTCCGAGACAATAATTTCAGCAGTTCGACGTGCAATACCTGGTATAGTATCAACTAACTCAACCGCCTGTTCAAAAGGGCGACAGTACTTTTCGATTTGTTGGTCGAAAAATTCAATCGTTTGGTCGATACTATCAATTTGAACTAGTAGTTGTAAGAAACTGCAAACAAGAACGCTTCAAACCGCAAACAAGCGAATTTTGAAACCACATTAACTGCAAATAAGAGGGGTATCAAAACCACATTCGCGCTCATATGAAACCACATTATTTGCAACCAAACCAGATTAACTGCAACCAAACCACATTATTTGCAAATAGGGTGTAATGCTTGCCCTTCATGGCTTACAAGATTTTTTTTGGTCTAAAACTGTCCAAAAAATAAGAACGAATTAGCCAAACACTTATGCCCGAATAATGTGGTTTCATATGAGCGCTATCCGTCCAATTTAATTATGGATTAGGTTTTTATGAGCAAGTACCAGTAACTTGTTTTTCTCCTGAAGGTAAAGACACTTAAGTTTAAAAGTGGGGTCATGGTAAATATTCTTTAACTTGGACAGTTTCATGTCACTCGTCAAAATAAAGCCAAAAAGCTTGCTGGCTAATGATTACAGCCTATTTGCAAATAATTTGGTTTGGTTGCAGCGATTGTGGTTTCATTTGCAGCTAATGTGGATTTGAGACCCCTCTTGTTTGCAAATAATGTGGTTTCAAAATTGCCTTGTTTGCAGTTTTGACGATTTATGTTTGCAGTTCGCTACATGTATGGTGGCTGAATTTGCTACCAACAGCGAGTTTTATAAAACTTTTTCAACTTTTCCCCGAAAAATAAGATTTTGACTAACCGGATACACACTTAAAACTGTACCATTTAAGCCTGACTTAATTTGGCCACCTGAAAGCCGTATGGCTACGTTACCAAATGCAGTACCAAATAGGGTATTCTTCAATTGTTGCACATGGCACAATGCAGGGTTTAGAACGGTGGTGATGTCCCCTCAAAATCCAGGGCGGCGATCGCATTTTCCTTGTGCTGGTCACTGACGCC
>JAJPJF010000228.1 GCA_021324415.1 Nostocales cyanobacterium Centralia_MAG_434
AACAGTAACTATCTCAAATCCTGATGATTACGTTTTTACGCAAATATCAAAGTTTTACCCCAAAGCTTTGAACAGACTGGCTTTGGGGTTTCCGGACAAGTCTAATGTGTTTCTTAGAAGCACCCCCACTGGCGGCGATTGCCTCCGGCACTGCGCAGAGCGCAATCGCCACCCGCTACGAATGAAAGAAACACTTCGTCCAAAAAAATCTAGAATTAATCAGGGTTTTAGCTCATGTTTCTTGAAAGGTAATGGCTCGTGACCCCAAACAATGCCTCTACCAGAGTAAATTCTAAAGTATCTTTGAAGCCAGATGGAAACTCCTTTGCGTTCATACCTTAAGCTTCCTTGTTCCTTGACAAATTTATTATGGTTGACTCTTTGAACTCGCGCTCGAGATTTGATACAAATTGTCAAAAAACTGATAGTGGTATAGAAGGAGTGATTTTCCTCTTGTCAGTCGCGCCCGTTGCCCAAGACGATCCGCTCTTGTGCAACTCATGTCAGTCATGGATTGTATAGATGGTTGGGCGATTCCCTCTCCTTACTGTTGCAGTCAATAAGCCAATCAATTATTAATCAATTGCTTAATTAATTGGACAGGCGATCGCATTCGCATTAACAATAAAGAGTCACCTTAGGATTAGTTGTAGGGTGGAGGAGAATTACAATTTTAACCGTTCTACAGTCGGTTTTCATCTATCTCTTAATCGTAAAAATTCTGGGTAGTGAACTACCTACACTCACCCGTCAGGGGAGTGTAGGCTTCCCAATTCATTGGGAATTGCCTCAGACTTGGTGGATTTTTTACGTCCAGCTATACTTTGGTATTACATCCCCTCCAAGGGCAGAAGCGCTAGTTCCTAACTCCAAAAGTCGAGAACATGCAAAAGCCACCCTGAAGGATCGTGAGGGTGGCGGGTGATTAAGTTTCAAGCAATGTATTAACATACTATTTTTCAATTGTGAAAATCTCGGATAATGCGGCAAGTATGCAAAAAGCCACCCTACCGTGATGAAGGGTGGCATTGACGCGATTCAATTACTATCGTTTCGGTTAGGTAAAATATCAAAATGGCAAAATCCGCGTTTTTCTGCTTGATCTTAGATTTATGGTATAATTTGGCAAAATGGCAAAACACCTCGGCATTTACTTTGGCGAGTGTCTGTCCGAGGTGTTTACCAAATATTTATTTCAACCAACTGGAGTTATCATAACATGACTGCGGCAGTTAAGTCAGCTGATCTGGAAGAAAATTTTTTAGCGTCCCAAGAAAATTCAAAATCAATACCATTTATCCCGGTTTGGTTGGACGATTACGGCTTATCAGCAATAGAATTTCGAATCTATTGTCACATTGTTAGGAGAGCAGGTAAGGGAGGAAAGTGCTGGGAATCAGTACCAAGAATTGCCAAAGCTTGTCGCCTGGGTCGCAATGTCACTCTCAAAGCACTGCATACGCTCACAGAAATTTATCAGCTTTTAGTTAGAAATAAAAGACCAGGGGAGACGGATGAATATTCGCTCGCTCCACAATCTCAATGGCAAGAACCTGTCCCGCTAGAGAATCGGTTGCCTAGTCGCAGAAGACAAAAAATGCAAGCACACCCATCCTTGCCTAGGACGGGTGACAATGCTTCAACAGAGCAGCAATCTGTTGACAACAAGGACGTAAATGTTATTCAACTTCAGAACTATCAAGAGGAGCCTCTTAAGCCGAGTGTGAGCTTGGCTCAGTTTTCATCCCATTTGGAACTATCAACACAAGAATTAGAATTGGGTGAAACCCAAATAAATGGGGTAGATGATCTGCTTGGTGGATTTAGGGCAGAAACTGAAAAGTTTTCTTTTACTAAACAAAGTAATTTTGCATTTTTTCCCCCTGCTCCTGAAGCGTCTACCTTATATGTAAACGGTTCTTTCAATCCCCAAATTCCTCAACTTCAAAACACTAATTCCACTCCATGTGAAGATATTTCACAAAAACAGTGGGAGGAACAATCGCCAAAGAAATCTATATCTGTATCTATATGGCGGAATAATCCGGATGCAACGCGCTACTGCCAAATCCCACCAATCTACAACCAAGCGGTTGGAGTAGAGATTCAAAACCAAATTGAGACTGAGGGCCTGACAGCTCAAGCAGTGGTGGAGCGAGCGATCGCATTTTCCAAAGTTCCGAAGCTGATTCTCGAAACACTGTTTGCTATCAACCAGAAGTTGCTCGATGGACACAAGTGGTTGGTGCAGTTACTATCACAGCAACAACAGGCAGAAGAGCAGAGAAGCAAAGAGGCACAGGGGAAAGAGTTGTATCAAGTTTCTCCTGTGCTTCCTATTTCCAGTGTCTATTCATCTGACAGTGCAATTACTGACGAAGTTGAAGCCGAAACTGATATTACGGAAGTTGAAAATACAGGCATTCCCCAAAAGGAGTGGAAGTATCTTAAAGATATTGATATTCATCTAAGTTATGAGATTGCAAGCGAGCTATGGGAAAAATACAGCCATAAGTTCACTAAGGCAATCTCATACGTTGATAAGCAAGAAAAAAAAGGAAAAGTTCATAATAGAACCGCTTATTTCCGAGCCTGTCTGGAGCAAGGCTGGATCAAAGACAGTGACGAAAAACGACCATCACGCGATCCCTATGAACTGACACAAGAGCAGATGCAGTGGTACGAGTGGGCTTGTAGTGTCGGGCTGTGTGATGGTCGTCCCATCAGGTACTATGGCTTGATGGGTGCGGAACTTGGTATAGTTGTATTTGAACCAGAATTTCAGTCAAATGCAATCATGCCCTTATCACGAGCAATGCAGAAATATCCCAAAATCTGAATGGCTCATTTACTTTTCAACGCGGGGTGTATCAAAGGGCATTTGTGACAGATTAAAGTCATGATGCATGTGTCAATCTGCCTATAGGATGAAAATTATGCCAAAAACCGTGAAAGAAAACCTTACTTTCGGGCTAGTGATCGCCTCGTCTTTGTGTTGAACATTTATTTTTTTCCTGAAACATCAATACAAAGCTTTGTTTGATACCTTGATTTTTACTCAATTTTCAGCATTATTTCTAATTGACAAAAGCAACATTATTTTAAACTCTCACGAGTGATCAAAGGGAAGGAAATTGGATTTAGGCTGTTGCTGAATTTAGTCATGAATTATGTTTGTAAACATTTATGTAGTTAGATCTTTGTAGAGACGTAATAACGCTATGTCTCTACACACCCGTGAATGGGGTACAAGTATCATCGGAACAGAAAACCGGGTTAAGCTTAAAAGTCTTATCTGTCGGTGGAAGGATAATATTGCCGTTTTAACGTGCTTATGCTTCCTATTGACTTTGGCAACATTATGGGTTCTTGTTAGATTTTGGTGATCAACACGGAAACTCGTTTTAAGGAAGACGGCAGACGGCAGAAGGTTTTAAAACGTTTTGTTATCCGAGCGTGGGACTTGTGACCAAGACGGGCGACCCTTGCTTTAGCCCAGTGCCCTAAAGGGCAATCGCATGCGGCTTTCTTGTGATGCAGATGTTCTATAATCTTTACCCTGCCTCAATTGTGGGAATTTTTCCTTCTTTCTTCCCTTCTGCCGTCTGCCATCTGCCTTCTCCCAACCTAGATTACCAAAAGTTGCCAAGAACCAAGTTATGCTTCTTATGTTAGGAATTGCTGAGAATCAATCAACGCAAGTATAAGGGTTTCAGACACTAAAATACTTGGTTATGCTTCCAGTCCCTGAAAACTTTTGGGTATAGTGACATGTAGTAACTGATGTTTCAAGTTACCAGGTAGTTGCTTAACAAGAAAACAAGGGTTTCAGTATTGAAATGGCTTTGTATTATTAATGTAATAATATTAAACCTAGTTTTTTGTTCAAATGATACTTGTAACCCATAATAAAGTGCTTAGCAGTCCTTTATAAAAAAAGTATGGTTTTTTACAAAAATAGGTGTTGTCCTCTTCAAGGACAACACCTATTTTTGTAAAGGACACAAAAGTTATTAAATTAAAAAATAAATATTTAAAAAAAACAACAAACAATATCGTTGGCTATCAGTCGTTACTACATAATTAAAAACGTGATTCCATACTGGTGTAGGTAAATAATTCGTTTGAACAATTTCGATTCCTGGAATGCTTGAAAATTTGTAAACTCAAAAAAAATAACGGTTGAACAATTTAGGGAATATCTATTCAAGAGCTTGATTTAGAGCCCAAAATCTAGAATAAAGCGATTGAACAATTTCTCAAAAGCCTTTTGCTATATGACTTTGATGAATTCTTCAAATTTTAAATTTTTTTTGTTACAGCCACTATACTGCTTTTAAAAAACATCATCAGTGGCGATCGCATGTAGTTGATAATGCAATTATACTCCCAAGAGAGGCTAATTGTTCAACCGAATTATTTGTGAACAACTGGTTACTTAACCCACATTGCACGAGGGGCTCCCGCCCCTCAGGACTCCCCGAAGCCAGTTTTTGACTGAGCCTACACGTCTACTTATGAAATACCACAAATACCTAAGGCTCAGTCAGCGCTACGCTAAAACTGGCTCAAATGACCATAACGCTGCAAGGAATATTCTTGAGATTGGACTCCGTACCGTGGGGCACATAGGGTGCGACACGAAGTCGCTCAGAAAAAGTGATTGGATGAATAGTTCAATGTGAGCTAGTATCCAAAGCTCGTCCTCACCTGAAGGGGCAATAGAGGTAACTCCATTGTCTCAGAGCTAGAGGGAAAGCCAAACCTAAGTAACCAATCACAGGCAAAAAGGAGGTAAGAGGAAGGCTGGTATGGTAAACGAAAGAAAGTGAACCCTCATTTAAGCTCCGTCACCCCTAGTCATCGAATGTGATTGATACGATGACACAAGCATATGTGAACGAGAAAATTCTGTAGTTCTCGTTGCGGATACCATGCCTCGGAGTATAGAGGGAACACAGTAACCTTCTAGGCGGGGGAGGATGTCAAGCCTCGAATATAACAGGCAGTGAGTAAAGACCTCGTATTGCTAGGTTTGGCATCCAGGTCAGTTCATCAGTATCTAAGCGCAAATCTCTAAAGCGCTGGACGATGGCGTTGATAGCAACTTTTGCCTCGAGACGTGTAAGCATTGCACCAAGGCAGAAGTGAATACCTTGTCCTAACCCAAGATGGCGATTATCCTTGCGACCAATGTCTAGTTGATCTGGATCTGGAAACCGAGCTGGATCAAGATTGGCAGCGTGTAATATGCAATATATTTTCTGATCGGCTTGAACGCACTTGCCGCCGATTTGTATATCCTCAATTGCTCGACGAACTACGCTAAAAGCAGGACCGCTATATCGAAAGAATTCTTCTACAGCACTGTCGATTAACAATGGGTTCTCCCGAAGCCTCTGTAGTTGATCGGGGTGTCGAAATAACGCCAGAAGCCCATTGCTAATCAAGTAGGTTGTAGTTTCATATGCGCCCACCATTAGCGTGATGCACATTGCCGTAAGTTCTTCCTCACTCAAGATGCTTTCCTGATCCCCGGTGGCGAGCAATTGGTCGATCAGGTCGCCACTGGGGCTCGAGCGGTGCTGCACAATCAGCTCATCAAAGTATTTGATGCACTCGACTAAGCTGTGGTAAGTTGCTTCGACAACAGAGTCCGTAGCGAAACCTGCTCCAAATAGCATGAATATATTGGTACTCCAACATTTGAGATCATCTATGTGCTCCTTGGGAATGCCCAGCATCCCAGCCGTAACAAGGGCGGGCAGGGGAACAGCAAAGTCACGAATGACCTCCATGCGCCCGATATCTTGAACAGCGTTGAGCAGTTCGTTAGCAAAGCGCTTAATGTTTGAATGTAAGCTATCTACCAATTGAGGAGTGAACGCCTTAGCAGCTAAGGTGCGGAGTCGCGTATGTCTCGGCGGATCGCAGAAGACCATCCACTGAGCAAAGTAGCGATTGCAAAAATTGAGCTTGTCACTGACTCGAGGAGACCCACCTTTTCCGATTTGCCCACCTCGATCCACAGAAAAACGGGCATCGCGAATAACACTGTGAATATCATTGTAACGAGTTAGAATCCACGATTCAAGTTGAGGGTGCCAATAGACTGGATCTTCCGCCCGCATTTGATGCAAAGTCGCATTAGGTGCAGCATAAAACTCGGGGCTGAGTAAGTCATACTTCACCACAGGTTCTAATGTTTGTTTAAACACAGGATACAATTCCAATATTAATCACTTCAAACTATTCCATATCTGCCTCTTTACCCTGAGTACCTCGTCTTCCTCGACGTGCCCTTGGCAGTTCCTCTGTTGTGGGGACAATCTCGACTCTTGGAGCGATAACCACGTACCTCGACCCCAGGAACTTTGCCTTGAAGTTTTTCATCCAGCCGTGATGATTCAAAACATTTTGCGAATCAAATCCAATGATTGATATCCCACTTCGGTCGTAACTTCCAGACAAAAGAAATGTCCAGTAGGTTTGGTCGGGAAACTGGCCAAACTTGTATTTAAAGCTAGCGGCAAATGCGAGATAACGTCTAAAGTCCATTCCATGCAGACCTTCATCTTCGTAGATCCGCTTTGCGGATACTGCAGTTTGATACATTAGTTCTGGAGTTTTCTCAGCAGATGTAATGAACCACTGATTTTCGTTTACCATAGTATTTCTAATCATGGTTTCATTCTCAAAGTTGACATTTGCCCTAATCCCGAACTGAATGCAGAGATCACTCATTGAGAGTTTCGCAGGAAGGTAGACGAGCAATTCATTGTGGCTATCAAGTTCGTTCAGTTCTGCCTGTGTAAACGGACATGGGGAAATAGGAATGTCCCCATAAAGACTCTGCACGTAATTTAATATCTCCGTTTTATTCAAGCTATTTTGAGAATCATTGAGCTTTACTTTTGTAGTTTGTGACAAAGAATGCATTTTGTTCTCCTAGATTATTCATGATAATAAGATGGGGCATTTTATTTTTTAGATCTCCCTAACTTTCTGAAGAAACACGAGCTAAAACCCTTATTAGTACTAAATTTTTTGGACGAAGTGTTTCTTTCATTCGTACATAGTGGGTGGCAAGCGCCGCCAGTGTATCTGCTCCTAACAAATCGCAAGGTTTCTTTATATCCATAAGGGGCGATTGCGCAAAGCGCCAGTTCTCACAGGGAAATTGCTCATGAACAACTTTAATCACTCTTATCAGAGATAAAATGGAAATCTTGCTATGTAAAACTTTCAGGCAAAAGTCGTGTTTTTTTCCATAATGATGGAATTACCTGTAACTATGTTTAGGCACTTAAGGTGTAATAAAATGTCCAACCGTGCAGGAGCGTTCCAGGCTGAGTTGAGGATAATGCGCTTGGCAAATACATTATTAGTGTGTCTGTACACCGATCTTTCGAGTACGGTTGGACATTTTATTTTTTCGATCTCCCTTAGTACATTTCCTGCCACTGTTTGATGTTTGACATTAGTTTTTTTGGATAAGATTCAATCTCTGCAATAATTGTTGAATTTTTTTTAAAGTTTGTACATACGTAATTATTTTGATATCTTGAGTTGAATTAAGAAAAAATATACAAATCAAAAAAAGCACATATTGTATGAAAAATAATTAGGTAGACTCTAGCACCATCGCTTATTGGCATTGTGAAAATTTGCAACATAAAAGTCGAGTGCAAAACATTTGCTTTTTCCTAAATAGCCTTAAATCGACTTACGTGGGCTATATGTGGTGATGAAAACTGCTACAGCTAAGTTATGAGTAACTTCTTACGAGAAGCTATTAAGTATATTTATGCTAATGTAGCTTTAAATACAAATTTTTTAGTTTTTTTTAAATAAATGTCATAATAAATTGATATTTGACTGCATCTAATTACATGATAGACAATTCTTGATCTTTATCAATCTCTTATATTGTTGATACGCGTGTAAATTTTGTCTAAAAGTATAAAATCAAACTTGAACTAATAATCATCCTGATGACAGATATCAGGCTAATGAAAATTGTGATACGAGGTATCTTTGACACTCTGACGACTTAAAGCTGTGGAATTCTTGGCTCAATGAATTAACTTATCGAGGAAAGGCAGAGGGTAGTCCCAATAAAAAAATTTTCACGAGCCTTGCTATGAAAATGTATAGCTTCCAGTTAAGGCTAAGGCAAAGAGGTAGTCATTCAGTAGAGCAATAATAGCCTGCAGGGCAGTCTAACCCGGATACGAGCGAGGCATTGCCAATTGTCGCTACCATGCTACATGTAGCGATGGTAAGCACGCAAGGAGCGAATCGACCGGAAGAGGTATCCAAGTATCAGCCACGCCAGTTACTCCACTTGGGGAGACCCCAAGACCGCACTGGCTCCCCTATCAATTTGACGCTTTTGTCATATGTCACGGATATATGCAGGTAGTCTATACACCGAAGTGCTGGCGAGCGATGTACATAAGACTTGTCCGAAAACTCCAAAGCCAGACTGTTCAAAGCTTTGGAGCAAAACTTTGATATCTTCGTAAAAACGGAGTTATAAGAGTTGGATATAATTAGTAATAGTTTAGAGGCATAAAAGTAAACTCCTAATTTAATAGAATTTATGATTAATGTTAATAGCTAAGTTGGTAGAACTAAACTACCGATTCTCAGCCTAACTACCCCAAAAACTGTTAAAATAATCTGCTCGTAAGTGTCAAGTTTTAGTCGAAATCTTTGTGAAGCAACCCGAAATATTTTAAGTAGTCGAATTAAATGCTCAATAAATATCCGATTACTAGACAAAACCTTATTTTCATCTTTTTGCTGTTGAATTAATTCTCGTTTCGGTTTCTTTTTATGAGGAGTTGTAATGTTTTCACCACCTTGAAAAGCCTTATCATATCATGTCCGGTAAATTACACATAATATAGATAGAAGAGCATGAATGGGTGCGGTCGTAATGTCAAAAGTCCTAAAAATTGAAACACATCTGAGTTTGGAAGAGTTAGAGATAAGTTATCGCGCCTGTAAAGAACCAGTATTGCGGACGCATTATCAGATAATTTGGCTGTTAGCGAAGGGGATGAAAACACGAGATGTGGCAGCAGCAACAGGCTATAGCCGGAGTTGGATTTAGGAGTTGGTGTGGGGTTATAACCGCATCGGAGTGGAAACTTTAGGAGACCAACGCGTCCTCAATCAAGGAAGTAGCAAACCACTTCTAGACGATGTACAGCAAGCATTACTATGGCAGGCGTTACAAGAGCCTCCAGCAGAAGGGGGGCAATGGAATGGTAGAAAGGTAGCGGACTGGATTGCTGATTTAATTGGTCGTCCAGTCAGCCGTCAACGAGGTTGGGAATACCTTAAACAAATGCGTTTTCGGTTGAGAATTCCCCGCCCAGAACATACAGAATCGAGCCAGGAAGAACAGGCACAGTGGAAAAAAAAATCTCCAGACCAAAGTCGAACAAATACAAGCACAAAATTCTGAATCCGACGTAGAAGTATGGGCGCAAGATGAACATCGGGTCGGGTTGAAACCAGTGATTCGACGGATTTGGGTTGATGAATGCACACAACCTTGTGCAAATGTCAACTGGCGTTTTAAATGGTTGTGGCTTTATGATTTTGTCCATCCACACTCCGGTCAAACATATTGGTGGATACTGCCCTACGTAAATATTCAATTATTCAATCAGGTACTTGCCGATTTTGCACAACACTTTGGCATTGGCGAGAAAAAACAGGTTGTTTTGGTTGTTGACAAAGCAGGCTGGCACTCCAGCCCCAAAGTCAAAATTCCACAAGGTCTACATTTGGAGTTTTTACCTTCTCACTCTCTTTGAATTACAACCCGCAGAGCGTTTGTGGACTCTTACGAATGAACCGATTGCTAATCGCAGTTTCCATAGTCTTGATGAGGTTGAGGAAGTTTTAATTCAACGTTGTCGTCAAATTATTAACCAGCCTGCTTTTGTACATGGTTTAACTCCTAAGAGACACATTTTGAAATCCTTATATAGCAAGGCTTCTAGAGATTTGAGTAAAATGTGTTTCTTTCATATTTCACGGGAGCGATCGCCGCGCCCGTT
>JAJPJF010000423.1 GCA_021324415.1 Nostocales cyanobacterium Centralia_MAG_434
AACAGTAACTATCTCAAATCCTGATGATTACGTTTTTACGCAAATATCAAAGTTTTACCCCAAAGCTTTGAACAGACTGGCTTTGGGGTTTCCGGACAAGTCTAATGCACTTTAATGGATTTGCAAATGTGGGAGATAACCTTCAATAGTTCCAACAACTCAAAGCGTGTGGCTATAGGAGCAATTAAAAGCCTCTTCTCCTTTGCTAAGGAGTTGGGAGTCATCTCGTCTAATTTGGGAATACTAGTCAAGTCCCCTAAGGCAAAAAATCGATTGGCAGAACGAATTCTGAATGAAGAGGAAGTGCAGCGGGTGATCAGCAATACGACCACAGAGCGCGATCGCACCCTGGTCCGCTTACTCTACTTTGCTGGGTTGCGCGTATCAGAACTGTGCGCCCTAAAATGGCGCGACCTTCAACCCCGTGGTGATGCTGGGCAAATCACTGTCTTTGGTAAAGGTGATAAAACAAGGACTGTGCTAGTGACAAAAGGGGTATGGCGATCGCTTCAAGATTTAAAGAATAATGCTCGTAAGGATGACCCGGTGTTTGTGTCTGGTAAAGGTGGTCATCTTTCCCGAAGTATGGTGTTTCACATTGTCAAAGATGCTGCTAAGCGTGCTGGAATTGATGGCAATGTTAGCCCTCACTGGCTTCGTCATAGCCATGCTTCTCACTCGTTAGACCGTGGCGCTCCTATTCACTTGCTGCAGAAAACTCTAGGTCACAGCTCAGTTGCTATCACCGAAATGTACTTACATGCAAGACCAACTGATAGTAGTGGGTTGTACTTGCCTGATGATGAGTGATGGGGTGTGAGAAACAAGCGCTCTCCATGCTGTTCATCTTTGTGGGAGTTCTCCACGTTCGACCCCATCAATCAATGTTTCCTTAATTTTCTCCATAACTTTCCTAAATTTATAGGCATCGTCATTGTCATTGTTCATGAATAAATTTATAGATGTTGAAGAAAAATTCTAATCACACATTTTTACATTCTTTATCCTGAACTCTATGAAATCTCTCAACCCAGACGTAATTCGAGCTATAACCCCCATATTTATGGCATCTGTGGGAGCCTCTATTGGTATTGCTGTTTTAGTCACACCAAACATTTCTGATGCTAAATGGTCTGCGGGGCTTGGACTGGCGGGAACAGCAATCGCTGGTGCTGCAGGACTAGCTCAAAGTAGCAAAAATGAGCAGGATTTTTCAGTGAAGGGAGATCACTTGCAAGTTAAAACCCCAGGCTCTAAGCCAGCTGATGAACACTAAAGCCATTGTAGGGGTTGGAAAAAGGGAGCACCTCTATCACCTCCCAAAGGACAATCCATTCTCGTGCGGCATTCAAAGCAGCTTCAGGAGTGTAGTACAATTTTTGCTCTTTGAATACTGTACCATCAGCACCAACAACCCGAAACTGCCAGCCATGAGCATCAGTCTTGGTCACAAGTCCCACCGAGGATAACAAAACGTTTTAAAACCTTCTAGCTTGAAAATCAAACATTAGATTATTTGGAATTTTAGCAATGTATAATGACTCTGCAAATAATAATACAGTAACCAATGTATATATAGAAAGGCAAGATGGAGAGTGGTCTAGAGATTTGCTAAGACCTAATGAACAGCTTCAACCAGGTCAATCTAAGAGTGTAAGAATCTGGGCTGATTACTGTTCAAACAGAAAAGTTCAGCTGAATTGGTCTAATGGTGATATTACGAATGGAGTAATACAGATATGTCCAAATGCCATAACACATGTTTAGTCTTGTGAATATGATGGCATCTGCGTTCCAAGTAATGAGTATAAATACTTTTTGTTAGTCACATAGTCTAAAATCTTCTAACCTTGAAGCGACTGCAGCGCTTTTAATTCTCCTGGTTATTAGGGTCAAAAAATTGAAAACGCTTTAGCTTATGGCTGTTAGAACGTGGAAAGCGTGGGTGAGTGAGGACATGGATAGCGGGGAGAGGTTAAGACATCGGAAGGCTGGAAGGAAAAATTTTAAAAAAGATAATTGCTATCATCACAAAGCAATTGCACTCCTGATACCACAATAATGATTTACTCATAAATGATTCTGCGTTATTCAGGTTTGGGAGGAGACTGCAATGTCAAGGATAGGTGATATTTGGCATAAATTAGTAGGGATGATTATAGGTGGCGTTTGTGCATTCAGTACAAGCTCTGCACTCGCCCAGATTATACCTGATAGGACTCTTCCAAATAATTCCAATGTCACAATCAATGGCAGCGTCTTCAATATTACAGGGGGAACGCAAGTCGGGCGTAACTTGTTCCACAGTTTTCAACAATTTTCTGTACCAACTAAGGGAACAGCGTTTTTTAACAATGCTGTTGATATTCGCAACATCTTCAATAGAGTAACAGGTGGGTCTGTCTCAAATATTGATGGGATTATCCAGAATATTGATGGGATTATCCAGGCAAATGGCACAGCAAATGTGTTCATTCTCAACCCGTCTGGGATTGTGTTTGGTAAAAATGCACTGTTAAATATTGGCGGTTCATTTGTGGCTACTACTGCTAGTGCTATTCAATTTGGTAATCTCGGGTTTTTTAGTGCTTCCAACCCAGATGCACCATCACCATTACTAACAATCAATCCTTCCGCGTTATTGTTCAATCAACAATCAA
>JAJPJF010000121.1 GCA_021324415.1 Nostocales cyanobacterium Centralia_MAG_434
AGAACATCAGCACGTTGGTTGAGTAAGGCAGAATGTTGCAGCGCCTGTTGCACAGCCTTGCCTGTATGAGTACGCATACCCTCAGCTTGCAGTGAGCTAATGATTTGTTTGAGTTTGCCTCGGTCTGGATTACTGGTGATACGGATCTCACTAGCATTCAGAGTGACATCTTTATCAAAAGTATAAATAGTGACTGTATCGCCTAATCTAGCTGTATTAACAAATTCAGTAATTGAACTTTTTACTTGATTAAAAATATTTTTTGTTCCGCCCACACCACGCATGGAAGCAGAAGTATCTACCACTAAAATCCAATCGATTCCTCCTTTTGGGTTCGTTTGTGCTAATGCAGTGCGTGAGTAAGGAATTGAAAGTAAAGCCAGAACAAAAATATGTTGGAGTAGGGTATATTTAAACCAACTCTTCAAGTGTCTAAAACTCATCGATAGATCTCTCCATCCCTTTTAGCTCTGACTTGGTTATCCTCAACCCAGTAGCTTAGGAGTTTAAATGTAGTGCACATAATATTTATCTACTCATTGGTACTTAGCCAATATTTTTTGACCCTTTTCGCCCAGACGTTCTACTAACGTTTCAATCTGCTGCACAGCAAGTTTTGAAGGCTTAGTATGTCCATTTTCCCACCGATTAACTGTTGGAAAAGACACGCCAATAATTATTGCTAATTCTTCTTGTGTTAATCCCATTAACAAACGAATCTCGTGAATTAAACAACCAATTTCTGGCTGTTTCATTATTCTTTTCTTTTGAAATGACATTCAATTTATCATCTCATTCAAGCGATGGGTTTAAAAAGTGATATATCAAGCTATATATTAGCTAGTACATTCAATAATGTCACCTATTTATATATAGTAAATTCACTGAATAATTAGTAAAGATAGCATAATTTATTACTCTGAGTGCAGAATATAATCCCTATGAGATTACATTCTGCATCAATGCAATGATTAATCAGTTAAACTGAAATACCCTCTAATTCCTCATCCGTCAAATCATACAGATCGCGTAGCTTTTCCAACTTCTCTTCACTCGCTTGCCAAAAACCTCGCCCATGGGCTTCTAACATTCTGCCTACAATATTACGAAAGGCTTCTGGGTTGCTTTTGCGTAACTTTTCTGCCATTTCTGGATCTAGGGCATAAGTATCTACTGCTTGGTCATAGACCCAATTATCTGTGAAATCAGCAGTCCCACCCCAACCAATCAAGGCTGTCATGCGTTGGGAAATTTCAAAAGCACCACCTGAACCTTGATTTGCCATTGCTTGTGCCCATTTTGGATTCAGCAACTTTGTGCGATACTCCATCCGCAACAAGTCATCTAACTTGCGGGGTGTGGTATCCTTTGAGAAACTTTCCACAAAACTGGTTGTCACTTTTTGACCGCGTTGCTTCTCCGCAGCTTTTTTCAGTCCGCCTGTATTTGCGTAGTATTCTTGAATATCGGTCAAACCGTACTCTACAGAATCGATTTCTTGAACAATGCGATCGCTCGTTTGCAAAAGCTGATTCAGCACTTCTGGTCTAGCTTGACCCTTATCCTGTCTACCATAGCTAAACACATTACGACCTTGCCAAGTATCACCCAACTCCTGAGATGATTCCCAATTACCATCAACCACACGGTCATTAACCAACGAACCAAAATCACCCGCTGGGTTAGAAAATAACCTTGCAGATGTATTCTCAACACCCTGCGCTTGCAAAGCCAAAGCGTGTTTCCTAATAAAATTCTGTTCTTCCGGTTCATCCGCATCAGCCGCCCTTTGAAACAAATCATCCAGCAGCTCGATAATATTCACAAAACTATCCCGGAAAATCCCCGACAAATTCGCCAGCACATCAATTCGGGGATGTCCTACATCTGCCAAAGGCTTCAACTCATAACGGACAATTCGTCCCGTCCCCTCCTTCACTGGTTCCGCACCTACCAACTCCAAAACAATCCCTAGCGATTCCCCCTTAGTTTTGATCGCATCCAGACCCCATAACATCACTGCTATAGTTTCCGGATATTTCCCATACTCCTGCAAATGCTGAGCAATAATTTTTTGCCCAATTTCCCGTCCTCGTGCATAAGCAGCAGCAGAAGGCATTCTATAAGGATCTAAAGCATGAATATTTCTACCTGTTGGTAAAACACCCGGACCATCTCGCAACAAATCACCTCCAGGTGCAGGCGGGATATACTCCCCATTCAAACCCCGCAACAAATTCGTCAACTCATCACGACTTTGTCCCAACAACTCCCGAACTAATCTCTCCTCCTCTTCCCGTCCTTCACGCTTTGGCGGTTCCTCTCCAAAATAAGCCTCCAAATACCCCGCCATTTCCTCCTCATTAGGCACTTCCCCCAAAACATGCAACCCAGAAGAAAACAACCGATTTTCCAACACCTGCAAATACTCGTACAACTTCACCAGATAATCATCAAACGCATGACTACTAAACATCCTGATATTTTCTGGAGAAAAAGCGATACCCAACCGTCGCGCATCCTCAAATGGACAATCCGCATCTAAACCTGTATCTACAATCTTTTTGCAAATCGCTTCCTTTAGTGCATAATTCTTCTGGGGATCTTCTCGATACTCGGAAATCAAATCTCGCAACGCCATCAATTCCTTATACAAACCGGCACGACCATAAGGCGGGACATTGTGAGAAATCAAAACACCATAACCACGACGCTTTGCCAAAATAGATTCCGAAGGATTATTCGCCGCATATATATATAGATTAGGCAAATCACCCAACAGAACATCAGACCAAGAATAACCTGTATTACCCAAAGGAGATCCCGGCAACCATTCCACAGTACCATGCATTCCAAAATGAACAACAGCATCTGCTTGAAACTCATTTTGCAGCCATTTGTAAAAAGCAGCATATTGTGGATGAGGAGTTAAATCACGTTCAAACATCAACCGCATTGGATCGCCTTGTATTCCCAAAGGTGGTTGAACACCTATCCAGACGTTTCCCAACTGAATACCACCAACATAGAACTCATCACCGTAGGTTTTGATCCCAGTCCCTGTAAGAGATTTCCACTGTTTCTCAATCCAGGTTGTACGCAAATACCCCAACCACTCTTCTAAAGTTCTCACATTAACAGTATTAGTATTCATCGTTGACGAATAAACCGCAGTAGAAGATCTCTCCCTTGTCTCCCTTGTCTCCCTTGTCTCCCTTGTCTCCCCTCTCCATTCATCAGCCTCTTTGACAGCACAAATTAACTCTTCCCCGTCTGGAGGTAAGTCTCCAACTGTATAACCTTGGTCTTTTAGTGCGTGAAGGAAATTAAGTAGACTTTGGGGTACATTTAACAAAGCTGCTGTTCCCACAGCACCATAACCAGGCGGAAATCCGTAAAGAACAATTGCAATCTTTCTTTCCCAAACAGGTGTTTGTCTAAGGGAGATCCAGCTTCTTACTCTACCAATTAACCGCTGTACTCGTTCGGGAACCAGATAAATCTGTTCTCCCACTAAACCCCCAAGGGGAATGGTATCAATTGCTCCATCTAGTTCTGGTAAAGCGTATAAAACAACACTTTGTAAACCGCCAATTCCCTGACGTGTCCAAGAGTAAATGTCTTGAATGAGCAGTGGTGCAGCTACTATGTAAGGCACATTCTTAGCAGAGAGTATGCGTTTTGCTACATCTACTTGTCTCCCAGCCTCCATAGAACCAGCCGGACCACCTACTAAGGGAAAACCAATAGTTGAGACAATAGCATCCACCTTCACTGCTTCAGGTGAAAGGGACGGAATTTCTACATGACCAAGTTGTCTTTGCTGGCTTTCGTAGTCGGTCGTCATCCAATCACGAACAGCCACATGACCTTCAACACCGTTAATAAAGATAGGCAAGGGGATCAAACCCGCTGCTTCAAAATAGCGAATCAATTGGGGAATGTATGGTTGCTTGGTAACAACGTGCTTGCGATAAAGGAGAATTCCTACAATAGGTTTTGTAGAGACGCGATCAATCGCGTCTCTACAAAAGGTCTGATACCATTTGATATATTCCTGTGGGGATTCAAAATAGCCTTGGTAGTCGGGATGCAACAGTCCTGTGTTTGGGGTTTCGACTGGTGGAGGAATGTCGCCAACCTTTAAATTTAAATATTTTTCTGCTAGGGTCCAAAATAAAGCTGCAACGTTTTCTGGTCCACCTGCATTCCAGTAACCATAGATAATGAGCCAGTTACGTAGGTCTTGCACTTTTTGTACTGGCACAAATTTCAACAGCTTTGGTCCTATTTTCAAAAAGCTAATGTAACCAGCTAGTCGATCTTCCTCGCGTCCGTTGCTGAATTTATCAAGGATAAATTTAATTGGTTTGGGCATTCCTTTGGGTTGATCGCCAATCGCAAAAGCACCCAGCTTGGTTAAACTCATCAATTCCAATGCTGACTCGAACACCAGACGGATGGGAATACCAGAGACGCGATCGCGCAACCACACAACCTGATCATAGTCAAAGAGCAAGCTGCCAAAAAACACATCAGCGTTCTCAAGCGCTGCTTCCACTTCAGCACGCTTGTTGTGAATATCGCGATCGCTAAATATCCTAATATCTAACTCAGAGCAGCGAGAGGTAGCCAAGAATGCTGCCTTCCGGTACAAGTCAGTGTTGAACGATTCAAACCCAGCAATCAGAACGATGCGTTTCATGCCCTTGAATACAAAGTATTTCTCTTTATCTTGATTGTAGACTTGCTCTCAGCACAGTGTGTGGCTAGAAAAATCTATAATCAAACTTGATATCCTGATTGAATTGTATTTTGCGCTCAAGCGACGAAGTATGTTAGTTGTTGATCAGTAATTTTGCGGAGTCAAGTTTCTGTTTAAAAAAACGCAGAATTTTAATTGAGCTTCTAAAAAGCATAATGAACATTACATTTTGAATTATTTTCTAAAAATTTTAGTTTTTTTTACCGTAGACACTTAGTGATTTATCTCTTATCATGAGTCATCTTTACATCAAGTTTGTCTAAATAACTAACTTGGTGCAAATCAACATAGCTCTGTTTACTGTGATTAGTCATTGGTCATGTGTCCATTGTCTTCTACACAAGGAAAACGAGTTACAGCTATTTTCAAATCATTAGACCACAAATTGTAGAGTTAGCACTGCTAGCACTACAAAAAATTGCTGTGATTTTCTACCAATCAATTCATTTAAGGTGCATACTATGAAGTTTGGCATAGATATTGGACACAATTGTCCTCCTGATACTGGAGTTACAGGGATAAAGCAGGAGGATATTCTGACTCGAGATGTGGGAAATAAAGTCATATCGAAGTTAAGAACTCTTGGCTATGAAGTTATAGAATGCACCCCAAAGCAGGCAGATACAGTTCGTGAATCACTCTCAAGTAGATGCGAAACTGCTAACACAGCCAAAGTTGACATTTATGTGTCTATTCATTTTAATGGATTTAATTGGCAAGCAAATGGTACAGAAGTTTATGCAATTAGTGAAAAAGCTAGAAAAATAGCCCAGCCTGTACTAGATGAAATTGTCAACTTAGGTTTTTTTGATCGTGGTGTTAAGAGTGGGACTCACTTATTTGTTCTCAGAAACACAGATATGCCTGCAATTCTTATAGAATGCTGTTTCTGTGATTCAGAAAAAGATATGCATCTTTTAAATACAGAAGCAATAGCTAATGCAATTGTTAAAGGCTTAACTGGTAAATTACCAACGACTCCTGTTAACTCTGTAGTAGATGAAGAACAAAACGTAGATACAACTGTTATTAGACTTCAAAAATCTTTAAATCAATTAAAAATTACTGACAAAGATGGGAAAAAGTTAGTAGAAGATAACAAACTTGAGCCAGAGACTATATCTGCACTCCATAAATTTCAAGACATTGTAGGGATTGAAAAAACAGATAATGTTGGAGATGCTACTTGGAAAGTTGTTAATCTAATTTTAGCAAAACGAATCATCAGAGTAAACCATGCTGGAGGCCCAGTTGTCAGATACTTACAACATCGTCTAGGTATTCAAATCAATGGTGTTTATAGTCCTCAGTCAGAAGAGGCTATTAAAAAGTTTCAAAGTCAAAACGGTTTACAGGCTGATGGAATTGTTGGACCATTGACTTGGGAAAAATTAATTGGCTAGTTTGTGATATGCGTTGGTCATTCTAAATTTAGAGTAAATTTGCGAAGAGCGTCCTTTGTCTTACAGCAATTTATTGTTTTTTAAGGACAAAAGACGTATTGATTTTTGGTGTTGCTGAATTGAGTCATGAATTTACAATTCACGTGTGTGTAGAGACGTAGCAATGCTACACGTCTCTACAATGTAGATAAACATAATTTATGGCCGAATTCAGCAATGTTTTTTTCAATTTTTCTTACAGTTATTAGTATAACAAAGTCGTTTATTATTATTTTTTTATAAAAAATAGTGTATTTTTTGATTTTTTAAATTAAACTTGCTTTTAGACAATTATGACTATCTAAAAGAAAAGATTCTGGTTATAGCTATCTTCTTAAATCATTCATGAGAAACGAGAATCCCGTTCTCTCCAAGAAATTGGGATTTTGCAACTTTTCATTTTTACAATTCCTAAACGGATTGCTATAAGACGCTGAAAGGCACTTAAAAGGCATATCTTCTAATTTAGATATAACTTTTTCCGACTCTAATTATGACCTTTTCCGACTCTATACCCGAACTTACGCCCGAACTTACACCCGAACTTATCCGACTGACAAATCTTGAGATGATTGCAATTATTGGACTATAGAAAGAGTCAAGCGATAGTGAATTCTAAGACCCACTACAATTGACTTTTTTAAACACCTAAGTATAGCGGTTCTCATGTGGATAAAATACACCCACAGCATAGGGACAGACGATTGCCCCTACTCTTCCTTATGCCATTGCAAACCGCTACCGTACTCCTTTATTATGAGGATCAAGACTATGTCAGTTTCAATTTTGGAAAACGAATTGTTCACCGAGTTGTCTGACCAACAACAGGAGATTATTATAGGCGGTCTTCAAGGCATTCATAAGAATGTTAATACTTGCTACAACACCAATGCAATACATTTTCTAAACCAAAATGGTTCAGGTCCTGGTGGTAGCTTTGTCAACACAGGGATCGAACAGGCTGAAATCAAAACTGGCTCCAGCGAAAACCTTAACGCCAATTTTTGTTGATAATCTGAGGGATCGCTCGCGAGGCTCCAGTCAAATCCATACGCTGGTCAAAATGGACTCTAGCTGATCAAAAATTGCCTTCGCAGCATTTCAAGACAGATTTCTTCTCATTGTTACAGCAGATTGCAACTACATGAGGTACAGATTATTGTAAGGGCGCAATAGCTTGCGCCCCTACAATGTACTTCATTTACCCAAAAAATGCTGTATCAGTATGCTAGCAGAATATTCAAAAAACTATGCTGTGTTTAAAAAGTTCTGCTGGCTGAGTTTTCTTTTTTCCTACTGTCAATAGCTTTGTATAAAAGTAAAACTTTGTTGCCTAGTTTTTCATAAACATTTACTACAAACACATGTGCTTATACTTCATGGTTATCAGCAACCTAAATAAATTATGACACACACCATCAGTAAAGAGTATGCTTTGGAAAGCTATACTTCCGCAACAAAAAGTAAGTTTTTAACACCTTTTCAGCGGAAAATGCTGTTAAAGAATTTACAAGCTAATTTACAGCCAGAGTATCGTCGGAGATTGGAAATCATTTTGCTGGCAGATCAGGGTAAATCTCAAACCCAGATTTGTCAGCTATTAGGCTGTTCTCAAGAAATGGCTCGGCATTGGATTGCTGTTGCACAAGCAGGTCTAGCACATAAATGGAATGAGCAACCAATAGGCAGACCGAAGGTTGTAAATGACCAGTATATTCATCGTTTGAAAGAAATAGTAAGTCATAGCCCTCGTGAGTATGGCTATGGATTTAGGAGATGGACAGCCGAATGGTTAAGTAAACATCTCGCAAAGGAATTAGGAATTGAAATCAGCAAACGTCACATTTATCGTCTGCTGAAACAAATGGGTCTTTCCACTAAGTTACATCAATTTTCAAAGAAACAAATAGATGACAATAAAAATTCAGGAATTAGAATTTATGATTTACAATCCAACTTAGAGCCTACCTTAATTTTATCATTCAATCTAATTCAAATAAAGGATTAGTTTTATGGCAGTCTGAATTCGTTTGTAAAAAAAGACAAAAAAACTATAAAAGTAAATTTTATAATTAACTATTAATAATGTGGATTCAATTGCTAGAAGAGCTATTGAAAACAGCCAAGATAAGCGTAAAGTCAAATGAGCAATGGCAGTCAAGATGTCTTTGTGAACATCTTATTGCGAGATTTTTGACTTCTCTAAGCTTCATGAGTATGGTATTTTCTCATGAATTATTGTGGATTGCTATATCTTGGAGGTGAGATATGTCATCAGTTTATTCTGAACAAGAATTAGGTCAACAACTGAGTGTCATTTTAGGTGAGGAACTTTCCCAAACAGAACTACAAAACTGTATAAAAGCGGTGGAAATTGTAGAGCCACCAACAGCAAAGCAATTTTGGCAAGCAACAGAGGCTCATCCTGGCATATACATTATTCTCTCTGGAAAAGTGAGACTGCAAGATAAGGCTGATGACTTAATCATGAGTTTTTCAGCAGGCTCATCTTTTGGTGAGATGACTTTGTTTGCAAAAGAAGATTTTCAGCCGTATTCCGCGCGAGCTTCAATCAACTTAAAGCTGTGTTATCTCAAGCAAGAAACATTACAGACTTTGATGGATAAATATCCTAAAATCTGTGAGCGTCTCCAAAAACGTGCAGAACTATGGAATTTACTGCTGCTATGTCGTCAGAATTCACAAAAACAAAGTTTTGTGGCTGAAAAAATGCTTCAAGTGTTATCGCTATTTGAGCGGCACTATTTTGAAGCATATGAAGAAATGTATCTACCAGCAGATGTCAAGTTGTGTTTACTACTGCGAGGTGAGCTTCAACACAATGATGGTGACTGTTTGACAACAAACACAATCTACACTGACTTAAACCCAGGTAAATGGCAAGCAACACAATCAACTATCGTTTACCTTCTCAAAGGTGTGAATTGGCAAACAGCACTCTCTGTCTGGCCTAAATTAATAGAATTGATTGTCTCCAACTCAAGTACTTACGAGCAGCCAACTTTGCCCAGTATATCTAGATCAGAAGAATTTGCTCGCGACAGAAAAGTCATCCCATTTCCTCCGACAGAACCATGGTTACCGCCTCAACAAACCAAACAAAAAGTTAAACAAGCTTATTTTCCTAGTCCAAAGGTAACTATTAGTCAATTTTGGGGACACCTAACTCATAGGTATCCATTCTTTGCACAACAAAGTGTATCGGACTGTGGGGCGGCTTGTGTAGTCATGATCGGTCGCTACTGGGGAAAGCACTTTAGTGTCAATCGGCTGAGAGATCTCGCCAATGTCAACCGTAGTGGTTCATCACTGCGGAGTTTAACCGTAGCTGCAGAAAGTATTGGCTTTACAACTCGTCCTGTAAAAGCCAGTCTGGACAAATTGGCACAACAGCCACTGCCGGCGATCGCTCATTGGGAGGGCAAGCACTACTTTGTCGTCTATGAAATTACTTCAAAGCGGGTGATTGTCGGAGATCCTGCAATCGGACAACGCAGCCTCACAAAAGCAGAATTTAAAGCAGGTTGGACTGGTTATGCTTTATTATTGGAACCCACAGCCCTGCTCAAAGACGCCCAAGAAAATCAGCCACCTTTGTGGAAATTTTCTGAGTTAATCAAACCCCACGCTTGGATTCTACTAGAAGTCTTCGTCGCTTCGGTGCTGATTCAAGTCTTTGGCTTGGTCACACCGCTTTTAACCCAGCTCTTGTTAGACAAAGTGATCGTACAGGGTAGCACTCTCACCTTAACCGCTGTTGGTTTGGGGTTGCTGATCTTTGGACTGTCCCGGATTGCGATGACTGGACTGCGCCAGTATTTGCTAGATCATACTGCTAACCGCGTAGTTACAGCACTGATGGTGGGTTTTATCAAACACACCTTCCGTTTACCTATAGCGTTCTTTGAGTCACGTTATGTCGGGGACATTGTTTCCCGCTTTCAAGAAAATGAGAAAATTCAGCGATTCCTCACTGGTGAAGCACTGTCAATTTGTCTGGATTTGCTGACAGTGTTTATCTATGTGGGATTGATGTTTTGGTACAGTTGGTCATTGACATTACTGTGTTTGGCAATCATACCACCATTTGTTCTACTTGCATTCTTGGCAACACCGTTCTTCCGCCGTATTAACCGTGAAATCTTCAATGCTTTAGCTAACGAGAACAGTTATCTGATTCAATCCCTCACAGGAATTCGTTCTATCCGCTCTATGGCGATTGAGCACACAGTCCGCTGGCATTGGGAAGAACAACTGAATCAATTTATAAAAAAAATGTTCAGTGGGCAAATTATTAGTAACCAAGTGCAAGTGTTCAGCTCGACCATTCAATCACTTGTGACTACAGGATTACTCTGGTATGGAGCATGGCTAGTGATTCAAAACCAACTGACAGTTGGGCAATTGGTTGCTTTTAACATGTTGTTAGGCTATGTCATTCAGCCTTTTCAACGGCTGTCGGTCCTATGGAATCAAGTGCAGGAAGTCACTGTTTCTGCAGAAAGGATTAATGATGTATTGGAAGCCAAACCAGAAGAAGATCTGCTTTCTTCACCCCGCCAGTCGTTGTCACAGCTTCGTGGGCACATCTGCTTTGATTGTGTCACATTTCGCTATCATCCAGAAAGTGGAATGAACGTGCTAGAAAATCTCAGTTTTGAAATTCTGCCAGAGCAAACTGTGGCAGTTGTGGGGCGTAGTGGTTCGGGAAAAACAACTTTGTCTAAGTTAATTTTAGGTTTGTATCCACCCACGGAAGGCAGAGTCTTGATTGATGGTCAAGATGTCACTCATATTTCCTTACATTCACTACGTCAGCAAATTGGCATTGTGGATCAAGATACGTTTTTGTTTGGTGATACAATTCGCGAAAATATCAGCATCGCTCACCCAGAAGCTTCTTTTGAAGAAATCATTACCGTCGCACAACTCGCTGGCGCAGATGAATTTATTAGGCAATTGCCACTTGGTTATGAAACTCAAATTGGTGAAGGTGGTGGGATGCTTTCTGGAGGACAACGCCAACGTATTGCGATCGCTCGTTCATTGCTAGGCAATCCTCGGTTCTTAATTTTCGACGAAGCTACCAGTCACCTTGATGCAGAATCAGAAAAGATTATTCAAAATAACCTAAAAACAATTCTCAAAGGGCGAACAAGTTTGATCATTGCTCATCGCCTTTCTACCGTACGCAATGCAGATCTAATTTTAGTTCTAGATCGGGGAGTGTTGATTGAAAGCGGTTCTCATAATGAATTAATTGCCAAAAAAGGCCATTACTACTACCTTAATCAACAACAATTGACACAAATGGTTTCAATGTAGCGAATTCTTAACTCATTTTGACGTTTGAAAAGTTATGCCCACCTCATCTCAAAATTCATCATCTACCAAGATCGAACCTAACTCCAATGGAGACTCAAAACAGGAGAATCTCCAGATAGAGACACCAGACCATACCAACAATTGGTTTTACGGTACGGAGGAACTGCTAGACGCCTTACCCAAAGCGTGGACACGCTCTTTACTGTATGTGCTAGTAGGTTTTACAGTTATTGTCTTACCGTGGACAATGCTGTCAAAAGTCGATGAGGTAGGAAGTGCCAGAGGACGTATTGAACCATTAGGTGCTACGCAAAAACTGGATTTTCAAGCGGAAGGTCGTGTGACTGCAGTCAGAGTTACAGAAGGACAGACTGTCAGAGAAGGGCAAATTTTGATGGAGTTGGAGTCTGATTTACTGCGCACACAACTTCAGCAAGCACAGGCAAAGCTAGAAGGACAAAAAACTCAGCTGATGCAACTCAAACTCGTCAATAACCAACTTCAGTTAGTAGCTCACGTTCAAGAACAACAAAATCACGCTCAACAATCAGAAAAAGGTGCGCAAATACAGCAGGCTCAACAAACTCTGGACAATCTCAAAACCACTGACAATCTACAGAAAGAAGAACAACTCGCAAAAATTAACCAAGCGCAGGAAACTGTCGATTCCAGTCTAGCTGCTCAAAAATTGGCACAAGTTCGTCTTGAAGGTGCGCGGGAAAAAGTACCAAGATACAAAAAAGTTTTTGAGAAGGGTGCTATTGCACAAGACCGCTATTTAGAAATCGTGCAGTCTGTCAAAGAAGATTATCAAAACTTGATGCAGGCAAAATCAAATGTGTTTAAGGCTCAATCTAGTTTACGAGAGCAACAAAACAGTTCTCAGAAGGCGCTTCATCAAGCCCAGTCTGATATTCAGCAAGCTCAGTTGCGCTTAGCTGAGCAACAGCAAAGCTATCAAAGTCTAATTCACAGTGGAGAGTTAGCTTCACTAAAAACTCAGCAACAACTCAAGGAACTACAAAGACAAATCACTGATTTGCAATCCCAAATTACTCAAGTCACCAGCCAGGTAGCTTCCTTTCAGATTCAGCTGTGGCGGCGAATAGTGCGATCGCCAATTGATGGGGTGATTTTTACCTTACCAATTCAAAAACCTGGAGTGGTGGTACAACCTGGTCAGATGAGTGCTGAAATTGCACCCAAGAAAAGTACTTTTATACTCAAAGCCCATATGCCCAACCAGCAGAGTGGCTTTTTGAAAGTAGGAATGCCCGTCAAACTTAAGTTTGATGCCTATCCTTTTCAAGATTATGGAGTAGTTCCTGGACACGTTAGATGGGTTTCTCCAGACTCAAAAATTCAGGACACAAAATTTGGCAAGAGCGAAACTTTTGACTTGGATATTGTCTTAGATCAACCTTACATTCAAACTGCTAACAAACGTATCCCCATAACCCCAGGACAAACAGCAACAGCAGAGGTAATTGTCCGCCAACGCCACGTAATTGACTACATTTTAGATCCATTTAAGAAACTACAAAAAGGTGGCCTAGAGCTTTAGAAGGGAAGGGAAGGAGGACAAGGGGGACAAGGAGGACAAGGGGGAGAAGGGGGACAAGGAAGCAGAGGAGAATATTCCATACCCCATTCCTAACTCCTAACTCCCCACTTCCAGACAAAACCAAAACGTTGTATTTATTAGGAGATTTGCAAAATGTTACAAGTACTGGATTTGACTAAGGAGGATATTCTTCACCAACTTAAAATTTCCTGCCAAATACCCAGTGTATTGGAAGGGATTGCCACACGAAAAATTATGGCTGATACTGCTCACTCTCTGGGCATTCAAATTGAAACGGAGGAAATTCAGCAGGCAGCAGATAATCTTCGGTTAGCGAACAACCTTCTGAAGGTGGAAGACACTTTGTTATGGTTGAAAAAATATTACCTTTCATTAGATGATTTTGAAGAGATAGCATACACAAACTTACTAGCGAACAAGTTAGCGACTCATCTGTTTTTAGATAAAGCTGAACAATTTTTTTATGAACACCAATTAGACTATGTAAGTGCAATTATTTATGAAGTTGTTTTAGATGATGAAGACTTGGCAATAGAACTGTTTTATGCACTGCAAGAGAACGAAATTACTTTTCCAGAAATTGCCCGTCAATATATCAAAGATTCAGAACTGAGCCGTACTGGTGGATATCAGGGGACGCGACGTCGTACCGATTTTAGACCAGAGATAGCAGCAGCTGTTTTTGCTGCAAAGCCACCGCAGATTTTGAAGCCAATTGTAACATCAAAAGGAGTACATCTCATTTTAGTGGATGAGATTATTCAACCTCAATTAGATAATTCACTACATACTAGAATCATGGGGGAATTGTTTGCTGGTTGGGTGAGGCAACAAATTGAAAATTTACAAATTGTAGCTCAGCTTGATGATGACATTTCTCAGTCTAAGACTACCGAAGTAGAAGGAATGCAATTTTCATAACTTCAACTCTCTATAAATATCTTCAGAGCGAGGATTGAGATAAGGACGTTGCCAATCAATTTTCTGTAAATCAAAATGTTTCCTAATTAACGCCATCCGATTCTCTGGGGAATCATTACCTTGATGCCAAGCTTCAAGTAATCCATTAGCAACAATTTGGCAGCGATTTTGACCAAAACTTTCTCGATCTGCAAATTTGCGGTTTGGTTCTTCTGCGATCGCTAACCCTGGTGCTATTTGTTTGGTAAACAATGGCACTTCAGGTTGAAAATGGGATTGGTGTTCTCTATAGATTTTCTCTAATACTGGGTGAACATTTTGATAGTTGTGTTTATCAAAGTAAAGTACTCCTGAGTCATAACGTCCATAATCTTGTGGGTTATATAAAGTTTTGTAGTCAAAAGAAATTGGAATAGCATTTAATTGAGCAGTTATGCTACCCATAAGCACAACCGAACCTTCAGGAGTTAAGTTGAAATAGACTCGTACAGTGTTGTTATCACGGTCAGATCTGTGATTAGTTCTCTGATTACCAACTGCCATATAAAAGCCATTTTGTACCAAATTCTTCGGCATTTTGATGGCAACTAAGTCACCTGTATTGGCAGATTGGTCTTGGGGTTGCAAATGGCGATCGCGTTCAATGTGTAGTGTCAAACCTTCTTTGTGTACTGCCAAAGTACCATCTGCTTCTTCTCTAACCACCTGCCAATTTAAGCTAAAGTAGCCTTCACCACTGTTGCTTTGATGCAAGCGGTTATAAAATTCCACGTCTACGCCTAAAAAAGTATTATTTTCTAGATTGTTGTTGAGTTCCAAGTTCGTTGTTTCCGTATCCAATGTTAGAACACGCTTTAAAGAGGCATTGTAATAAATACCGTAAAGAAAATTACGCAATTGTAAATTTAAATACTTGCTTTGTACATCAGAGGGGAGTTTCTGAAAGCGAGCAATAACCTCTGGTGGTAATTCTAAGGGTTTGTAATCAGGATGACTAATGTAATGATGAGATTGGATTTCAAGTTTATGAGCAATATCTTGTAATGCTGTTTGCAGTTGCTCTGTTGTAGCTTTTGGTTTGCTATGTGGTAACAGTTGCATGGGATTTGATATGTCTATGAGGGATACATTTTAGGCAAGATTCAGGCTTTTGGAAGTTAGCTCTGATGCTTCCATGCCAAAAATCGTTTGCATAGATGATGTAGGACGGCATAACAAGGATTTAGCGACTTGAAGCATACAGATACCTGTATTTCCAAAAGATTTTTGATATTGAAGTCTAGCTTGGATAGCATTAATCAAAGACCAGCCAGAGAATTGCACCACCTGATCTAGGAAACTAGGACGATGTTGTAAAATTTCTGGAAAATGAGCAAAATACGAGTTAACAATAGCTGTCAGAGAAGGCTGTATCTGTTCTAAAGGAGTCGCTGCCATTCGCAAAGACTCATCAATATTCATTGCTTTACTCGTAACTAAGCTATTTAACCAAAGTTGTAAGTAGCTACCAACTAATGTGCCTAGATCAAATGCTGGGTCTCCCCAACCACAGCGTTCCCAATCAATCAGTCTTACCATGCTATCTGTGGCTACATCCTGCCAATCATTAGATAACAAGATGTTGTTCAGCTTCAGATCATTATGGGTGACGCAACAAGGGGTTAAAGAATTTCCAAGCTCTGCGATCGCTTTTCCTAGGATGTCATAACGTTGATAGAGAGCAAAAAATTTCAATCCATCAGCAGGAACCGAACCGAAAATTTCTGGACTAAGCCGTTCTAGCCTCTGAATCATACGAGGAACTATATCAGGAAGTTGGCTTTCATACTTTTGTAAGAAAAATTCCTTGTAGGCTAGATTGTCAAAAGTTAGACGATGGATTGTAGCTAAAACCTTGCTAACAGCAGTGGCAATTTCTATGGGGAAGAGATTTTCTCTTATATAAAAATCCATCAAATCATGATAGTTATCTAGATAATTGAAAACAAGGATGAAATTCTTGGGATTGAAATGTATCCCTTCTGAAAGCCAAGAGCGTATCTGACTGAGTTCCGGAAATTGTTCTAAAAATTGATGAATTCGCCATTCTCGAAAAAACTCACCAGGTATCTTGCCTTCTTGGTCACGAGACTCTTGCTTGACAAGGAGTTTATGACCATTAGGTAAACTTAGTAATAAGTTAAAGTTTTTGGCATATTTTACTTCAACTTGAGTAGTAGCCTCATCTTGTGGAGTACAGAGACCATACTCAATCAAATACTTAACAACATTCTGAGAGCTTAAGACAAATTTCATAATTTTATCCCCTACTCTCTATTTTTAAGTAGAACATTTCAAATTTATAAATCAATTCTTTGAATCAGGAATTGTGGAAAGTTTTAATCGGAGCTATTCAAGCTCCGATCAAGGTTGATTAGTCTCATTAACTTGGACTAATCATGAAATCCGATACTAGTAGCCACCACTAGAGAAACTACTCAAACCACTGCTAAAAGAACCACCAGTAGACCAGCTACCACCAGTACTGATACCAGTGCTCACAGTACCGCCGGTAGAAAAGCTATTCAAACTCCAACCTCCTGATGAACTTTCACCTCCACCTGTTAAAAGGGTGGACATGTCTTGATCATTTAGTTCATTAAGAAAGCTTTCAGAATCATTAAAAAGCTCAGAACCCGCAGGACGTAGTTCAGTAAGTTTAATACTAGCCATTTTGTTCTCTCCTTAAACAAATCACATTAGTTTATTTGATGGAGGACTTACTTCTGTTTGGATGAGTCAATCCTTGATTTCATCTTGGACAATAAAAATTGAGATATCAAGGTTTGACGCTTTCCTTTTCTTGAATAAACTAAAGGGTTTATGTCACTAGTCCATAGGGGTTTATAAAATTGGGGATTCTCATAAAGTAGTCCTATTTGATTTATGAAAACTCAAAAAATCAGAAACGGGTTTCTCTACCCTTAGGCATCATTTGGGAGTGCAGTAAAATAGCAACCTTATAATGGTTTTTAGTGAACTGTGTAGATACTCTTCTTAATTATATTTCCTCCTTCTAAAGGTTGAAATATACTTTGACTGGCCCACATCTCATGATAGATTTTTGTGACTTTAGTAAAGGAGTTTTGGCAACTTAAAACAATATTGCACCGTGAGGCATCTCACAGTGCATTCTTTTTGTATTATTCATGGTTATTTTTTTATACGAGTTCAAATAGTGAGTGCTACACACACCTATAAAAAATTTAGCGTTGTTGAATCAAAATATGAATGTATAATACAAGACGTGTAGAGACGTAGCAGTGCTACGTCTCTACAGGGATTTGGGTTTAATCACAAAAATATTTATAAACACAATTCGTGACTAAATTTCGTAACTCCAAAATATATAGCCGATATCCTTCGAAGTATCGGCTATATATTTTGATATTTTGGTTACTTAACTTATCGCTTTTCTGTTCCTTGATTAGGAGCACCTTCAACTGGCTGTTCTCCAGAGCCAGATTCTGGTGCAGCGGTCGGTTGACCAGCACTTGAAGTTGTATCACCAGCAGTTGTACGGATTTCAGAATCGATAGGAGTTTGATAACCACCAGAAGTTGAAGCTTCAGTATTTTCTTCAGATCTTTGATTTTTGATGTTTTTTTCGTCAGCCATAATTTTGCTCCAATGACATTTCATTTACACTGGGATTATCTTAGAAAAGATACAAATATCATTTCTTCTATCTTAGATATGGTTATATAAAATAACCTGATCTTTCTTTTGGATGAAATATGTTAGCAGTGCAACTAGCGTCTCTTTTAAAATTCTCACTTCCGATGGTGGCAATTCCTTGGTGATATATATATTGTGATTGGGTGTGGACACTCCACTAGATATAAATTCAGCATATTTTAAATTAGTAAAACTATGCAAACCCAATCAGAAGTACACACACTAAATCATAAACGAGAAAGAATTGCCAACACTTTGCGTCTTGTTCTCCATGTTCTAGAAGCCAAAGCCTAAAAATCCACCATCAACTGCAATACACTGTCCTGTAATATATGTTGCGGTGGGCATACATAGAAATGCCACTAAACCTGCCACTTCCTCTGGTTCACCAACTCTCCCAAGCGGTGTACGTGATATCACTGAGTTGAGTACATCTGGATTATTCAACAATGTCTCAGTCAATGGGGTGCGGATGAACCAAGGGGCGACAGTGTTAACCCGAATGCGATCGCCTGCCCATTCCACAGCAAGAGAACGGGTTAGTTGCGTGAGTGCTGCTTTTGTCATGCCATATGGTGCACCTGTACGAATTGCAGTCAGCCCAGCAACAGAACCAATATTGACTATGCTACTGTTGTCTCCATTTTTGAGCAGAGGATGAGCCAGCCTGCACATTTCAAACACTGAAGTCAAGTTGGTTTGAAAAATTGATGTGTACTCATCTTGTGTATATTCCAGTGCTTTTTTGCGGATATTTGTGCCAACATTATTGACGAGAATATCTAGTCGTCCGTCGAAAACTTCTCTTACCTGCTCAAAGATGGCCTGACGACCATCTGATGTTGCAACGTCTACGGCAATTCCGTGAGATTTCCATCCCTGAAGTCGCCAGTTTTCAAGCTGTTGCTCGACTGCTTGTGCACTGCGAGCTACAATCATGACTTCTGCATTTAAAGAAAGAAACTCTTGGGCGATCGCAAGTCCAATCCCCTTCGTTGCTCCGGTAATTAAGGCTTTTTTGCCAGTGAGTTGCCAGCGTTGATCGCCCATGTTCTTTCTCCTGATCAATTTCAGATCATTAGTTATCCATATTCTTTATACAAGATTTGTGAAATTTCACTCTCGAGAAGTTAAGATGGATTGCGAAAGTTGAAAGTAGCATGATGCAAATTCGAGGAATTGTCAAAGCTGCGCAAACAGCACAGGATAACTTAAAAACTGGGATACCACTCCAGAAGGTTGCGTCTTTCAAAGCATTTATTCAAAGTTCAATTGAAACTATTGAGCGATTATGTACTCAAGCGCAGATGACTCCTGAGCAACTACCAAAACGCTCACGAGAGGCATATTATTTTCTCAAACGTATTGACTTGAACAACTTGCCTACTATTTCCCATCATATAACCCAAACAACGGCTGAAACTATCCGTATTAAGAATATTAAAACACAACAAAAATCCATCTTACAGAACATTTTCAATTTATCTTTAACTCCAATACCAAGTTCTACTCAAATACAACAACTTACCCACACTTTAGCAACAACAGTAAAAACAATTGAACAAATATGCTCTCAGGGACAAGCAACGCCAGCAAACCTGACAAAATCGTCTCGTCAAATCTACTCTTGGATGAAATTTTTAACAAATGAACAAAATCTACAAGTTCATCTAGCAATCACTTATCGTATGCGAGAAATCGCTCAAAAAATACTTAAAAAACATGAGCAAGAGTTAGTCAAGGTAATGATTGAATTGACTAATTTCTCAGGATTGTATAAAAGCCAAAGAGTTGGCAATACTGCCAATCTCGTGATTAGTGAAGGATTTATCAATGCACCAGACGAGGTTTTGCAAGCGTTATTGAACATTGCTCTTTTTGGAAAGAGTCAAGATAGTATACAACTTATTAGAACATTTGCAAGTTCAGAAGAATACAGCACTGTACTATTGGAGCTAGATTTAATTGCAGAAGTTATTGCAGAAAACCCAAAAGGTAGGTTCTATAACCTTGATGAGTTATTTGACAAACTAAACCACCAATATTTCACTGCGACTCTTAGCAAACCGCGTCTTGTGTGGAGCAAAATCAACACTTACCGTAAATTTGGACACTATGAGCCAGCAAGAGATAGGGTTGTGATGAATTCAGCCCTTGATGATACTAATGTGCCTGAGTTTGTTGTTGAGTTTGTACTCTATCACGAATTGCTACACAAGTACCACGGCACTAAATGGGTGAATGGCAGAGGAATGGTTCACACCTCAGAGTTTCGCCGAGATGAAAAAAAGTTTCTCTTTTATCAAGAGGCTGAGAAATGGCTGACAAGTGTGACATCAGTGATTACTTAACTTCTTTCTTGATCAACCTTAGTGTTACCAGTAGCTGCAAAATATAAGTTGTTACTTGTTTTTGTTTCCAGTAAGGAGCTTTGCTCTCCCTGCCTAATCTCACGTTCTAGGAAGTAATTTAGCAGAGTCCGCAATAGCACGATCGCACCCAAGTTTAAAATATCCTGCCTTGTAGGTGCAACTGCTGTACGCAGAATGTCACTAGCGACAGTAAATTCTAATCCTAATGCTAGCACCCGTCCTAATTTTAGGCGAATTGATTCAGTGGCATTAAAATGCTGTTTAGAGCGGGAAAATAATTGGAGAAGATAAGCAACTAAACCACGGATAACTGCTCCCCCAATTACCAGTGCAGCAGCAATTTCCGCACCTGCAGCTAAATATCCTACAATCAGCTTTAGCCATAACTCCAACGGACCCCTCGCTACAGGTTCTCCATTAGGTTGTCCGCTGTTTAAGCTTAGCAGTAGAACCAGACCGAAAATTAATGATAGGGGTAACAGAATATTTACAAGAGAATCTCGTGAAGGCTTTCGTTTCATGGGATATCTCTCAAGGGGAATAGTATATCTTTTAGCTTAACAAGCATTGAAACTACATCCTTTTAATTGGGAAGATAAGTAATTGACACTCCCCGACCTAAAGGTGCGGGGATTCTTGGTTCACTGACTCGCCGTTAGACAGCAGGGTAGCCCCAACTGCCCAAGAGGGCAAATCTCCCCAAGCGTAAGTTCCGACGTGCCCCGTCGTAGTGAGACCTAATCTCAAGATATTGATGCTGGCATTCACGTCTCTGTCCTCGACATATCCGCATTTAGGACAGACATGGGTTCTAACAGATAGAGACTTGTTGACCTTGTGTTCGCAATTAGAGCAATTCTGGGACGTGTAGTGGGGAGGGACAGCAACTGTCACCTTCCCATATTTACGCCCAAAATACTCTAACCAGTTGCGGAAGGTAGACCAACCAGCATCAGAGATTGATTTAGCTAGATGTCGGTTACGTACCAAGCCTTTAACATTTAAGTCTTCATAGGCTACCAAGTCGTGAGATTGGATGACGGAGTATGCTAATCTCTTGCA
>JAJPJF010000215.1 GCA_021324415.1 Nostocales cyanobacterium Centralia_MAG_434
ATCTTCCCATACAGTTTTGATATCTGGTCCGACTAGTCTTACCCAACCACTCCCTACAGATTCAGTGACAAATTCTCCACTCCAATCTGGGTTGAATCGATATAATCCTACGCGATCGCATCTTAATAATTGACGGACTTCTTGAGTTGTTGTTTTAAAGATGACATCTACATTAAAAGATTGTCTAATCCTATTGGCTATTTTTGTTAATGCTTTCTCTTGTTCAGCTATATAAGCCAATTGCTCTGATTTAAGCCGTAACTGTTCTAGATATTCTGCTTGTGATATTGCTACGCCAAATTGCATGCCTATTTGAGTTAAAAAGCTTACTTCCCAGCCTTGCCAATCACGGGTGTTGGAGTTTTGGTAGGCAGCAAGCAAACCCCATAATTTTTCACCAGATAAGACAGGGACAATCACATAAGCTTTGGCTTCAAATTGTTCTAAGATTTCAACATGGCAAGGAGAGTGACCAGCCTGATAGATGTCATTAACTGCAAGGCTTTCTCCTTTGGCATAGCGACCACCTTGAGTGTCTTGCAAGTGGGTATCTTCCCATACAGTTTTGATATCTGGTCCGACTAGTCTTACCCAACCACTCCCTACAGATTCAGTGACAAATTCTCCACTCCAATCTGGGTTGAATCGGTATAATCCTACGCGATCGCATCTTAATAATTGACGAATTTCTTGAGTTGTTGTTTGGAAAACCTTATCAACATCTGATACGCGCAAAATCTTATTGATAACTTTGGCTACTATTTTCTTGGCTTGATTCTGCTGTTGCAGTTCTCCTTGGATTTGAAAATTCTGCAATCTGTATGTCAACTCTATTGTAATTTGAGATATTAGGCTAATTTCCTGCTCTTGCCACTCATATCCTGAAGAACAATTATGAACTGCTAAGATACCCCATACTTTATCTTCAAAGAAGATTGGATAGCTCAAACTCGCGTTAACTTGAAATTTTTCAAGCAGCTGTCTTTGATAAGGGCTTAGTTCTATGTGATTAACATCATTTATAGCCACATATTCTAAATAGTCTTGTTTTGCATCTAAGCCAAACACGATACTAGAAAGATTTTCACCTAGAGACGGTGTCCAACCTATTGTTTTTGATTCGCCTATAACAACGCCAGATGAGGAAGAGCTAAAACGATAAATGAGAGCGCGATCGCATTTTATTTTCTCTCTTACTTCTCTTGTTGTAATTTGAAATAGCGTCTCTAAGTCTGGGGCTTGGCGGATATGAGTGATTATTTCTTGCAATTGTAGTCGCAGAAATTTAAATTGCCCAGAAGCTTCATTATCAGAATAGAAATGTCCATTTTCTGTATTTTTATGATATGCAATTGTCATAAAATTTTCCTCAAAAATTTTTATCTAATATTGTTAATTAGGACAGTAAGAATACAGCAACCTATGTGATTCGCGATGTTAAATCTCTTGTTCCCTACCCATGCCCAGCCTTAACAAATCACCGTTGATTCTCACCGAGAGCATTAACTATGAATTTCCCATAGAGGCGATTGAATAATTGCTGTGGCATCTAAAGAGATTATGATCTCCTCCATAGCATTGATAAAGTATCCCTCCAAGAAAGGTGAAACCTCAGGAAGAAAAAACTGACTATCTTGAAATTTCATCTGTTTGCTATCAAGAGACTCTATATCCATCAGATGACGGACTAATATTCCCAAATGTTTTCCCTCAGTATGTAACACTATCGTCATTATTTTCACAGGAGGATTTGCTGCTTGAAACTGTGGTGAATAACCTAGCATCTCTTCTAAATCTACCAACCAAAGCATTTCACCACACCAATTGTATATACCTAAGACACAATTAGGCATCTGCGGGACACTACATATCTCTCCAAATGAGACTTGAAATACTTCTATTATGTTTTGCAATGCAATGACAGCTTTATCTTTTGCACCCAAATAGAAACTTAAAAACTTTTTCTCGTTCTCCAAGGCTAATGTTCCTTAACAAATACTCAAAAACTAGTTTTTTAAACTCTGCAATGTCGTTATTAGTTCTTCTTGATTGATAGGTTTAGAAATGTAAGCAGAAGCACCTAACATATTACCCCACATTTTATCGACTTCACTATTTTTAGTGGAGCAAAAAATTACAGGAATTTTACTAGTGACTGGATTATTTTTTATTTCACGGCAAATTTCAAAACCACTTTTACCAGGTAAAATGACGTCAAGAAAAATAATATCGGGTTTACTCGCTTCAATTTTTTCTAGGGCTTCTTCACTAGTTTTGGCGTTCATGACAAAATAGCCTGCTTTTTGCAAATAACGGCTGAGGATTTCCATATCTGTCAAAGCATCTTCAACAACTAAAACCGTATTCATGGTACTTACCCGTTAAACTTTAACTAATATAAAAGGATTTAAATAATGCATTTTATTTAGTACTTAATTGTACAAAATCTTAGCATTATCAATTTGTGTAGAGTTATTATTACCTGCTCTACACAATCATGTAGACAAAAAGAAACTTTTATCTTGGTACAATTATGATGACTTTCTTCAAAATTGAGTTCGGTATAAATACGTGTAATCTTATTCTTTAATCAGAGAATTTTTGTAAATCAAAAACTGTGCTTATCGCCTATTTCTACTAGTTTGCATCCTACTATCGTAGTTGGAATTCATAACATTGCTTCCTTCGACTACGTTCCTGTTCTCTTGATTATGCTTAAACCAAGAGTTCAATATTTTTATCATCTGGTATTGAGCATAATCAAGAGCATATCGGCAAAGACCGCAGCTCGCTGCTATTAAGTGCAGATTTCATTACCACATGAGATGGGTTCTTAACAGATGACGGATGCTGTAAGTACTTATGTACTATACTCATTACTTTATCAGTGGTGACAGGTTTGTTGATAAAGTCTGTAGAACCGACCACCTTGGCACGAACTCTATCAATCAGACCATCACTACCAGTGAGAATAATCACAGGTATGTTCGCAAAAGCAGAAACTCGGCGCAATTGAGTGCAGATTTCATAACCATTAGCAACAGGCATTACCAAATCCAAGAAAATGAGATCTGGCTTATGCTCAATTAGAATTGGTAGAGCTTGCACTGCATCTTGAATCTTAATCACTCTCATTCCATTTGGAATGAGAATCTTCTCCAGCATTTCACACACCTGAGAGCTATCATCTACGCAAGCGATGAGTGGGCTTGTCTCCATTCTTGATTTGGCGACAGTGAATTGATTATTTTCATTAATGACTCGCAAAGGCAAGTCAGGCACTTCTACCAACTTAATAATTCCTTGAGAAATATAGGGTAGCAATGAACGAGTAATAGGCAGTAGGCTCTGCTTCATTTTTACCGCTAGATCCCGCAGGGTGTACTTACCATTGAGTAAACTTACAAAATTCTTGTAGACACTGGGACTTACTTGCTGTTGTAATTGTTCTGGTTTGTGTAGTGTTGGTGCTAAGTCTGGAGAAATATTTGCCAAACCCGCACTAAACCAAGCTATCCAACTGTCTTCCATCAGCTTCATCGACATATCGGGACTGGTGAAGCTCATTGGTGCTTCTAAAATCACTTTTTGAGTGCGATCGCAATCCAGAACAGCAAAATTCGCCTGTTGAGTCATATCAAACAACAGTTCTGTGATCGTGTCTTCCACAATGGCTTTTACTTGATCACGTTTGATTTTTTGTTGTTGGTACAGAATCGACAATAAGCGATAGTCCCAGCAATCATTCGCTGTGTTTTCTATGCTTAACAACATCTGATCAAAATCAATCTCAGGACAATACTGGGCTATCTGCCTAAACCAGCGCCGTACTGGATGAGTTCCTCCAGTGGCCCAAACTATTCTTCCCAGCCTATAGTAGAAAGTCCATTTGTGTTTCTTTGAACTTTTGATATCTAACTTGCCACTGTATTGCAACCGAGTACAAGTTTTAAATTCCTCTAGTAGGTTATTGGATATGATCAGTTCCGGAAGTATCATGGCTTTTGCACTCAGCAGTGATATTTCATAACATCCTATGCGCCATGCAGATGTTTTCAATCAGTGTAAACTCTGCTTTCAATGTGTATCATAATACTTATAAAAATGAGGAAAATTCTGAATAACATTCTATAATAAAGGCTATTTCTTGTTGTCTACCCAACTATTTACGTATGCTTTTTAACACAATATAGAACTTGCATGCAACGTCTCCAAAGCACAAAAATACATCCACCTACAAAACTTGTCAGATGGATGTGCAGTCATTATTCAGTAGAAAGTGGAGCTTATGGGAATCGAACCCATGTCCGCAATGGGTATTGACCCCCCACTCGTTCACAGGCTTAGCCTTTTTAACCCTCAAGGCGGGGAGCGTTCTTTATCCCGAACGCTAGGATGCTCTGATTAAATCTTTGCTAGCAAGCCAACCAGAGAATACTTGCTAACGCATCCGTTGGGGTTGGTCCGTAGTCCTTAACGGAGTCAAACTACAGACAAGCGTACCTGTAAGAGGTTTGTTAGGCAGCTACTGCCACACGCTTAAATGCTACGATGTTGTTCGCATTTACAATTGTTTGAGCCTTTTATTTTCGAGAGATGACTCACTCTCGACCTGAATCATAGAGCAGCTTTCGCCACCACGTCGAAACCGTTAAAGCCCCATGTGGATTCATACAACTATTATAGTGTGCTACGAACAAAATGTGCCAAGGCGTAAAAAGTTAGGAGTTAGGAATTATTAGGAGTTGTTGGCTGGCTTAGAAAGAAGTGTAGATTAAGTAGGGTTTGTTGCATCTAGTTAACGCACTATACTTTGTGAAGCTCTAGGTGAGCGACTCCATCCTACTATCACCCTACTTGGACAAGACTTTTACTCCTAACTCCTAACTCCTAACTCTTACTTAAGCGCTTCAGCACCACCAACAACTTCTAAGATTTCCTGAGTAATTGCAGCTTGGCGTGCTTTGTTGTAGGACAATGTTAAGTTACTAATGAGTTCAGCAGCGTTTTCACTAGCGTTGCTCATAGCAGTCATCCGTGCGGCTAGTTCACTAGCAGCAGATTCTTGCAGTGCTCGTAAGATCTGATTACTCAGATACAAAGGTAGCAAGGAATCAAGAATTTGCACTGGGTCTTGCTCGAAAATCATGTCGTTGGGTAAAGCGCGGACTTGAGTTGTCACTTTTTCCCGTTGCACTTCAAACTGACCACCACGAGTTGTTAAGCGGAAAATTTCATCATCTGATGCTTCTAAACCTTGAGGGTCGAGAGGAAGAAGTGTTTGCACGACTGGACGTGAACTCACCAATGAGACGAACCTAGTATAGATCAACTCTATGCGGTCCACTGTTTCCGATAGGAACAAGGACAATAGCTCATCAGCAATCTTGGAAGCTTCTGCTGCAGTAGGAATTTGTTCTAAGCCACTGTAGCTTGCATCAATAGGTTGGTTACGACGTTGGAAATACTGTAAAGCTTTACGTCCCACCAACACAAATTTGTAATTTATACCTTCTGCTTGGAGTTCTTTAGTACGAGTTTCGGCACGCTTAATAACGTTTGTATTATAGCCGCCACACAAACCTCGATCACCAGAAATAACAAGCAATCCAACTGTTTTGACTTCCCGTTGTCTCAGTAAGGGGAGATTTGCCTCTTCAAACCGCAGACGGCTTTGTAAACCATAGAGCACTTGTGCCAAGCGGTCAGCAAATGGGCGGGTAGCTAGAACTTGTTCTTGGGCGCGACGTACTCTAGCCGCAGCCACCAGCCGCATCGCTTCTGTGATTTTTTTCGTATTTTTTACCGACTGAATGCGATCGCGTATGAATTTGAGGTTAGCCATAGTTTAACTAGAGTTAGGAGGAGCCAGTGCGTTGGTGAGGACACTGCGCTTTTACAGGTTTCCCGGCTTGTAGACGCAAGGGAGGGCGACTTCCCGTTCGCTGAAAGCGTTCCTGCAGGGTAGGGTAGCATGTGTCCGTTGAGCCAGCACTGCAGGAGGTTTAGCCCGACCTAGGTGACTGGCGTCCGGCTTTGCCGACAGTCCCGCAACTGGCGTTTAGGAGTTAGGAGCTAGGAGGTAGAAGAGGGACATAGGAGAATATATATTCTATGCCCACTCCCTACTTCCCACTCCTAACTCCTAACTTATTTACGCTGTTGCCAGAAAGGTCTTTTTGTATTCGCCAATTGCTGCTTTTAGGGCAGCTTCTTCTTCATCACCTAGGACTTTTTTGGATTGTACTGAATCGGTGTACTTAGGTGCGCTGGTTTTCAAGTACTCTTTAAATCCTTTTGTGAAGGCTGTGATTTTGTCTACTGGGATATCATCCAAGTAGCCATTGATACCAGCATACAGGATAGCCACTTGCTCATACACTGCTAGTGGTGAGTTTTGTGATTGCTTAAGTAGTTCCCGCAAGCGTTGACCTCTTGCCAATTGGTCTTGGGTTGTTTTATCCAAGTCAGAGGCAAATTGTGCGAAAGCTTGTAGGTCGTCAAATTGTGCGAGTTCTAGCTTTAACTTACCAGCAACTTTTTTCATTGCCTTGGTTTGTGCAGCAGAACCCACCCGTGACACAGAAATACCAGGGTTTACAGCAGGACGAACACCGGAGTTAAACAGGTCGGAAGACAGGAAGATCTGACCGTCAGTAATCGAAATCACGTTTGTCGGGATGTAAGCAGATACGTCACCTGCTTGGGTTTCGATAATTGGTAGAGCTGTCATGCTACCTTTACCCAGTTCATCACTCAGCTTAGCTGCTCTTTCTAATAAGCGGGAGTGGATGTAGAACACATCTCCAGGATAAGCTTCACGTCCGGGTGGACGACGCAGTAGCAAAGACATTTGCCGATATGCTTGAGCTTGCTTGGAAAGGTCATCGTAAACCACTAGGGTAGCTTTGCCTTTGTACATGAAGTACTCAGCTATTGTTGCTCCAGCATAAGGAGCCAAGAATTGTAGGGTCGCTGGGTCACTGGCATTCGCAGCAACAACGATGGTGTAATCTAGCGCACCTTTGTCTTGCAAAGTTTGAACAACACTAGCTACTGTGGAAGCTTTTTGTCCAATAGCAACATAGACGCAGATCACGTCTTCTTGTTTTTGGTTGATGATCGTGTCGATCGCGATCGCGGTTTTTCCGGTTTGACGGTCACCGATGATCAACTCCCGCTGACCACGACCAACAGGAATCATCGCGTCGATAGCTGTGATACCTGTTTGCAATGGTTCGTGTACAGAGCGCCGAGCCACAATACCAGGTGCTGGAGATTCTAGCAAACGAGTTTCTGTCGTCTTGATTTCGCCTTTGCCATCAATTGGACGGCCCAGAGCATCTACAACTCGTCCAATCAAGGCTTCCCCAACTGGAATCTGAGCAATTCTACCAGTAGCCGTTACAGTACTACCTTCTTGAATGTCAAGACCTTCACCCATGAGCACCGCACCCACATTGTCTTCTTCTAAGTTTTGGGCGATGCCGATTGTGCCATCTTCAAACTCTAATAGCTCGCTTGCCATGACCTTATCTAGACCATAGATACGAGCAATACCGTCACCCACTTGTAGGACGGTACCAACGTTAGCAACTTTGACCTGTTGGTCGTATTGCTCAATTTGTTGCTGAATAATATTACTGATTTCGTCAGGTCTGATGCTAATTGCCATGTGACTTAACTCTTAAAACTCAGGAATTTACTAAAAGGGGATTAGGGAGTGGGGTATTATTCCCAGTTTCTATTCCCCACTCCCTACCTAACTGCTTAGGCGCAATGAAAGACGGCGCAACTGACCCCGTAAGCTGGCGTCAATTACCTGAGAGCCGACTTTGATGATGACTCCACCAAATAACTCGCGGTCAACTTTTGTTTCTAGTTCGACTTCGCGAGCATTGGTGATAGCAATGACTTTTTCTATGACAGCTTGCCGTTGTTCTTCCGACAAGGGTACAGCAGAAGTCACTTCCGCTAGTACTGCTTGTTTCAGTTGTCGTAAGAGTGACAGATACTGCTTAAAAATTGGTTCCAGCAATAGAATGCGCCGCCTATCTACCAGCAGCAGCAAAAAATTGCGGAAGTAAACGTTAGCACCTTCACCAAGCACTTGGTTGATAACTGCCTTTTTGGTTTCAGGCTGAATAAAAGGGTTACCAAGAAAGTTCCGTAATTGCTCACTCTCAGAGAGGAGGTTCAACAAAGAACGTGCATCTTCACCGAATTGCTCCGTCAAGTTCTTTGATTGTGCTACTGACATCAAAGCCTCTGCATAGGGTTGGGCTATTTCGGCTGTTGCTATATCACTTTTCATTAGCTCCCTCCTAGTAGCGCTATGCTGCGGTCAACTAACCTGTGTTGAGCATCGTCGGCAATTCCAGTCCGCAGTTCTGACTCGACTTTTTTCAATGCCATAGCGGCTACACGTTGCCGTAATTCGGCGATCGCTCTGTCCCTTTCTGTGCTTAAATCCCTAGCAGCTGACTCTCTCAAGCGTTGCACATCTTCCGCTGCCTGTGCCAATATTGTTTCTCGAACTGATTGGCTGTTTTCTTCTGCTGCTTTACGGATTGCTTGTGCTTCTGCTTGCGCTTTGGTCAACTTCTGCTGCACCTCAAACAGAGCTGCTGCAGCTTCCTTTGCTCGTTGTTCTGCTGCTTGAATTTCTGTTTCAATATTTGAGCGTCGTTCTTTGAGAATGTTCACTAGAACTTTACGCCCAAAATAAATGAGTACGCCAACCAGAATCGCCAGGTTGATGAGGTTGGTTTCTAAAATGTCTATATTGAGACCGAAACCACCTTCTGATTCTGCATGAGCCACTGCCTCAGTGGCTAGTAGTAAAACATTCCCCGTTATGCCCATTTACAACTGCGCTGCTCCCTTGCTTATAAGTTTTATTTTCCCCAAGGGAAAAAAGTGCCATTTTTGACACCTAATCAAGCACTTGCCGCATCAACGTCTAGCTGTGCGTATGTTTTTGTTACCTACACTTTATTTAACTAAAGTAGGCTCCAACAGTTTTTCTAGAACTTGCCGACTGAGGGCATCAACTTGTTGCTCTAAAGAACGTAGAGCTTCCTGCTTTTGTTGTTCTATTTCTTGAGCCACCTGTTCACGTTGAACCTGAGCTTCCTTCTGCGCCTGAGCGATTTTTTCGGCAGTAATTTTCTCAGCTTCAGCCTGAGCTTGTGCCACAACCGCTTGAGATTGTCTGCGCGCTTCCGCCAATTGCTGCTCATATTCTTTAGTTAAGCGCTCAGCTTTAGCCAAGCGTTCCTGAGCTTCAAGGTTATTCGTTCGGATATAATTGTCCCGGTCGTCTAACGCTTTGGTCAGTGGCTTATAGAAAATTACATTTAACACTGCTGCCAACAGCAGGAACTGCAATGCCATCAAGGGTAAAGTAGCATCGAAATCAAACATTTCTCTCCTCTTTGGCTAGAACGGCAGTTTTCATAGCAAGCAAAATCATTCCACCTTTCATAATTTTTAGAGACTTTACCATAGCCCTCAAAGGATTAGAAACGAAAAACATTTCTAACTCATCTGATAGAGACGTGGTGATGCACGTCTCCAGACTCATGAAAAGTATGAGGTCTTAGGAAAAGGGGTTAGCAAACAACAGTACTAGGGCGATTACCAGACCGTAAATGGTGAGGGATTCCATGAACGCCAAAGTTAGTAGCAGAGTACCGCGGATTTTGCCTTCTGCTTCTGGCTGGCGAGCAATACCTTCTACTGCTTGACCTGCAGCATTTCCTTGTCCAATACCAGGGCCAATTGCAGCTAAACCAATCGCTAGAGCAGCAGCTAGAACTGAAGCAGCAGAAACTAATGGGTCCATTTTGACTTATCTCCTGATTTTGAGTAGAAAAAGAACAATTGTAGACTTCGAACTGGATTCACAATCTGGACATCCAGTATTTACAATGACACTAACTAAGGGCTATTAGAAGCTCAATGCTCCTCATGCTCTTCACCACCATGCCCCTCTAGTGATTCATGAATGTATGCTGCTGCTAGGGTGGCAAAAACCAAAGCCTGAATTGCACTGGTAAATAAACCTAAAGCCATCACCGGCAGAGGTACAAACAGAGGAACCAAAAGAACAAGCACTGCTACTACCAACTCATCCGCCAGAATGTTACCAAATAGACGGAAGCTTAGGGAAAGTGGCTTAGTGAAGTCTTCTAGAATGGCAATTGGTAATAGAATCGGCGTCGGCTCTATGTACTTTCTAAAGTACCCTAAACCGCGCTTACTAAAACCAGCATAGAAGTAAGCTAGAGAAGTTAGCAGTGCCAGTGCTACTGTCGTATTGATGTCATTAGTTGGAGCAGCTAACTCACCTGACGGTAGTTTGATTAATCGCCAAGGAATTAGCGCGCCTGACCAGTTTGACACGAAGATAAACAAAAACAATGTACCGATAAATGGTACCCAAGGACGATACTCTTTTTCACCAATCTGGCTTCTCGTCAGATCTCGAATAAATTCCAGGGCATATTCCATCAAATTTTGTATGCCACCAGGAATTCTCTGGATATTTCGAGTAGCAGCTATTGACGCTCCTACTAGGAGGGCAATCACAAACCAGGAGGTGAGAAAGACCTGTCCATGCAGTTTTAGATTACCCAATTGCCAGTAGAAGTGATGACCTACTTCCAATTCGGCAATATAAACTGAATTGAAAACGTTCAGAAAACTCAGCATTTTCTTGACCTATCAATCGTTTCTCCAATGTTAACTGGAGAATAGGAGCGAGGTATGCGGTATGGATTTTTGAGAGAGTTTCCACTATGAATTTTCTTTTTAAAAAGAAAACTCATATTCTCCCGCCAAACTCTTTAACAGTTATCAGTTATTCAGTTATCAGCAACTAGTGAAAACTAGTTCTTAAATCTA
>JAJPJF010000360.1 GCA_021324415.1 Nostocales cyanobacterium Centralia_MAG_434
CATTCTCGATATTTGCTCCAGAACTGACCTGACTGGGAATGGAAGTTCCAGGGACTGTACCTGTGACCTCCACAGATTGCGGTGCATTGATTGTAATGCTTCCTGCTGAACCAGTTGCTGCCGTGGAGGAGTCTACTCTTCCCCCATCTTTCACTAGCAATCTTGGAGTGTTGATTGTCAAGTTGCCTCCATTTCCACGACTGAGTGTTGACACACCCACAAGGCTTGAGGTTAATTGGGTTGGTTCTGCACCGATGACTTCTACAGAGTCGGTTGCATTGACTGTCACATCTCCTCCATCACCTGTTCCAAAGGTGCCTGCACCCACCCGTCCTCCATTCGCCACCGTGAGTCTTCCGGTGAAAATGCTCACATTCCCTGACTTTCCGGAACCAATGGCTGAAGAACCAATAAAGCTAAGCGCATTTGGATTGGTAGCTAAAGATCCAATCAGTTGCACCGATTCGGAGGCATTCACTGTCACATTACCGCCATTTGCATTTGTGAAAGTGGCCGTTGATATACCTGCGCCACCCTGTACCACTAATTGCTGGGTTGAAATTGTAATGTCTCCTCCTTTAGTTGCTCCGAGAGTGAAAGGAGAAAAGAAAGAAAACTGCCCACCTTTAAATGTCCCTCCCAATTCTGATGTAATGGCACCTCCAGTATCTAGAAAAACAGAGTTAGCCGTCACCTTCACGTTTCCTGAGGCTCCTGCACCTTGATTACTAGCTGTAATTAAAGCACCATCTGTGACCCTCAACTGACCTGTATTAATTGTCACATCTCCAGATTTTCCACTGGGCATGGAAGGCAAGCGAAAAAGCTGTTGTAAGCTTTTGTCTACTACATTAGCAGCGGAGCCAATGAGACTAGGGTTTACAGACCCTGGTACTGTGCCTTTGACTTCTACCAATTCAGGCGCGTTGATAGTGACATTGCCCGCGACACCACTTGCGAATGAAAAAGCACCGACTCTTCCCCCATTCTCAACTGTCAATCTTGGCGTGTTAATTGTCAGGATACCAGCATTTCCAGCACTGAATGTCGAAGCAAACACACTGCTAGGTACTAGCAAACTTGGCTCTATACCGTTGATATCTATAGAATCAGAGGCAGTAACGTTGAGATTTCCACCTCTACCTGTGCCAAAAGTTGTAGAGACAACTGTTCCTCCTCCAATTGCTGTTAGTCGTCCGGTTGATACGGTGTTATTACCTGAATCTCCTAGACCAAAGGTAGAGGTGGCAATCGAACTCGTAGTACTGGAGTTAACAGCGCTTGCACCTATAACTTGTATTGACTGAGGTGCGTTCACATTGACATTGCCGCCTGTTGCCTGGCTATATGTACTCGCGGCAATAGTTGCTCCTCCCTCTAAGACTAACTGGGGAGTTGAAATATCAATATCTCCTCCTCTACCCACTCCTAGTGCATCATTTGTGAGGCTGCTGCGAATCGTTCCATTGGCATTGGTTCCGCTCACTTTGACAGACTCGGATGTGTTCACTTTAATCGTTCCTGCAGCTTGGGAGCCTTGATTTTGAATCAAAATGACTGAGCCATCACTCACTGAAAGGTTTCGTCCCTGCACCTGAATAGAGCCGCCACTAGTGCCACTCGCATCTGCTAATGCCTGCGATCGCATTGCAATATCTTTGAAAGAAGGCACTCCCTCATAGCTTAAAGACCACCCACTTAATGTAGGATTAATACTTACGAGACCTCCCCCAACACTGCCTAATTCTATTCGCCCTCCTTCTGCTGTCAGAACTCCTCCGTCTAAGCTGATATTGCCTCCAACTAATGCCAATGTTTTGCCTGGCTGAACCTGTAAACCTGTTGAGCTACTACCTCTTGTTAGAGGTGAGAGGATATTATTAGCTGTCGTTAAATTATGACCTGTACCTTGTACATTAATTGCACTTGGATTTTGTCCAAATTGTAAGCCTATAGGAACACTAACTGTTAGTAAGGGAGAATTTTGAGGATTTGTAGCGCTAAATTCTACCCCATCAGCGAACTTAAGGCTATTTGCTGTACTTCCTAAAAAGGAACCACCAATATTTAGTTGTGCATTGCGACCAAAGTTAATCCCATTCGGATTAATGAGGATGACATTAGCGCTGCCGTTTGCTCTTATCAATCCATCAATGTTAGAGATGGAACCACCTGTTACCCGGCTAATAATATTATTAATATCTAAAGTGTTATTAAAAAAAGCAGTATTGCCTGTAGGAACTGAAAACTCCAAAAAGCTATGGAAGAGATTGCCACCTGCTTTTGCTCCTCCTGTTATTTCCAAGACATTGCCAACTTTATTGACATTCGTGGGAAGAGTTCTGTCAGCAGAAATTTGTGCTTGAGCAACGCTATTAATCACAAAAAAACAAGACAAATTCAAGATGCTAGCAATCAAAGTTCTGCATGCAACCAGTTTCATTTTGAAGATGAAGATATAGTAAATTTACCTGTAATTAAATCGGCGATCACCCAGTTTAATTTTGAAGAATGATACAATTCTTAAAAATCCACCTTAGTTTAATCTTTATGTTAAACACTAGGTAAATTCAACTAAAAATAATATGATTGAGTTTACATTCAATCCTGAATTTAAGTCAAGAGATATCAGCAGTATGAACAAAAGACTATTGTGGAACACTATTGGAACAACTTCCTTATTTTGTATCGGTATTGTCACCTCACTTATTCAACCCAGCACAGCCACTACAATCAACATTGTGTGCAAGACAAATGCTAGCACGCCAACAGTTATTGCTACCTCTTCAGAGCCTGATTCTAAAAAAGACGTGACCCTCCTCAGCTTTCTCCCTCAGTATTTCTCTTCCCAAAGTGCTATACAAAGCTGTCAGAATGCTGCTAAAAGATTACAGGCTCTTTATAGCAGGGATGACGCTAACTACTTGACTTCTGACAAGCTGAATGCTCAACCTGTCATTTGTGCTGTAGAACGCAGAGGCATTGGTTGCAATCATAATAGTGCTCAAGTTTTATTTACTCTCGAACCCACAGCTAACCCAACTCAAGCTTTATATGAAATGTTGGGTCAAGATTTCAAGCAACCACAACCTCCTAATGTGAGAACTGTTGGTCGCATTTATTCTGATATAAACCCTCATAGGTTTCATTGGTGGTTCTTCTAACAAGGAAGACAAGAATTGCAGAAATCATCTGCAATTCTTTCTTGCTTCCTGCAGTGCTTCCTCATCTGGCTTAAGCTTGAACGCTTCCTCTAAGGTGCTCCGTCCTTGGTTGATATTAGATGTATGACAAAGCGCTAATCCCAGGTTATACAAAGTTTCTGTTTTTTGTGCATTGGTCAAATTGGATTCATTGAGCGTTTTGTTAAATTGGGCAATTGCTTGATTGTATCGCTGCAAGTTTTGAAGCATAAGACCTCGACCCCGTTGAGCAGCAAAGTAGTGTGGATCATATGTTAGTGCTTGGTTATATGCTTCAAGGGCTTCTTCATACTTTTGTTGCTGTGAGAATGCCTGACCTTTATGGCTCAAAGCAACAGATAAACTTCTATTAATAGTTTCTTGTTGATCAACTTCTTTAATTTTTCCAAGAAGCTCAATAGCTCTATCAATGGCAGCAAGTGCTTTGTCAGGTTGTTTAAGCGCCAAAAGAGATTCAGTTTTGTTGATCCAAAAAACGTGATCTTTGGAGTTGAGAGTAATAGCCTTATCAAAAGCAGCAATTGCCTTGTCGTATTGTTTAAGGTTATGTAATGCTTCTCCTTGACAATTCCAGGAATACACTGCTCTTGGCTCAATGATATTTGCAGCAGAACAGGATTCAAGCATCTGGTTATATTGCTGTATACCAGCAAATGCATAGCCTCGGTTAGTCCAAGCTTCGTAGTAGTTACTATCAATATTTAAAATCTTGTTATATATTGCAAGCGCTTGTTGATATTTTCCTTTATGAAGTAGATCATTACTTTGTTCAAAAAGGATTTTTACTTCCATACGCTTAAACATATTAAAGCCAATAAGCAAGGCAACAGTGAAGCAGCTAATAATTCCTAGAACAATCCAAATGTATCTAAAAGCTAGGTTATTAAGGTTAAAAATAGTCTTTTTTGTTTTTGTGAGAGTATTTTCTAGATCTAGCTTATCTTGAAGGCCCGTAGTGATTGAAGGTGACGATTGAAGGCTTTGCTCTAGTTCGTACTCAACCCAACTGAGATGAAAGACAGATTGGTAAATACAGTTAGCTACTTTTAGCTTGTCGTATTGCTGGACGACCAATCCTAAGTTGAGCAGTTCTGTTTGTGCTAAAGTGTCATCAACTGGAACTTCCCCTTGCTGCAGGATCTGTTGATATAGCATTAGCAGCAGTAAAGGGTCACAATGCTGATTGTTTAGAAGACCATCTCGAATTGCCTTCAAATGTTCCGATGCTATCTGAGTTTCCCAATGTTCAATCACGCGAGTTTGCACCAGATACTCAACTCTTCGTGCTTCTTCACCTGCAGGGATAAAAGTTTCTGATTCAGATAGCAATTGACAAACTTTTTGCGTGAGTATAGGTTGATGCGCACCTGTCCAAGACAATACCTCTTCCAGCAAAATGTCTGGACGTGTTGCTTTTTTTTCCAGTTTGAATAACTTGATTGTGTTGTGTCGAAAAAATCGTGTTTGTGATAATTCCTGCTCAACCCAACTGAGATGAAAGACAGATTGGTAAATACGGTTAGCCACTTTTAGCTTGTCGTGTTGTTGAACGACCAATCCTAAGTTGAGCAGTTCTGCTTGTGCTAGAGTGTTATCGACTGGAACTTCTCCTTGCTGTAGGATCTGTTGATACAGCATCAGCAGCAGTAAAGGGTCACAGTGCTGATTGTTTAGAAGACCATCTCGAATTGCCTTCAAATGTTCCGATGCTATTTGAGTTTCCCAATGTTCAACCACGCGAGTTCGCACTAGATACTCCACTCTGCGTGCTTCTTCACCTGCAGGGATAAAAGTTTCTGACTCAGATAGCAATTGACAAATTTTTTGAGTAAGTATAGGTTGATACACACCTGTCCAAGACAATACTTCTTCCAGCAAAATGTCTGGACGTGTTGCTTTTTTTTCCAGTTTGAATAACTTGATTGTGCTTTGATTAAAAAGCCGTACTCTCGCCAATTCTTGTTCAACCCAACTATGATGAAACACGGATTGGTAAATATGGTTAGCCACTTTTAGCTTGTTGTATTGTTGGACAACCAATCCTAAGTGGAGCAGTTCTGTTTGTGCTGGAGTGTTATCGACTGGAACTTCTCCTTGCTGCAAGATTTGTTGATACAGCATTAGCAGCAATAAAGGGTCACAGTGCTGATTTTTCAGAAGACCATCTCGAATTGCCTTCAAATGTTCTGATGCTACCTGAGTTTCCCAATGATTAATCACACGAGTTCGCACTAGATACTCAACTCTGCGTGCTTCTTCACCTGCAGGTATAAAAGCTTCTGATTCAGATAGCAATTGACAAACTTTTTGCGTGAGTATAGGTTGATGCGCACCTGTCCAAGACAATACTGCTTCCAATAAAATGTCTGGACGTGTTGCTTTTTTTTCCAGTTTGAATAACTTGATTGTACTGCGGTTAAAAAGCCTTACTCTTGCCAATTCCTGCTCAACCTTGCTTTGATGAAAGTCAGATTGGCTAGTGCCGTTAGACATTTGTAATTTGTCTTGCTGTTGAGCAACCGACCCTAGGTTTAGTAGTTTTGTTTGTACTTGACTGTCATCTACTGAGACTTCTTCTTGTTGTAGGATTGGTTGATATGTTTCACTTTCAGGAGCGAGATGCGCTAAAAAAAAGCTAATTGTGGTTGGGTTGAGCCAACCTTTGAGAACAACTAATTCACCAAACCGAAGCTTTCTCCACTTTTGCTCGTAGAAGATTGTTTTGATTTGAAGCTCATCCAATAGCCCAGCTTCTTTGAGATAATATCCTAATGATTGTTTCGATTTCTGCCTCAGCAACATGGGCCATTGCTCAGCGAAAAAATCAGCCGTTTCTTGTTTGATCCATCCTCGGAAAGCTAGAATTTCTCCTATTTTCAGATTCTTAGATTGAGCCTGATCTTGCAGTGCTATCTCTATCTGTGCAGCTGAGATCAGACCAGCCTCTTGCAAAACCTCACCTAGCAGCTTGATAGGAAGAGTCTTAGACATGAACTTATAGAAATAATAGAATTAATAGGTTAAGAATCTCGATCTAAACAAGAAGGGATTAAGAGAAAGTGAAAGCTAAAGTTCACTACCTATAATTCACTTCATTTATCATTCTCAATAAACTATGCAGAATTCTCCTAAATTCTGTAACCTGATATTTTTTAGTGTTAAAATAGCGGTGTGATATAAATCACTGCTCATTAGAGAGGAGAATTATTTTAATTCGCTCTCAGAAGTATGGTATAAATTCCTCTTCCCAATTTTCTCAAATTCTTTATTTTCTCCACTAAACTTGCCAATGGTAATTTCTTAGTTAAGACTATTTTTTTAACAAATTGAAATACAAGATTGTTATGATAAAAGTATCATCTAAGTTGTAAATTTCATTTAAAATGTAATGTTTTTTAACAAAAAAAATCTCTATACATAGTATAATGTATGCTGTTTTTATGCTGTTAAAACTATTATTTTATACCTCTAAATCAAGGACAATTTGGTGTAACACTCTTTAGAAGATAGCTTTTGTCTAGCTCTTAAAAGCGATATTCATACTGCAGTCCACGGCTATTACTGAACTTTCTTAAGTATTATTTTCAATTGCTATGCGCTTCTAAATGATTTTATGATTATAAGTAGATATTGGGTTTCTAAGGCTTCAATCTTTCATAACTCTAAGAGAATGGCTATATAACAATCTCTAAATAAGAGCGTGAAATTTCTTCTGATCTCGGTGTTTCGTTGTCTATAAGTTGTCTAGCAGCAACAAATAAAGTTTGAAAAATAGACAATTCCACTACAACATAATGTGCATACCTCTAACTATCCTGAGATTTCTGTACGAGGTTTTTTATATCACTTTCAACAATTGCCTGAGTCAGCGATGCAAGTGCCCCTTCAATCCGTTGCCATCCAGTTGGAGAACTAAAATCAATTCCCAAGAATGTATTGCTAACTTTAGTTCGTAGAACTAGATACACAATTCCTGCAATCAACACTGCACTGATAGCAGAAATGTCTTTATCTAGCGGAAAGGAAAACTTTGAATTGAGAAATTCCAGGCTCTCCGTCGCAACGAGATCGCGTACCTTTGCCAACTCATGGGTTAACTCATTACCTTCGTGTAACTCCCAGCGCATAATCTCTTGGGTAATTGGTCGTTTTTGCAAGTCATGTAGAAAGCGCGTTAATAGCAACAGCATCCAATCAGCCAGTGATTCTGCATCGATGGCTGTTTCATCTCCAATTAATTCTTCAATTGTGATCCAATAGTTCCCCTCCTTGCCAAAAACTTGCAGCAGAGAGGGGAGGTTCTCAAAATATCGATCCACTCCTATAAAAAACGACCCCTCTTTGCAGTGCACAGAGGGGTTAGATGAGAATTGAGGTTGTGAGCGTTAATAAGGTTAATAAGCGTCCTGTAACTCGTAGAAGTCAGGCGAAATATAATCCTTACGTAAGGGCCAACCTACCCAATCTTCTGGCATCAACAGCCGTTTTAGATTCGGGTGTCCTTCGTAAATAATGCCGAACATATCGTAAGACTCACGCTCTTGCCAGTCTGCTGTTTTCCAGATCCAATAAACAGAAGGCACTCTCGGGTTGTCCCGAGGTAAGAACACTTTCAAGCGCACTTCCTCTGGACGATCAGCATTATCACTGACTTTGATCAAGTGATACACACTAACCAGTGGTTCTCCTGGACCTAAGTCAACACCACATTGAAACTGGAGATAATTAAACCCATAGGCATACAGTGCGGTGGCAATGGGAAGCAAGAAATCTGCCTCTACTTTAATGATCTCTACCCCATTATGGTCAGCGTCTAAAGACTCATGGGCAAAGTCATTCTCTGTGAGCCACTGGGAGATTTTACCCGCTTTTACTGGCGATTGTTCCGCCGCGGGAACTGGTTTTGATTCTTCATCAGCCACGAGGGATTTCCTCCTTTTTCGCCTGTGTCAGAAGAGCTGGAGGCACTGGCAAGCCGATCGCCTCTGTTAATTCCTTCGGTGGTGTAACGCGAGTATCTGACTGCAAATACTTACCAGTCAGGATGGGATCTACTGGCTTCATGTTATGAGCCGTGCTGTAGTAGCGGTGGGTTTGCTTGAGCAAACCTCGTTCCTGCATCGACTCATTTGCTATTTTTTTCCGCAGTTTGATAATAGCGTCGATAATTGCTTCTGGACGTGGTGGACAACCCGGCAAGTACACATCCACAGGAATTAGCTTATCAACTCCACGCACCGCTGTTGGGGAATCAACGCTAAACATCCCTCCAGTAATTGTACATGCGCCCATAGCAATCACGTACTTTGGTTCTGGCATTTGTTCATAAAGACGCACGAGTTGGGGTGCCATCTTCATGGTGATTGTGCCTGCCGTAATAATTAAGTCAGCTTGGCGAGGACTAGAACGAGGAATCAAACCAAAGCGGTCAAAGTCAAATCGGGAGCCAATCAGCGCTGCAAATTCAATAAAGCAGCAAGCTGTGCCAAACAGTAAAGGCCACAAGCTAGAGAGCCGTACCCAGTCGTAGAGGTCATCAACTGTCGTTAGAATGACGTTTTCTGACAAATCTTGGGTGACTGCGGGACGCTGTATCGGATTGAGGATGCGCTCTTTGTTCTCCTCTATGTTAGTATTCAAGACCATTCCAAAGCTCCTTTACGCCATGCGTAGACTAGGGCAACTACAAGAATTGCAATAAAAATGAGCGCTTCAATAAATGCCAACAGCCCAAGAAGATGGAAAGCAACAGCCCAAGGATACAAGAACACAGTCTCTACATCAAACACTACGAAGATCAGCGCAAACATGTAGTAGCGAATGTTGAATTGTATCCAGGCACCACCGATGGGTTCCATGCCGGATTCATACGTTGTGCGCCGTTCTGGACTGCGACTACTAGGACGCAGAAGTTTAGATGCTGCCAGAGCTAAGGCAGGTACTAGGCTACATACGAGCAGGAAGCCTAGAAGGTACTCATAACCGCTAAGGACAAACACAATAAATATCTACCGCTTTTGGTGGAAATAACTTTGTTACCTTCTTTTTACATTATATCTATTTGGCTTTTTTGCTTCCTGGAAAACAGAGCCAGAGTTTATTTGATTCATTTTTGTCAGGGATAAAAATAACTAACGATTATGTCATAATTTTTAACGTATATTTAAGATTTAACTCTCACCTAGGTCACGAGCTATGAGCGAACAAGCTGTTGATACAACCGCATTAGACCGCTATGAGTGCCGTGTCTGCGGTTATGCTTATGAACCTGAAAAAGGAGATGACAAACAAAACATTCCACCAGGGACACCTTTTACCGAACTACCAATCGCTTGGCGCTGTCCAGTTTGCAGTGCCAAGCCAAACGCTTTCACCAACATTGGTCCTGCGGGTAAGGCTTCTGGGTTCCAGGAGAATCTAAATTATGGTCTTGGGGTCAATCAGTTGACACCAGCACAAAAGAATATCCTGATTTTTGGAGCCTTGATTCTAGGCTTCTTGTTTTTTATGAGTCTCTACGGTTTACAATAAATCGCACTATACTTCTCCAGTTCGTAGAGTAGGTATTTCCCTGTAAGGTAAACCTTTTACAAAACCCTTAACACAAGTTCACAAAAAACTAATAAATACAGATGCTTTCAAGCGTGAGAATTTGGCAACGAGTATTTGCCTTGTTAATGGCTGTCCTACTGTGCGTAGGCTGTAGTAAAGTTCCCTCAGTAAAGGTTAATCCTTGGGCAGTGATTTCTCTGCCAACAGATGCAAAACTGTTTGACATTGCATTTACCGACAACCCTGAGCATGGCTACTTAGTCGGTAGCAGCGCCACTCTTTTGGAGACAAAAGACGGTGGAGACACTTGGCAGCCTATAGAATTGAAATTAGAAGACCAAAAGTACCGCTTCACCTCGGTCAGTTTTTCAGGTAAAGAAGGGTGGATAGTTGGAGAACCTTCTCTGTTATTGCACACTACTGATGAGGGTCACTCTTGGTCAAATATTCCTTTGAATGAGAAGCTACCTGGTAATCCAATTAGCGTTGTGGCACTAGGAGAAAAAACAGCCGAGATGGCTACTGATGTGGGTGCCATATATAAGACAACAGATGGTGGTCAAAACTGGAAAGCACAGGTAGCAGAAGCTGTGGGTGTGGTTCGCAATATAGAACGTTCTACCGATGGCAAATATGTTGCTGTTTCTGCCAAAGGCAACTTCTACTCGACTTGGCAACCAGGAGACAACGCGTGGACACCCCATAATCGTAATAGTTCCAGGCGAGTTGAAAATATGGGATTCGCAGAAAATGGTCAGAGATGGATGATCGCGCGGGGAGGTCAACTACAGTTTACTGATCCAGCCAACCCTGAGGAGTGGCAAAAAGCTGATTATCCAGAATTATCAACAAGTTGGGGTTTGCTTGATTTAGCTTACCGTACACCTGAGGAACTGTGGGTCAGTGGTGGTAGTGGCAATCTGCTACGAAGTGTCGATGGTGGCAAAACTTGGGAAAAGGACCGTGATGTTGAAAGTGTTCCCGCAAATCTTTACAAGATAGTCTTCTTATCTTCAGAAAAAGGGTTTATTATCGGTGATCACGGCGTGCTGCTGAAGTATCAACCGACAGTAGCAGCAACTTCCGAGTCTGAAGCCGCCTAAGTATTAACTCCTGTTTCTGAGAAAGAGGTTGCAACTTGTAACTCTTTCTAAACTTTGTAGGATAATAAACTCATTAGTAATCATTTTGGAGGAAGGAATTTAAATGTCAGGTTCTACCGGAGAGCGTCCTTTTTCGGACATTATCACTAGTGTTCGTTATTGGGTGATTCATAGCATCACCATTCCAGCATTGTTCATTGCGGGCTGGTTATTTGTCAGCACTGGCTTAGCATATGATGTTTTTGGCACACCACGCCCCAACGAATATTACACACAAACACGGCAGGAATTGCCAATTGTGAATAACCGTTTTGAAGCAAAACAACAAGTAGAAAAATTTGTTAACGAAAAGTAATTTGAAATCATGACCAATAACTTAAGTCAACCAGTTTCTTATCCAATTTTTACAGTTAGATGGCTTGCAGTTCACACCCTAGCTGTACCAACCGTCTTCTTTTTGGGCGCGATCGCTGCCATGCAATTTATTCAACGCTAGGAGCAAATCATGGAAAGAACCCCCAATCCCAATAGACAACCAGTTGAACTTAACCGGACTTCGTTGTACCTGGGACTACTACTCATTTTTGTTCTAGGAATTTTGTTCTCCAGTTACTTCTTTAACTAACTGGAACAATCGCTATAAATCGATATCTATTTAGCCTAAGCGTTTTAATTTTTCGTTAGGGGAGGATAAAAAGCTGTGTCAGGAAGTGGAAGAATTCCCTTGTGGATCGTCGCTACGATCGCAGGATTAGGTGTGATTACTGTTGTAGGCATTTTCTTTTATGGAGCTTACGCTGGACTTGGCTCTTCCATATAAAGCTAGCTTGCTCTGAAGACAATACCCAGCAAAAACCGCCCGTCTCTATTGAGATTGGCGGTTTGGGTTTGGTTAGGAGGAGCCAGCGCGCTGGCGTCCGGCTCTGCCGACTTGTAGCAACTGGCATTTAGGAGTTAGGAGTTAAAATCACAACAACTAACTACTATCAACTAACTACTATCAACTAACAAATTTAGGCGATATCATCGCGTTCAATGTATAACAACAGAAACGAGAAGGTCACAATTGGTAAAACCCAACCAATGATCGGAACAAAGATACCGGGTAAAAAGGAAGCTGCCATAGTAAAGATTCCTATTAAATTACAGCACAATTCAAAATGAGCTTACTGCAATTTCTACCTCATTTTTCAAATTCTAAAGATTTTTAACACAAAGCTTTTCTAGAAAGCTGTTTAAATACCTAATAGTTCATCAGGCTGCAGAGTAGGTAAATCGGGAGGAATTACAGTTCTGTTGATAGAGACTTTGTAGCTTTCCTGTTGAGTTTCCAGATCTAGTGCAATGACCTCTAGGCGGATTTCTAAACAGCCAAAGGGGATATTAATGTAAGTCATAACTTCTAACTTACCTAAAGAGTTGGGTAACAAATTTGTTAATAAACGAGGACCATCCAGCAAGCAGCGAGTTTGGCAATCTTCAACCCATAACTTCACAGCAACTTGAGGGCGCTCTTGAGGTAGCTGCACAATTAACCTGACAGACTTCCCTGAAACCAATTCACCCTCGGGTAAAAACACTTGTGGAATTGTCAACGGTTCTGCAATTAATGGTAAATCCACGGCTGATTGTTGTTCCAGCCTAAAAGATGGGTTATCAAAAATACCACTATTTTCACTCTGTACAACATCATCCACCACAACTTCTTGTGCCAACCAAGATAGTATTTGAGATTGGAATGAGTAAGTGTATTGTTCTCCCCCTTGTCCCCCTTCCCTTGTCCCCTGTTGCTCCTCTTCTACCCCCCTGCTTTCTCCTTGTCCCCCTTGTCCCCCTTGTCCCCCTTGTCCCCCTTGTCCCCTCTGCTCCTCTACATCTTGGATCTGCACATGCAAAGGTTCTGGCAAAGAGTACCCCTGAGCTTGCATCCATTTTCTGATTAGAGGCGATAAGTAGGGATTACGAGCCGTTATCGATTCAGAGTTAGGCGCAATGACCGCCTCTGTATGTGAATTTTCGTGAAATTGTAAATTATTTCCCACTAATTCCTGTGCATGTTCATCATCAACTTGAGTCACATTTCTATCTTGGAGGACAACAGACGGCTTTTGACTGAAAACTTCTTTCTTTTGATTGGGCAAAGCTTTGATCCGTTTCAAATACGGAAAAGCCACTGTAGAAGCATCATGCTGTAAATGATGTAATTGTATGGGAGTTGAAACCACACTGTACACACTCATCGCCTTGGGTCGGATCTGAGGAAGCTTTGGTAGTTGAGGAGATGCAGGTGTTGCATTAAGTTCGCGTGTGGCAATTTGCGGCGGTAGAGATTTTTTTGTAGATGGCTTAAGGGAAAGAGGCTGAGTTGTTTTTCCAGTTTTTACAAGATTAAAAAGCTCTAATTTGAGATGTATGGGTGGTGTTGGCTCTTCTTGTTCTTGGGGATAATCTAGAATGTCTAGCTCACTGGTGTTAGCTGCCTTGCTGATTGCCAACAATTCTGTCACATCTGCTGCAATTGTGAAGGACTGGTGGGCAACAAGTCTTGTAACACTTCCACCTGCAAGAGCACTATATAAACTGATGTCTGCCAAAATCAGCTTAGATACACAATCGTTCGGGATCTCTACTGAGCATGTGATAGAAAATGGTAATAACTGTTCTGGTAGAGATTGTCGTACTTCGGACAAGATTTCTGACTTTAGGGGTGAACGTAGTTCAATTTTTAGTTCTCCTCCACCGATACTTTTAAAGGCTGCTGTTTGATTTAAATCCTGATTTGTTGTTTGTTTTGACTCTATCTGCCCATGAATGGTGAGAGTTTCACCCCAATGACCAAAGTAAGTTTCTTGGTCTAGGATTAGCAGTAATGGTAGGTCTAGAATAGCTGCGGGAAAATCTTCAACTGTTGTTTCATCCTCTAGCAATCCTCCAGAAGATGGGATAGCTAGCTCAATTAAGTTTTTTAAAATCTGTTCAGCTGTCTGGGCTTTGAGCCACGTTGGGCTGATAGGTTCATCAATAATGATGTCGTCTTCTTGTTTTTCCCTCTGATGACCAATTGCGTCCCTATCTTCCCTATTTCCCTCTTCTCCCCCATCTTCTAATCTAGGCAATTCCCTTAAAGATAGGTCAGGCAAGACTTGCAAATACACACTATGTTGCCAAGATGTCCCAAGCAGATCGGACATTAAGTCGCTGGCGGAACATTGCAATTCCCAAATTCCTGGCTTAAGGTCAGTAAAAGGAATGACTGCTATTAAACCATCTTTGTTAGTACGACGCGATCGCTTCTGAATTCGCCTCTTGGGTGGAACTTCTAAAGTTGAGGAGTAAGTGACCCGCACTTCCACATCTACATTGGGGTGGTCAAAGCGAGCTACAACTCTATACTTACCTTCAATCATTTCCACAATTGGCGATTCTAGGGGATGCCAAGAGCGATCGCCCTGTTTCTGTATTAGAAATTGCCAGTTTTCCATTGTGCCTGATGCCCAATACCCAAAAACTACTTTGGTAATATTTGCACTATTTTGCTTGCCAGTTTACCGCAGTAGTGTGTAATTGCATAACATAACATACTGCTGTTATACAACAACGAAAAGCAACATAAGATTAGGTTTGTTCAAGCAGGAGCAAATGCTCCTGGCGGTATTGGTACAAACTGAGGGCTTGTCAAACAGATTCCCTGTCTGTACCAAACACCCTCAACCTCGAAAGCCTCAAATTCAGTTGTTAGAATTGCCCATGTTTGCTCGTTTAGCCCACCAGAATAAGTCCAAGTGAATCGACTGGAACTGCGTAATCGTCTTTCCAACTCTTCTAGATCTTCAGCTAGCCAAAATCGAGTCATGACCCTTTGAGTAGCAATCTCTGGGGGAGTCTGTAACATATCAGACATGGGTTGGTTCACAATGATTTGCTTGTGGTTATCTTGCCTAACAATACTAACTGGAAGCTCATTTTCTTCGGCTCCAACCATTCGGCGTAATAATGCTATTGGTAATTCCAACTGACTAGAAAAAACCGTACCCTTGAAAGGCAAAAGGCGTTCAGCAGTTATAGCTGGTGCCAATGCTTGCCTAGATGCCATCCAACCGTAAAACTCAATTGGGTGCTTGCAGCGTTTCCACCCTATCCGTACCTTACCTTTAATTTTTGCTGCGGTTTCGCTCAAAGCATATCCGTAGCCCTGGGCAAGGTAGGTAGCATCTTGCTTTGTAGGAGCCAAGATAGAAACCCCATCGTAAGAAAGTTTATAGTTCCAGCCTGGTTGGTTCAGAATTTTAAACATGCTTGCACTCATCTTTTTCTACACCTTTAGAATTGTTAAATGAGTCATTAAAAGTTTTTTAAATTTTTTTTGCATTGTCTGGAAATTATGCTTGAAAATTCTTTACGCTATTGCGATGAGTATTAAGCACCGCGATATTTAAAGAAGTTATGAGAGAAGCCTAGCGTTATTCTTACTAAGATTCTCTATTTTTCAAGTTATATTTGATAATTACAATAATTTCAAAAGTTTGTGTGTTGTATTTTTGTAAATTTTCATAAAGTTCATAACTGTAATTTATAGAGTTAATATTTATTTTTATTCAAAAAAAATAAAGGAGTTAAGAATTTTGAAGTAAATAGAGTGTAGCTAAGAATTTGCTTATGGAATTTAACAATCAGCTAATTATTTTTTTATGTTAAGACGTACCCTAAACAAACGCACTAGAGATGTTCTCACAATTTTTTCTTAATTCAATAAAATAGGGTGGGTATTGCCTATTGTGTATGAGATTTAGATGGCAGACCCCACCGAGTTTACGAGTTTCGCGAATGAGAGATGCGGTTTTACCTAGAGTATATCGGTAATTTTGAACAAGGAGACTTGCTCGGGCTTAATAAGAGCAATGATAGAAAATCTGTCTTGGGACAGTTGATGGTTCTTCTAGCTTAATTGTTTCAAAACTTTAAGAATACTCACATTCATCTTCTTTTAGTTCTTCAAGAGTGTTATTTAAGCAATTGAAAGTTCGTTGCCAAATCATTTTTCTTTCTTCCTCAGGAATGTCCAAAATAGAGGTAATGATAGCGAAGTCTCCTGGTGTAGGTAGCACTTCCTCTCGAGCAAGCGCCTGCAGGTTTTTAACGCCAAAGCGCTTCAGTTTTGTCATGTGGGAGCGAATCAAATCGGCAATTGTTGTCTGAGGACTTGCCTGTTCAGGTTGTGAGGAATTGGAAACTGTTCTTTTAGACAGCCATTCACGGATCATCTCTTCTAGTGCATCGCTTTGGGATAACTCCTCACGAGCACAGATGCTTTTGAATTCCCGCGCCAATTCCACCGGCACATAGCCACTGACTTGCTTATAATTGTCAGAACGCCTTCTGTCGGTCATCTAATAGACTATAAATATTATGCTTGTCTTTATTTTGTCTGATCACATCCAAATTATCAAACATGATTTTTAGTCAAGCTTGTATGAATTCATAACCATATTAGATTGACATCTAAAAATGACAAGCGCTACTATGAAGGAAGTATTCAAGACAAGTTAACACTTCGATACGAATACAAAAGTTTACGACGTTCAGGTTTTTATCAGGGCTAGAATACTTTTCTCATTAATGAACTGATGTCCTCTACTTGCAGACACCTCAACTAACTTAAAAGAGGTAAGTAGACCTCTACCGCTTTTTTACAAATCTTTATAGATATTAGTTTCAATTATGGTAGAGCCATGCAACAAAAGTGTATCTTAGTCATTGATGATGAAAAAAATTTATGTGCCATCATCAAGGCTTGCTTGGAAAATATTGGGCATTGGCGAGTAGTGACCTCTCAATCTGGTAGAGAAGGACTAGTGCTTGCCAAAACAGAGCATCCTAATGCGATTTTATTAGATGTAATCATGCCTGAACTTGACGGTTTGACTGTATTGCATGCGTTGCAAAGTCATCCCGCTACTCGAGGGATTCCGGTTATTTTACTAACAGCTAAAGTTCAAAAGCAAGACTTAAACCAATTTGCACAGTTAGGGATTGCAGGGGTAATTCACAAACCTTTTGACCCGTTAAAACTAACGGAGCAGGTAGCTGAAAAATTGAAATGGTCTCTAACAAACTAGTACCTTTATATTTAAATCCTCCCACTGCCTTTAAATCCCAATTTGTCTCGCCGCCACATCTTTGATTATGGCGGGATCTGTTGAACTGGAGCCAGTTAAACACCATAGCGGCTTTGATAGTAAGCCAAAATTTGTTCTACCCTTTTCCTACTTTCGGAACTAGAGTTACCTGCGTACTCAATCCATAAGCCTTCAACTTGGCTTTGATTGTAATCAAACTGTTTGCTCGATTGAGGAATTAAAGTCACTTCCACCCCATCTACTTGACGCAAGTGGGCTGCTATTTCTCGATAGACTGCTAATGGCAACCCAGCAAATTCAATTTTTTGTCTTGTCTCCATCGTTAATATCGCTCCGGCTAACATGGGGTTCAGAGAAATGATATTGCCTAGACGGGATTGGCAGCTGTGGAACTTGTGGAGGATGATTTTGAGTTCGCAGGTGCTTCCCCTACCGTTTTAGCAACTTCAATACCATATTGTTCCAGAATCACGACTGGTTCAGAACCCTCATTCATTTCGATACGTTTAACAAGCAGTCCACTAGCTAGTTGCTGACCTGCCTGTACGTAGCGACTTGTGGGTTCATTTGGTACTTTAATAATTGCTTGGGGTTCCTGACCAACTTGAACAACACCTGTCACCAGAACCGCTTTTGCTAACTCAGGTTGCGGTGGTGGTGGTAATACAGATAAAAGAGTCTGATTGGGAATAACTTGGGGTAGTACCTTAGGCAGAACAGGTCGAGTCAAACTCAGGCTAGGATTAGCATTTTTCTGTTTTGAGCCAATTGTGCCTCTTGTGGTGGTTCCTGTCGAACTCTGTATTTGAGGTTTTCTAACCATCGAAATTCGCAAATGAGGTAATACAGGCACAGTTTTTGGGGTTACAGGAACACTTGGTAAGCTTACAGGATACTGACCGATAATTTGTGCAAACGGGTCAGTTCGACCTTTTGACACAACACTTACTCGCTCTGTAACATTAGTTGGTTGAATCAAGCTAGGAGTCGTAAAAGTACCTAGTTGAGCCTTTCTGTCAGACACCACTGGATTATTAAAGGCTTGAGTTGCCACTTTTTTAGTTATTGCTGGCATATTAGTCGGTACAGGTGTACTAGATTGTTGTACTTCTTCCGAGGAACATGCGGCAATTGCTACAGTTAATAGCGCTGCAACTGCAATTTTTGAATTTGTACCCATCAGCCTTCTTAAAAGCCATAGAAACATTTGCTTACCGAGATCTACCTTCTGAACTTTGTATCAAAGGTGAAATCTGATACCTTTATAACCTAACTTTTTTGATTTCAATAATTTCTTCACACCATGAGGTGTTTCAATAAGTCCAGTCCTTTCTTGACTCTACGAGAAACAGTGACCACACTGATACCCAAATGTTCTGCTACTTGTTTTTGGGTTAAATCGTGTAAAAATACAAACTCTAAGACTTCACGAGTTCGTTTTTCTAGCTGCACTAACGCTTGCTGTAGACGAATTTGATCTTCCTGCGCTAACTGAAAGCTACGATAACGTTGATCCACCACGAGATCTCCCAACAACACAGAGCCATCCTCTCCATCTTGTACTGGCACATCTAAGCTTAAAGGAGAGCGATTAACCCATGCAAATTTAATTTCTTGCCATTCATCTAGAGAAACGTCCAGTGCTGCAGCTAATTCTGAATCAGTAGGTTGGCGATTGTATTTTTCCCGCAAAGAACGCGAAATCCCTATTGCTTGTTGTTGTAATGCTAACCAGCGTCGAGGAATTCGCATTGTCACTCCTTTATCTCTAAGGTAGTGTTGAATTTCCCCTCGAATGTATGGAATGGCAAAAGAACTAAAGGCATGACCTTTGGAAATGTCAAATCTTTCAATAGCTCGAATTAAACCCAAACAGCCTACTTGAAGTAAGTCATCATAGCTTTCATTGCATTGATTTATCCAGTAATAAGTTTCTTTTCTGACAAGTCCAAAATTAAGTTGTACAAGTTGATTGCGAATGTCTGCTGAGCGATATTGCTGATATTTTCGCAATAACTGCAAAATTTCATGTTTCAGTTCGTTATTGACTGTGGTAGTCATAGCACCGCGTGAATTTATCAAATAAATAAAACAGTCAAATGTGTGATTTAAAACCAAGCTGTAATTGTTCATCAATACCCGGCTTTTACTGTATATCTGTTGATTAATACAGTATTGATATAGGTAATTGACTTCTGTTGATAGCTCTAATTAAGTGATTTTTTGTAGCAAAAATATTTTTTATCAACAAATTTTGCTATAGATAATTTAAAAATCCTATCTATCTATTTTTGTTCATTAGTTTTAATATAAACTTCTTTTGTAAGCCTAGATAACCTACTCTAGTACTCACTATCTATGCAAATAGAAGAAGTCTTTTCTTTCTCAAATTCATTTTCATGGAGATAATATGGGATACTTTTTTGAATGAATACAAGAAGTTATATGAACTGTAGCTTTGAGGAACTACATAAGATTAAAATAGGAAATTTTTTACCTAAATCAAAACCGAAATTGTACGGAATTCGAGTTATTTATAATAAAGTTAATCTTTATATAAAATCTAAAAATAAAAACAGTTGAAAAAGGGCGCGTTATAGACTTTTCCGATAAATTTGTTTGATAGGTTTAGCAATTTGGGAAGGGAAGGAGGACAAGGGGGACAAGGGGGACAAGGAGGACAAGGGGGACAAGGAGGACAAGGAGGACAAGGGGGACAAGGGGGACAAGGGGGACAAGGAGGACAAGGAGGACAAGGGGAGGGAAGGAGGACAAGGGAAGGGAGAGAATAGGTGTTAAGAATTTTGGGAAAAAGAAAAATCCTCCCTCCTCGTGATTATGAAAGGAGGGAGGATTTTATTGACGGCTAGGTGAATTAGTTCTGCTCTGTAGTGTAATTCAGTGCCAAACACCAACAATGTGTGGTGCTTAGGAGGACTTAAGCACGAGCAGGTTCAACCTGAGCGTAGAACAGACCGCGAATTTTGACCTCTAGAGGGTCTTTGTCACCTAAATCGGTATCAGAAGGCTGTACACTTTCAAAAGTACCTGCAACTTCACCAGTAGTGTTATCTATTTTCGCAACCTGCAGAGAAATTTTGCCATTTAAAACATCTGTACGCTTGACGTTAGCACGAATTAGTTCTTCATTATCTGCTTGAGCTGGAAGAGCTACCGCATTATCATAGCCTGCAGTAACACCACGACCTTTAGGATCGAGGAAGGCAGAACCACGATAGGAGGGAACTTTGAAACTTCCTTCAAAATCAGTTGAAGTATTAATGCTGGTCAAGCCAGGTTTTGTAGTGGCAACCAAACTTTTAACAGTGAACAGGAAAGGGACTCGCTCTCCACCAGGAAGCTGCACAGTGATGGCTTGGAAATCGAAACCATCTTTTTCCTGAAAGGTGAGGCTACCATCTGCATTGATTTTCACGTCACCTGAAATTTGGTCAAGGGAGTAGGTGCGGCGAGTCAACAATTTTCCAGCAATAAATTCTGGTGCTTGCCGTTTATTTGTAGGTTCTTCTTTTACAAAGAAATTGGTTGGTTCTAAGCACAGTTCTTTTATGGTGTAGGACTGGCTAGCATCAATAGGAATGGAACCACGGCTTGTTTCTGCCAGTTGGGGACATTTGTTCGCTAAGCCAGTGCCTCTAATCTGTTCGTAGGTGAGAGCAGTTGTACTAGCATTTGTTGAAGCCTCACTACAAGCAGTTAAAAACCCTAAACACAAAGCCAAGAATGCAACAATTAAAGCGCGATACCTCATGGTCAACCTCAATGTCAAAAATTAATATCTCAGTTGTAAAACTCCGAAGCTTTGATGTCTCATGACAAGTCGCCTCATGAACGCCTACGGCAAAATCAGCCGTTCAAACTTCTCTCTGTGCTAAATGTACTTCAATGTATCCCTTTGTTGAAGCCTAGCTTTTAAGCCCTAGCGTTTGGGATGTGTAGTTAAACGAGACAAAAACCAGCAGTTGGACTGTCGGCGGCAGTTACTTTCTGGAGACAGAAATTAATCAGCCTTGACAAATAGGGACGAATAACCTGAGGAACATTCCTTTGTGGGTTTTTCCTCGCGGACTACCTTTGCCTGGTGCAAAAGTAGCGTCACTATTGTCTTTTTGTATTATGTATGTGTTACTACTACACACAACCCATTGCTTTATGGGTGATTCAGCCAGATCATACGATTTTTTTTAACTCAAGATCAAAGCATCCATAATATTTACTAAGGAAGTCCATATCCCATTGAGGAACCAAGCCCCACTTAATCAAGCATTTATGCTTGAGAAATCCAAGATAGACTAAAAATTTATACACCTGGTTAGATAGCTCATGTAAGCTTACATGAGGGCAAGCTTGTAGCATATTCTATGCATAATATAGGATGATAGCTGCACAGTCGTCGTTGTTAGTCATTAGTTACAAAGGGTAAAGGATAAAGATGGCGAATAACACATCCCTTGAAGAGATTGGATGAGCTTAAACGGATAGGAGGCATGAATAAAGGTCAAAATTTGAATTCAGAGAAATTGTCATATGAACTACAGGAGATCGCATCTGTAGTTAATGATGCAGCCCTCAACTGTCAAGGGAATGCCATGGCTCTTTTGGCTTTGCTGCGTCAGCTAGAGCAGCTGCATAGAGAGATCCGAGATGGAGTTTTCCTACATAGTTTACCTGATAACCGTCAGGCACTTTACTCCCTGCTTAAGGATATAGAGTCTCATGGAGGCTGGCCTTATATTGAACGTATGAGGCTGAAAAGTTTTTTAGAGAAGCTACAGATCTTGGAAAGAGAAGGAGAGTGTGAAGGAATGAGGGAGTGAAGGTAGGGAAGCATCAGGGGGACAAGGAGGACAAGGAGGACAAGGGAAGAGGGAAGCATACTCCCCATTCCTAACTCCTAACTGCTAACTCCTATCCCCCACACCATCACAAAGAGTGCGATCGCGTTGATCTACGTTACGGTTGGACTTGAGGTAATCTCTCACCCAGTTACAACCGCGACGAAGCAGGTCATTAAGATCCAAGTTCCATAGAATAATTGTGTTGTCAACACTGGCTGATGCCAGAGTTTGTCCATCTGGGCTAAAGCTGACGCTGAGTACTGGAGCATGATGGCCATTGAGGGATTTGATCAATTTGCCGTCACTACTCCAGAGTTTAACAGTGCTATCCCAACTGGCAGCGGCAAGAACTTCGCCATTGGGACTGAAGTTGACAGCATTGACACTATCGCTATAACCCTTTAACAGGCTTTTCAACAAAGTACCGTCCCAGCGCCATAGCTTCACAGTATTATCCCAGCTAGCAGAAGCTAGTAGCTTGTCAGTAGGACTGAAGCTTACGCCTAACACCCAACTGTCATGAGGCGAGAAAGTTTTCAATAAAGTACCATCTCGTTGCCACAATTTAACTGTCTGATCATCGCTGGCAGAAGCCAGAACCTGACCATTGGGACTGAAACTCACGTTATTGACCCAACCACTATGTCCTACCAGAGTTTTGAGCAACATACCCTCACGACTCCACAATTTCACAGTTTTATCTTTACTAGCTGATGCCAACAACTGTCCATCTGGGCTAAAGCTGACGCTCATGACACTATCGCTATGACCTTGGAGGGTTTTAAGTAACAAACCGTCGCGTCGCCAAAGTTTTATAGTTTTGTCATAACTTGCTGAGGCAAACATTTGACCCTTGGGATCAAAACTGACGCTTTCGACCCTATCTGTGTGTCCCCTCAAAGTTTTGTAGAGCCGCGTTTCCACTCCATTGCGACTCATGTATCGTTGCCAAAGTTTTATTGTGTGGTCACGACTGCCAGAGACTAACATCTTACCATTGGGACTCCAAGCAACACTTAAAACTCGATCTCGATGACCCTGAAGAATGGGAAGTGTTGGGGCGTCTAAACGCCACAGTTTAATACTTTTGTCGTAACTTCCAGATGCTAGTACTTTGTTATTTGGGCTAAAAGCCACGCTAGCAACAGCATCATTGTGACCCTTGAAGGTTTTATAGGGATGGGCATCTAACTTACCTATTCCTTTAACACTCCAAATATTGATAATGTTGTCTTCACCTGCTGTGGCTAACTGTTGACCATCAGAACTGAAGCTTAGGCTCCAAACTGTGCCAGTATGTTGCTGCAGAGTCTTGTACAGTCGAAAGACAAAGCCTTCTTTACTGGCATTACGTTCTCGTCGCCATAGTTTCACTGTTTTGTCTCGACTACCTGATGCTAGTATTTGACCATCAGGACTGAAAGCTACATAGGTAACAC
>JAJPJF010000235.1 GCA_021324415.1 Nostocales cyanobacterium Centralia_MAG_434
GTCCATGCTCTCACAACGAAGGATCGTGTTTTCCTGCTGAAAAAAAAGACACAAAAACTGTATGAACTTTTTTCAGCCATTTTCTCACAAAGTTAACACCCTACCCCTGTCCCCCCTGTCCCCCCTGTCCTCTTTGTTTGCCAATGGTCTTAGAACCGGGGAGTCTCAAGCAAAGGGTCTACACACTTCTCCCAAAAGGACTTCACCAGATGCCCCAGTGGCAGTTGGCAAGTTACCAGGGGCACCTGATTGTCGCCAGTAGGCTAGAACTGCGAAGGCGATCGCTTCTTTAAAATCGGCGCTCAAGCCTGCTTCATCTGTGGTTAAAACTGGTACTGATCCTAAAAGGACTTGTAACCTATGTTTTAAATACAGATTGCGACTACCACCGCCACACAGTAGTATCTGTTGGGGTATTTGTGGCATAAAGGTACGATAGCTATGAACAATCGAAGCTGCAGTGAGTTCTGTTAGGGTTGCCAGTATATCAGCTGGACTGAGTTGGTAAGCTTCGGCGTCTTTTAAGCACTCATGCAGGTATGCCACACCGAATAACTCTCGACCTGTGGATTTAGGAGGTAGTAGATGAAAGTAGTCTTGGTTGAGCCATTGTTCTACTAAAGGATAGCAAGGAGTTCCACTGGCTGCCCAACGGCCATCCTGATCATAAGTCTTAGCACCTGCAGTTAAATGATGGACTGCTAAATCCAGTAGGCTATTTCCTGGACCAGTATCCCAAGCACGTATCTTTTCTAACCAGTTTTCTTTGCGAGGGGGTACATAAGTAACGTTACCAATACCACCTATGTTTTGAATACAACGTGCTTCTTGAGGATGGCTTAGTAAAGCAGCATCTACACGAGGTACAAGAGGCGCGCCGTGACCACCAGCCGCAATATCTGCTACACGGAAATTACTCACAGTTGTGATCCCCGTCAAATTCGCAATGACTGCACCTCGTCCCAGTTGAAGGGAATAGCCAAGGGATATTGCCTCCCTATCTCCCCACTGCCTACTCCCTACTCCCTCACGTGGTGGTCGATGATATACCGTCTGACCATGGGAACCCATCAAAGTAGCCGATTGGTGACCCATTTGAATATTGTGTGCTGCTTGGGCAAAGACAGTGGCGATCGCATCGTCTAAGTCTGCCAACTCTACCATTGAGATAGCATTTCCTGCACACACGGTCAGGATGCGTTCTCTCAGTTCCTGTGGGTAGGGATACGTTGCGCCAGCTACCAACTCTACGTTGATATCCAAATCTTTACCAGAAATCTCTACTAAAGCTGCATCTATACCATCTACAGATGTGCCACTGATTAAACCTATTACACGAGTCATTCAATATTTGATTTTTGATTTTTAATTATCAAAGCGAGTCATTTACAAAGATTTTAACCTCTCATCAAACCTCCCTCCAAAACGGCTACACTTTATAGTAAAAATCTCAGGTGAAAACGCCTACCAAAATTTTGTTCAAATTTTCTTCAGCAACAGTGACAGCAAGTTTGGGAACTTGATAATCATGAACTGAGTCTAGTTGTGTAACAAATTTATATTCAAATAGGCGTAATTATATGTATGTTATTCTAGTATTAAGAATAACATAAATAAAAAATTTTCAATAGTAATTATCCTGAGAAGAACAATGACCAAATACTTACGACCTCCATTACCCATTCGATTTTTAACATTTACCAACCTAGTCAAAGTTGCCTTGACAACTGCCTTTGCATTTAGTATGTGGGGGAATCCCTCTCTAGCTGCAGATCCTTTTAGAACAACTCAGCCTCGTAAGATTGGTGATAAGACGGAGGCAGCATTCAAAGCTATTTTTCAACAGGGTGACTACCAAGGGGCAGAACGTTACTTACAACAAGCTCTATCTGCAGAACCTAATGAACCATTAGCCTATGCTATGAAGGCTTCTTTAGCATACACAAATCAGGATTGGGCCACACTAGACACATATAGCAAGAAAACTCTAGAAACTTCACAAAGGATAATGCGGAGTGATCCTTTACGGGGCAATTTGTATACAGCAGTCGGGCACTTTTTACAAGGAGCATTTATTCTGAGCCGTAATGGGACTGTCAACGGTGCACCTCAAGCCTTAAGTGAGTTGCGTCAAGTCTATGACTATATAGATAAAGCTGAAGCAGTTTCTAGTAACGATCCCGAATTGAATTTGCTCAAGGGTTACATGGATTTAATGCTAGCGGTGAATCTCCCTTTTGCTAACCCACAGCAAGCGATTGAACGGTTAGAAAAAAATGCTGCTCCCCGGTATCTGGTGGATCGGGGTATTGCTATAGCCTACCGAGATTTAAAACAGTATAATCAGGCACTCGATTATACAAATCGTGCTCTCAAGCAAACATCTAATAACCCAGAGTTGTATTATCTTAAAGCCCAAATCCTCAAAGAACAGGCGAGAAAAGACAACAACCAGCAACTTATGCAAGAGGCTATTAGCGACTTTGACAAAGCACTGTCTAAAAAAGCTCAACTACCATCTGGTATGGTGAAACAAATTGAGCGTGAACGAGGTAATGCTGCCAAACGGCTTGGTTCAGGAACAACCTAAGGGCAAAGAGGGAATAATTGAGGAATTACGCAGATGTGCACGAAGAATCATCTGCGTTCATCTGCTACAGGAAGGGGTTCAACAGGTAACCGAACCTCCTACAATTGGTTGTAAGGAAAATTAACTTAGACTAAATCCTTAACGTGCAAGATGCAAATACAATTTCGAGAATTCAACCCTTTTGATACATGGATTTGGCTGAAGTTCAGCACAATTCCTTCTGAACGCGAAAAGCAGTATGTAGAGGAAGTTTTTGATTCCTGGTTTTATCTGGGTAAGTTGGGAGCATTTAATGCAGAAAATCTCCAGGTACAGGAAACAGGAGTGGATCTTAGCTATATGGATTATGACTCTGGAGGGTATGACAAAAGCTTGTTGGCTTTGATGCACAACATGGGTGATTTTGAATATCAAGGGATGTGGGCGCGTTGTTGGTTTGACTTGGGCACTTCGGATGCGATCGCCCTAGATATTCTCATCAATGCCCTCAGCCAACTGAGTGAAGAATATGTTTCTCTTGAGAAATTGTACATTGGCGGAGAGAATGAAGATTGGCCTGTCGAAGATAGTGACAGTCATCCTTCATTTATTCATAACAACTAGTAACAACAATGCACAAATCCGGTGAAATTCGAGTTCTAGCCTTAGGACTCATTCGCAATGGAGATCGTATTTTCATCTCTGAAGGCTATGATCCTGTTAAGCAGCAAACTTTTTACCGTGCAATGGGAGGTGGTGTAGATTTTGGCGAAACAAGTCTAGCTGCCCTCCAACGTGAATTTCAAGAAGAAATCCAAGCAGAATTAAAGAATATTCGATACTTGAGCTGTTTGGAGAATATATTTACTTATAACGGTCAGCCTGGACACGAAATCATTCAACTTTATGAATGTGACTTTGTTGATCCCAAGTTTTATCAACTAGAAAAGTTAGTCTTTGCCGAAGGTGAGCGACAAAAAACCGCACTCTGGGTAGATATCAGCCGCTTTAAATCAGGAGAATTGAGATTAGTGCCAGAGCAATTTTTTGAGTATTTGTAACGTTATCTTGGTGTAATCAGTAGCCTCAACAGTCATATGAACTGCCTAGACTTATCTCTGCTTAGATCTAGCACCAGAGCCATATTACGAAAATTGCAGCCGAAAAAGCCTACTCTTTCTTAGGCAAGATCCGCCCACCAGCCCTTCCACAAGGAAGGAGCAAGATGCAAGTATGTACATAACTTGCTCTTAACCATAATTAATAGTATATTAGTACTATAAAGCAACAGTAGTAAATAATCATGCTTCATTAAGGTATGCCGTTGAGGGGAAATGTCAAAACCCTTCACAAGATAGGTTTACGTTAATTTTCAAGATAATCTAAGAAACTTTACAAATAGCTTAAAACTCTTGTCATATTAAAATTTACAATTGAGATATCGCCGATTCACCCCAAGGCTGAATTTAACCGTAGTATAATGCAGCATTCGGTACATTCAGATTGGGGGAAGCTTTGCGTTTTGATTTCAAAAAAAAGAAACTCGAAGCACTTTACACAGAAGAAAAAGATGCTCATAAATACCCAGATGTGGTTGATGACTTTTTTGAAGTCATGGCAATTATTGATGCTGCTGTAGATGAGCGAGACTTATATGCTCAAAAAGGATTGAGGTTTGAGAAACTTAAAGGAAAACGAGGAAAACAAGGACAGCGTTCCTTACGTTTAAATGACCAATGGCGTCTCATACTAACAGTAGATGAGGATGAACAGGGAAACTACCTCACAATTATCGATATTGAGGACTACCATTAACCTTCGTCAGCAGGGGAAAACGACAATATGAACCAAAAGTTAGCACCAGCAAGAGTACCAACACCAGGAAAAATTTTAAGTCGAGAATTAGAAGCCCGTGGCTGGACGCAGAAAGATTTAGCAGAAATTATGGGTCGTCCAGTTCAAACCATCAACGAAATTATCCGGGGAAGCAAGCAAATTACACCTGAAACAGCTATCGAATTATCCCAAGCCTTGGGTACTTCTCCCGAGTTCTGGACCAACCTTGAGGCAAAGTATCGGCTTCATCTAGTGGGAAAAGAAAAAAAGGAGCAAGATATAATCCGTAAAAGCCGATTGTATACAATTGCTCCTATTCCTGAACTAATTAAAAATGGATGGATCAAAGCAACAGATTCGATTGATAATTTAGAACAGCAAGTCTGTAATTTTTACGGTATATCTTGCTTAAATGAAACACCCCAGCTAGATGTTAATTTTCGTTGTTCCCAGAATCGAGAACCAGAGGCAATCTCTCGAATAGCTTGGGTGAAGCGAGTTGAAAATCTAGCAAAACAACAAACTGTTGGTAGCTTTGACCTCAAAAAACTAGAAGCTGCTATTCCTGAAATTCTCGCGTGTGCTGAACAAGTAGAAAATATCGTGATGATTCCTAATTTGCTAGCAAATTTAGGTGTACATTTTTTAATTGTGCCGCATTTGAGCAAAACTTATCTAGATGGCGCAGCTTTTTATTTAGATGGTAGCCCCGTTATTGCATTGACATTGAGATATGACAGAATTGATTCATTTTGGTTTACTCTCATGCACGAGTTAGCACATATTGTGTTAGGACATCAAGGAGCTTATTTAGACAACTTCGATGCTTTAGAAGAAAATGATGAAGAAACAGAAGCTAATGAAAAAGCAGCTAACTGGTTAATAAATTCTCAGACCTTCAACGAATTTATTTTGAGTAAAAAAATATTCTCTCGCCAGGTAATTGAAGAATTCGCTCAGAGTCAAAGCCGACATCCCGGCATAATTCTTGGTCGCTTACATTTTGAAAAATTAGTTCCCCATAAAAACTTGAGACCGTTACTCGTTAGAGTTAGAACTCTTTTGGAAAACTGGATTGATAATTAGTGTAGCCAAAACGGTGTTTACCGTACTAACAAGTAACTTAATTAAACCCTATATAGCGATCACTCTTCTCATTGTGAATAATTCTATATTTCCCTCTTTGCCTGAAATGGCAGATATATGGCAGCAAACACTCAATTGGCAACCCACTGTCCACCAGCAGACACAGTTTCAGCAGCTTTATGAATTAATTTTAGAAGGTAATACCCAGTTAAATTTAACTCGCATCACCGAACCTTTGGAATTTTGGGAAAAGCATTTATGGGATTCTGTGCGAGGAATTTCATTTTTGCTTTCAGGTAACAATCATAACTCTCCCTTGTCCACGCCAGTTGCTCCACTTGGGGAGGACAGTCGCGTGGGCGGGTTTCCCGACTTGAGCGAACTGTCCGTGGAGACCCCAAGACCGCACTGGCTCCCCTCATCCCCCTCATCCCCTCCCAGCTTTATTGATATCGGTACGGGTGCAGGTTTTCCGGGAATTCCGATAGCCATAACTGTCCCTAACTGCACCGTGACTCTCCTTGATGCAACCCGAAAAAAAATTAGTTTTATCGAGAAAATTCAAGCCGCACTTAGCCTAACCAATGTTAAAACACTGACTGGCAGATCCGAAGTCATTGGTCAGGAATCTCAGCACCGCCAAACCTACGACATCGCCCTCATCCGCGCTGTAGGAACAGCGTCGGTCTGTGCCGAATATACTCTACCACTGCTAAAGCAAGGTGGTTTGGCTGTCGTTTACCGTGGTAGTTGGACAGAGGCAGAAACAGCCTCTCTAGAAAATGCCCTTAATCAGTTGGGTGGTGTCATTGAATCCATCGAACAATTTACCACTCCTCTGAGTCATAGCATCCGTCACTGTTTATACTTACGTAAGATAAAAACCACACCAGCTAAATTTCCCCGTGCCCCTGGGATACCGACTCAAAAGCCGCTTTAACTGGAGAATGGGGCATAGGGCATAGGATCGAGTGCTTCCCTTATCCCCCCCATCCTCCTTGTCCTCCTTGTCCCCCTTCCCTTGTCCTCCTCTACCCCACTCCCCTCACGCTGCAAATTGCTTGTTAATCTCGTCCCAATTAACGACATTCCACCAAGCATTCAAGTAATCAGGACGACGGTTCTGGTACTTGAGATAATATGCGTGTTCCCAGACGTCATTGCCTAATATGGGATATTTTCCTTCACTGAGGGGACTATCTTGATTTGCTGTAGTCATCACTTCCAACTTGCCATTTGGATTTCGGACAAGCCAAACCCAGCCACTACCAAAACGACCAGCACCAGCTTCGTTAAACTGCTTTTTGAAAGCAGCAAAACTGCCAAAATTTTGATTGATAGCCGATGCGATCGCGCCTGTTGGTTCTCCACCACCCTTTGGCTTCATAATTTTCCAAAACATTGAGTGATTGACATGACCCCCGCCATTGTTGCGTACGATTGTGCGAATATCTTCTGGAACGCTTTGCAGATTACGCAATAAATCTTCAACCGATTTGTTTTTGAGTTCTGGGTGTTTGTCGAATGCTGCATTCAGATTTTTCACATAAGCTGCATGGTGTTTGTCATGATGAAACTTCATCGTTGCTCTATCAATATGTGGTTCTAATGCCTCGTAAGCATAAGGTAAAGGAGGTACTTGGATTACTCCGGTTTTACTTGGACTTGTCTGGCTACTGCCACTAGGTGTTTTTTGGGCAAAAGCACACGCATCCATAGTTAGAGCACTTGCTCCAATCAAAAATAAAAAATGACGACGATTAACAGCCATAAAACTTTATACCGCAAATAAATTAAATTCGTTTGCAGTTTTTATTCTCTTATGATTGAGGGCCAAAAATTCTGGCAGCTTTGTATAAGTGATCTGGTCTAACTCTGAGACAAACGCTTTACTTCCTCGCTTGCTAACATCTGATGTGCTTGTAAAAGTATGCCTGGAATTTTATTAGCGTTAGGACTACGACTGAGACATTTCTCTAGATCTAGTTGACTAACTTGGTCTGCTTTGTTTCCGGGAAACCAATGACTACCATTTCCAAGTAGGTTGTAGCGCATTTTGGCATAGTTCACCATATCGTAGGCGATCGCTAGATTCCAGAGCCACAAAATGATTGGGATATTCACCTCTCCAGGAGTTTGGTCAAAGGTCGGTAAATTTATGTGCCAGGTTTTCACCCAATCTTCCCCCAAGGTCGCGATCGCGGCTGCTTCCAAGCGTGTCAAGATTGGTGACAAAATTTCTGCAGCATGATCTAACAATTCTAAAGTCTTCAGGTGTTCTTCAAAA
>JAJPJF010000419.1 GCA_021324415.1 Nostocales cyanobacterium Centralia_MAG_434
AACAAGAAAGAGAAAAGGAAAGAAAGGGAGAAAAGAGGGACAAAGAGGAGAAGGAAGATAAGAGGGACAAGGGGGACAAGGAAGAAGCTGATTTTTTCGTTCAAATGAGTGTCCTGACTCACCCTTTTATGAAAAACCTACACCTGTAAGCTATTCCCCACTCCTAATACCATTTCACTAAATTCTTGATACAAATCCATCCCCTTGTCCTCCTTGTCTCCCTAGTTGCCAAGCCTATCAAGTTTATGGTGAATTGGTATAACTCCCCTCTAGCACTTGCCCAATAAACTGTTGTAATCTCTTATAGTGCGAACCTTTCCAATAAATCTGGGAGCAGTTTTGGCAGCGGTGAAATTCATTGTTCTGCAATTGGAAAGTTGGTGGAAATTGGTCAATGATGGATTCCTTCGTGACAGGTTCTAGTAATCCGTTACAGCGTAAACACCGTTTAAAAGGAGATACTGAGCTAAACAAATCGAAGCGTCGCAGGACTTCCACGATTTGTTGCTGTGGATTAGTACTTCTTACGTAATATCCGTAATTTACTATACTTCGCATCAATAAACCTTTATCACGGGTTAATAAGATCCGTTTTTCAGTACTGGAGATGTAGGCTAGTTGCTCATCCTCATAGTCATTGCGGTACAACGTATCAAAGCCTAACAGACGCAAAGATGTTGCCAGTTTACCTAAATGAATATCTAAAACAAAGCAGACCCCACTCAGTGCTTTTGGTTTGACAGCCGTAGCAGAAATTGGATAAACATGAATGTTATCTTCATCCTGAACGATGTAAGAAAAATCAACTGATTCCCCGTTAACTTTAATACAATCAACCTCTGGATGGGGAACACCCAAAGCTTCAATCATGTCTTTGATCGAGGCTCTTTCTCCAAAAGAATGGTCTATCCTCACATATCTTTTATGGGGTGGTAAGAAATCATTCAATTCTGCGTAAAACTGGAAAGAAGCAAAAGCCATAGAAACAAGTGATTTTACGTTATGGAGTAACTTAATCCAGCCAACATCTTTAGTACCTTTATAGCATTTTTACTTACTGAGAACTTTAAATTATCGGTCTAATGGCTTAAGTCTATTTAAAAGGATCAAAATTTTTGTTTAGTATGTTTTATTTACTTATATTATCCAGCTCATAGCAAATATTAGAAAAGTTATCAAAATACCTGAATCTACTATTTACTTTAGCTAGAGTAAAACTAGATTCCTAGCTTCTATTATTGAAGTCACACAGTGAATATGTGGGAATAGTTCGCATAAATGCACTTAAAACTAGCCACATGACCTGACAATTTATGTTGAATCTCAGGACTTTACTTGGGGATCACTGAGTAATAATACCTCATTCTAGCGAAATGCCGATGCTTATGGACACTATCCTCCCTGAGGAATACTTGCAAAAGATTATCATTAAGATTATAATTTACTAAAGTGGCTAAAGTCCTTTGACTTTCATCTTTAATTAATAGATATTTGATTTTTCTTTATAAAAAATTTATTGAATCTTCCACAAAATACACCCAAAACACAACACAGTATCGCTCAATGAACACGTTTTTTTGTTCCGACTATTCACGAAAAGTAGGAGAAGATTTGATTGGCAGTGCTACCAATTGTCAAGTTTATGTATTAGTTGAATGTCCGCCACCTTGGACATATGAAGCTTTTAATTCTAAATGGGTGCCCAAGAATTTAAGGCTTTTAGTAGAGGAATTTCAACAATCTAAGAATTCTATAAAATTTCTTTTGATTGCTAATAATTTATCCCATCAATCAAGTCATAAGAAAATTTTAATTTACTATAAAAAAGAAGGATTTAATAATGGATATTCTAAACAAGAATTTCAATTAGAAAATCTTGAACAGGCTGCTGGAGTGATTCGGAAGTGGTTATTGTTGGGAATTCCTAAATATGAAATGGAAGTACCCACAACAAGAGATATTTTAGTGTGTACTCACGGTAGTCATGATCAGTGTTGTGCCCGATATGGCAATCCATTTTTCTTCCATGCCACAGCTACTGTTTCTAATTTAAACTTAGAAAATGTGAGAATTTGGAAATCAAGTCACTTTGGGGGACATCGCTTTGCCCCAACGGCGATTGATTTGCCAGAAGGAAGATACTACGGATCTCTTGACCAAAAGCTATTTCAGCTCATATTGACTCGCAGCGGCGATATTAAATGCCTGAATAGAATCTATCGAGGTTGGGGAATGCTACCACCCTCAATACAGGTTTTAGAAAGAGAACTCATCATCTATCATGGTTGGGATTGGTTTAACTACAAAGTAGTAGACAGTAGAGTTGTCAAGCACAATCAAGACCAAAATATGATTTTGGCAGAGTTAACTTTTGAAAAGCCTGATGGAACCCTGTACACTTACCAGGGTGAAATTATCAAATATGATACTAAGAATATGCAAATGAAAGTTTCGTGTAATGCTACAAAACAGTCAGTATGTGATAAATATGCTGTAGTTAGTCTTTCGTTAGTTTCCAATAAGTTTTTAACTTGTAGTACAAGTTGATATATTTAGGTCTTGCCGAGCATTTGCAAATTATGCAAACTAGCGTACAGTCCTCCTTGCTGTATCAGTTCTTCATGACTTCCTTGTTCAATTAATTCTCCCTGCTTCAGCACAAAAATCCGATCTACATTGCGAATAGTAGATAGGCGGTGAGCGATGATAATCGCCGTACGCCCGATCAAAAGCTTGTTAAGAGCTTCCTGAATGAGGGTTTCTGTTCCTACATCCAAGCTTGCGGTCGCCTCATCTAGTACCAAAACTTGCGGGGAACGAATAGCTGCACGGGCAAAGGCTAAGAGTTGCTTTTGACCACTAGAAAGGTTTGTACCCCTTTCTCTCAGTTGAGTATCGAAGCCTTGGGGTAGTTGTTCAATAAAATTGGTAATGTTTGTTTGCGCTGCTGCTTGTTGAATGTCTTTAAAGGTGTAATTATCTCCTAGGCTGATATTACTTTTAACATCACCAGCAAATAAAAAGCCTTCTTGCAAAATCACACCCATGTAGCGGCGCAGTTCTGCTTGAGATAAATCTCGAATATCTATTCCATCTACCAAAATGCGTCCTTTGCTGGGTTCATAGAGGCGACACAAAAGACGAATAATGGAACTTTTACCTGCACCAGTCGGACCTACTAAAGCAACTTTTTCACCAGGATGAATTGTAAAGTTGAGATCTTTAATGACATAATCATTGTCTTTGTAGGCAAACCAGACATGTTCAAAGCAGATTTCCCCAAATTTTGGAGAATTGCGAATCTTCGATATTGGATCGTCTGGTTGATCGTCAGTTTCCCAAATTCCTGCAAGTTCGTCGATATCTTCCAATTGAGAATCTAATATCAAGAATTTAGGATCAATGCGATCGCGTATTTCTATTGGTTCATCTAAAATATCACTAACCCGCTCAATTGCAGTAAAACCTGCTTGAATTGTGGTAAATTTTTCAGCAAATTGTCGTAAAGGGTCAAACAACCGCTGGGCATACAAAACAAATGCAGACAATATCCCAAAAGTCAATTGTTGTTGCAAAAGTAAAAAACTGCCTATCCACAGCACACCAGCAATTGCAATTAAGGCAATCCACTCCAAGGTTGCTGAGACTGCAGAATCATAAAAGATGGTCTGATCCACCTGTTGAATGTAACGTTTGTTAGTCGCGCGAAACAACTCGGCATTGAACTTTTCTCGCCGGAACAGCTGCACTACATTCATCCCAATAATATTTTCTTGTAGTTGAGAGTTCAGGATAGAAAGTTCTTCCCTAGCTTTATAATTTGCCTTCCGATACTGCTGTTGGAAGTAAACAATTAACCCTGTCACTGGCAACAACATCAACAACAGTAATAAAGCAAGTTGCCACTCGATGGAAAACATAAAACCGATAATCACCAGCATCGAGAAAAAATCTGAGACAATGCCGATCGCCCCTGTGGAAAAGACATCTCCCAACACTTCAACGTCACTGGTGAGCCTGGTAATAAGTTTTCCTACAGGCGTTCTGTCAAAAAAACGTACTGCAAGTAATGTGACATGATGAAATAGATCTTGGCGAATTTCTGCGGTGATTTGTTGCCCCACTTTTTGCACAAGATAACCTTGAAGACCTGTAAATGTGATCTGTACAGTTACAGTGATTAGCAACAATACCTCGATGATATTTATAGCCTGTGGTAATGGACGTACTTTAAGAAATTCATATGTGCTAGGTTCATGACGAATAACAGAGATAGCCTGTCCAATCAGTAGTGGTTGTATAGCGTTAGCTATGACCATCGGCACAAGTAGCAACACTGCCAATGTCAGCAGTCGTTGATTCCGACGGGCATACGGTACTAAACGCAAAAATAACCGCCAGTCGTTTTCACGCCGACGGTACTTTGTGTCAAAATTTGTTAAAAGGTTTGAATTGCTCATATCAGAGCATTATATTAATTTTTACCATCAAAGAAATATATACTCTGAATTATATTGTTCTTCTTTCTACTCTGACACCATGCCAGAGATTGAAACTACCCAACTGAGTCTCAGATATTTTTTACCTTAAGGATTTAGATCACCTGTTTCGCCTCTACAGCGATTCAGAATAAATTATGGTCATTTTTAAAGTCAAACTCTTCTCCCGATCTAACATTTCAGAACTTTTCTGGCAACGGAGAGATCGCTATCTAGTAACTGGTCTGATACTCTTAGGCTTTTTGCTGCGTTTACCTAGTCTAAGGCTAGGTCTGTGGCGGGATGAAGCATCAACCTATTTTGACGCGATTCCATCCCAGCTAGGAGAAGTTGTCAAAACAGTCATCCGTAGTGAACTCAACCCCCCTGGCTTCTTCCTCATCATGCATCAGTGGATACAGTGGTTTGGGACTGGGGAGATAGTCTTAAAAGTTCCTGCTCTTTTGTTCGGGCTACTGCTAATTGTTGCCACCTACTGGTTGGGTCGTGTTGTTAGCTCACGAACAACCGGACTAATTGCAGCAGCAATTACCACCATAGCACCAACAGCAGTTTACTATTCTCAAGAGGCACGCCCCTACACTCTAGCAGCTCTGCTGGCTTGCTTAGTAGTTCTGTTGTATTGCAAAGCTATTGATAGTGTTGACAAAAGGCAGTATTTATTAGGATTTGTACTGTGTGCTAGCCTATTGACCTATGTCCAATACACGGGTTTGCTACTGATTGTCAGTTTAGCTGTGGTCACTGTGTACCTACTATGGCGAGGGGAAACTAGGGTAAGATTGACGCCATTTGCCTTTGCCTTTGGAGCAATTTTTTTGCTATTCACTCCTTGGCTACCAGTTTTCTTCACTCATCTGCATACAGGTACTCCTTGGTCAAATACCACCCCTTGGGTGTTGCGATCGCGATTGTTTATTGATTGTGTTGCTTTCACAATCCCCGTGATGCGATTACGATCTCTCATTGTTGTGCCAGTCATCTTGGCATTGGGAGTCGGGGCAATTAGGCTGTTTTACCATACTGTGCGCTCCTCACACATAGTCATTCTGGCTGCAAGTATGGGATTAGTTGCTATTTCAGAAGCAGCACTCTCCAACAATGGAGGCGGTCGCTACATGTTTCTTATAACGCCGATCGCTTACGTACTCTACACTCATTGGACAATCACTCTTCTACGATATTTAAATCGTCGCACTTACAGGCATCGTATTCGCTCAGTCCTACGAATAGCTGTTTTATTTCTGTTCCTGTGCTGGATGGTTTTCCCAAATATGCTACAAGCTATATCCTTTGGTGATATAGCAAAATCGGGTGTGCGTTCACTGTCTACCAATATAGAAAAGTGGCATGTAGAGCAAGCAGTTTACTTACTTGCACCCGATTACCTAGGTCCTACTTTTGGATATTATGCTGCGCAAACTCACTCGGTTCCATTCTACGGGTTTGCCCGGTGGGATCATCCAGAATTATTTACTCCCCAAGGTTATGCAGAGTTATGGAAGTCTCCGACTCTAGTTGCTAACGTTAAAAAGCGCATTCAAGACGAAGTTCAAAAAGGCTTCCATTGGCTCTTCTTCATCAAAGACACAACTCCAGCCTTGAATACTGCTTTCTCAAATCAAATTGACCATCTTCTGTCAGAATTGCAACACACCTATCCATTAGAACTAAAAATTGATTACCCTAGCAGTGACTTTTCTGATCCAGAAGCTGTGTCCTTGTATCTATTTTCTATCAAACCGCATGGCAGCACCCCGATATTGTCGCCAACACCTTAGTTCAACTATTCCTACTTCTACCAATTAAAGTTGCAATTGTTTTGACTAACTCTTCTGGTTCAATCGGTTTAGCAATATGCTTTTGAAAGCCTGATTGTAGAGCCTGTTGCTCGTTGATTTCTCCTACATAGGCAGTTAAGGCGATCGCTGGAATCTGTTTCTCTTGATTTGCGTGCAATGCTCTGACTTGGCGCATTAGCATATAACCATCGATTTCTGGCATTCCAATGTCACTGAGCAAAACATCTGGCTCTGTTTCTGCCAATTCTTGCAGTGCTTCTTGTGCTGATGATACAGCAATTACGCTTGCACCAAACTGCTCTAGTACAAATGTATAAAAACTCAGAGTATCGGCATCATCATCTACAACTAAGATTTGAATACCTTTGAGAATTGAAGTTGTGGGAGAAGCATTTAGAACTGCAGCGTTTGTGTCTTTAGTCAGTATTAAATCTTTCTTGATGAGTGGAAACCTGAGAGTAAAAGTAGCTCCCTGCCCCTCGCCTGCACTCTCTGCCCAAACTCTGCCACCATGTAGTTCTACTAGGTGACGGACAATTGCTAACCCTAATCCTAAGCCACCAAACTTTCGGGTTGTTGTGCTATCAGCCTGACGGAAATATTCAAACATGTGGGGGAGGAAATCAGGGCTAATCCCTTTGCCTGTATCAGTTACTGTAACTTGAGCTTGAGCGTCAATAGATTCTAAGCTAACAAAGACTTTTCCCCCTTCAGGAGTAAATTTAATAGCATTTGATAGCAGATTCCAGATAATTTGTTGTAAACGACCAGAATCGCCCAAAACTTTTCCTACAGAGCCATCCAGCATCGTCTCAATTTGAATATTTTTAGCCTCTGCTGCCAAATGCATAGTCTCTATTGCTGCCTCAATGACGGGCATGAGGTGAACGGGAACCATCTTGAGGTTCAGTTTGCCTTGTAAAATGCGAGAGACATCCAGCAAATCTTCAATGAGTTGAACTTGCAATTTTGCATTACGTTCAATTATTGAAACGGCTTTCTTAAGTTCTACTGTGCTAAACTCACGGGTCTGCAAGAGTTTTGCCCAACCAAGAATGGGGTTAAGCGGCGATCGCAACTCGTGGGACAAAACTGCCAAAAACTCATCTTTAACCCGATTGGCTTGTTGTGACTCTTCGTAGAGACGAGCATTCTCAATCGCTGATGATGCAATCTGCGCCAATTGTACTAAAATTGCTTCATCAGCTTCTGTAAACTCCCCTTCGTACTTGTCAGAAAGCTGAATCAGACCGATACTTTTGCCGTGATTGTTTGTAAAAGGTGCTGCTAGCCACCCGCGCATGGGAGGATGTTTTTTTGCTTCTTTGCCAAAACCACGCCATGCTGGATGTGCTTCTAGTTCAGCTTGAGTCATGCGCATGGGACGTTGCATTTTGCACACCAGGTTATATATTCCAGCACCAGTGGGCTTTTCATTGTAGTTGTGCCACTGAGCATACTTATCGGAAAGAGAAATCGTGTGGATTGCCTGTGCCCAGTTCTCATCTATAGTTAAACTTGTCACAGATTGGTGTGCTTCAATAATATCGCGGGCTTTGTCGGTGATGAGCTGGAGTCTTTCGTTGAGTGATAGGGTTGAGTTGATTATCAAAGACGCTTCAGCAAGCTTTTGTAAGCGGCGCGTTTGTTGTTGTTCACGGACAAGGAGTTGAGTACGTTCTTCCTCGATTTGCTTGCGATCAGTAATGTCTGTAGAAAAGATGCTTACACCTTCTGCAAAAGGGTAGACGCGATTTTCAAACCAACGCTGCCAGGCTGGGTAAAAGTACTCAAACCAAATCACCTTTTGTTCTGCAACAGCATGATGAACCTGCACATCAAACTTGCTGCCGACAAGATCTGGCAAAACGACCCAGATACTTTTACCCAGTAACTCTTCTTTTTGCTGACCAATAACTTCCGTTGCCTGATGATTGACAAAAGTGTAGCGCCACTCTCGATCCAACACTACAAATTGATCTTGAATACCAGCCAAAACATTTTCCAGCCGAGCTTTTGCAACCTCTGCTTCAGTCCGTAGTCCTTGCTCTCTTTGCATCGCCTCCTGTCGAAGACGAGCCATTTTTAAGGCAGCCTCCACCCGTGCCAATAATTCACGCGCAGAGAATGGTTTGGTCAGGTAGTCATCAGCTCCCGCTTCTAATCCTTCCACTCGAGCCTCTTCACCTGCCCGTGCTGACACCAGGATAATTGGAACTTCTCTTGTATTCTGATCAGTTCTTAATTCTTGCAGCAAGCCAAAGCCATCTAATCCCGGCATCATGACGTCCGTCAGTACCAAGTCTGGGACCCGGTGACGCACAGAAGACAAAGCCGCTAAACCATCTGCAACTGCTTCCACTTCGTACTGCTGACTTAATAACCGCTTGACGTAATCACGCATATCAGCATTGTCATCAGCAAGAAGAATACGAGCAGTCTTTGGCACAGAGGCAAAGGGAAACTTAAAGTTTCTCTCGCCCCAGTTCCCCTGCTCCCCGTTTTCTTGAGGTAGCCAACGCAGAATTTCTTCTAGGTATGGGGTTGCACCCAAAGCTGTGGAAGCTAGGGTTCGAGCGGCACTAATGCGGTCTTGAGGCAAATGAGCTGATCCTGTGGGAATCAACACAGTAAAGCAACTACCTGCTCCTAAAACACTCGTTACTTGAACGGTTCCACCATGCATTCTCGCCAATTCTTGCACCAGTGACAATCCAATTCCTGAGCCTTCAAAAGCACGTCCTTGTGCCCCCTTGACACGGTGGAATCGTTCAAATAGGTGAGGGATCTCTTCTTTTGGAATACCGATTCCTGTATCTTGTACCACCAAAGCAACATAGTCGTTTAACCACTGCAAGTTAACCGTTATTTTGCCTTCAAATGTAAACTTGAATGCATTAGAAAGCAGATTAAAAACTATTTTTTCCCACATCTGCCGATCTACATACACTGGTTCTCGGAGGGGAGAGCAATCGACTGAAAACTGTATCCCTGCTCGTTCTACAGCTGAGCGAAATACACTTGCTAATTCTGCAGTAAAAGTGGCAAGGTCAGTAGGTTCATATGAAGCTTCAACACGTCCAGCTTCAATGCGTGAGAAGTCTAGAAGGGTGTTGACCAGTTTCAAAAGCCGGAGACCGTTGCGCTGCACCATTTCTAACTGCTCTCGTTCTTCTGGCAACAGGGTAGTACAATAAGCTAAGGTATCTTGTAGAGGACCCAACATGAGGGTCAGTGGCGTCCGAAACTCATGGCTAACATTGCTGAAAAAGAGGGTTTTCGCGCGATCAAGTTCTGCTAATTCTTCAGCCCTCTGGCGTTCTTGTTCATAAGCTTGGGCGTTAGCAATACTGGCCGCAATCTGAGATGAAACCAAATCAATGAATCTTTGATAATTATCGTTGAAGAGTCTGAACGGATTTAACCCAGCAACTAATATACCAGTTATTCCTGTCTTGCCTGATGCCGCGATCGGCACGGCTACTGCCTGATGTGGTTCCTGCCTCCAAGCGCCTGCCGGTAGGTGGCCAAAAGAGGCTTCCAAATTAGAAATAAGGCAGGCTTTATGTGTTCTAAGGACTTTTGCAAAAGGCCAATCCGAAATGGAATCTAACTCGACTGTTTTAGGAACTGCTGCATGATCCTGCTCGATCCCGCACGTCCCAGCTAGAAAAATTTGCTGTTTATCTGGATTAACCAGATAAATCATTGCGAAGGGTAGGTCATAAGGGTTAGTTTCCAGACAACTTGCACTCAGCGTGCAGGCTTCATGAAAGGTCCTTGCATCTGCTGTCCTAGTGGCCAGTTCACGTAACAGCACTAATTGGCGTTCACTAATTATACGCTGTGTGTCATCTGTATTGGCGCAAATAATACCACCTGTACCGCCTTGATCATTAGGGACAGGGCTATAGGAAAATGTATAATAAGTTTCTTCAGGGTAGCCGTGGCGCTCCATAATCAGCAGCAGCGCTTCGTCGTAAGTGCCCTCATTCTCCCGCATTGCTGATTCTGCCCGAGGTCCAACCTGGTCCCAGATTTCTCGCCACACATAAGACGCCGGCTGTCCCAAAGCCTCGGGATGTTTACCACCAACAATCGCCTTATAGGCATCATTGTAAAGATTAATGAGTTCTTCGCCCCACCAAACAAACATGGCTTGGCGAGAGGTCAGCATAATGCGCACGGCTGTTTTCAGACTTTGTGGCCATTGTTGTACTGGACCAAGTGGTGTCTTTGACCAGTCCTTCTCTCGCATCCGCGCACCCATTTCACCGCCGCCCAGAAGGAAATCGACGCCAGCAACGCTTGATGATGTTGACTCATTGCTCATTTGTTTCTCTTGCTTCATCAGGCACAGTTGCAAAGTTCAAGCCGTGGTCGTCTACTGCTTAAGCTCCTCTCAATCTCAAAAACTTATACCTCTACAGTAACGAATTGCAGAGTATCTAGATTCCTTGGATTGCTATAAAGTGATCTGATGCGTCGTTCCACCAACAATATTTTATGGACGTTACCACTAAACTCGACTGCTGTTTGTTGAGAAGAAATAAACTTTTGCTTTAGAGGACAACACAGTTTTACAAACTTTGATGACTTTACCACCACAAGGCTGTTACTCAAAGCCATAATAAACTAAAAAAGATGATAGACAACATAGTACAATAATAAATTTCGGGCAAAATACTCTTTCGTGTCTATTATCTTTGGATAGAGATTTGATTAACGACTTACGTCATATAAGCCACCCATTCCATATATATATATAAGATACCTATTGAATCTTCGCTTACCTCTATTTAAGGTTAATGTGATTGAGAGCTATCAGTGTTATGAATACTGTTCCATTTTTCCCATAAAGGTTGCACATCCTCTGGCTGCCCCTCGTAGTTGAGCATTTGATCTGAAATTGAAACCCATGGTTGAGCACTACATGTCCAGATATTACCAACGGGACGCAGCCAGCTCGTATCATCTAAAGTCCCGGCTTTGACGTTGATTGTTTCTTTACTGTAGGTTCGCTTATGAAACAATCTCGTTCCGCAGCGATCGCAGAACAAACAAGTCACCTCACGTCCACTATCCGTCCCACGAGTCCAAGCCTTTGGTTCTCCTTGAACAAGGATAACCGCATCTCGTGGTACCGTGAGCGACATCCCAAAAGCACTGGAAGATTGTTTTTGGCATTCTTTACAGTGGCAGAGGTAGAGGGTTAATGGTTCGCCTTGGATTTCGTAGCGAATTTTTCCACATTGGCAACCCCCTGTATAAGTATTGCCCACTAATTTATTTCTCCTTGATATTTTTGTGCTGTCTGATAATAGGCAGCAAACACATGCTCTATTCTATCTTAGGATGATACTTTTTGCCGTATCACTGATTTGTGGGCGAATCTGCTTGATAGTGTTATTGAAGCAAAATTTTTGGGAATCCTGGAAATAAGTGTGAAGGATCATTTCTCTAGATTACCTAGAGAAAAGCTATGCATAAAACAGATACTAAAAGTAAATTTCCATGGTTATCATCGCAAACAGGATTAATAGCAGTAGTTACATTTTCTGTAATTTCTTTCTGTTCGCCTACTGTACTGCATTCACTCTCCTTTAACGATGGGACATTAGCTTTTCGTCCTTCATCTGGTGTTTATTTAGCCATAATACTCCTGATAGGATATCGCATTGTGCCCGCTATCCTAATAAGTGATTTTATTACTAATTATTTCTTTTATTATCACAATATTCTTATTAGTAGCAGTATTGCTGTTGTAGAACTCATTGTTCTACAAGCAACTGCCTTTTTTATTAATCGCTTGATTGAATACCGAAATTTACTAGAACGCTCCAGAAATGTTTTTCAATTTGTGGTGCTACTGATGCTTAGTACAGTGGTCAGTTCTACCCTTATTGTCGCTATACTATGGCTCAATAACAACTCTTCTAGGACATCTTATACAGAATTATGGCAAACTTGGTACACATCGAATTTTACTGGGCTGGTCCTGATCACACCTACATTACTGTCATTAAATCCTCCATCTAGACAGCACAAACAACTTCATAGGCAACAAGTTCTCGAATTTATATTCTTGTTGGTCTTGTTGATTGCCCTAAGTTGCATGTCTTTTTGGCTAAGTTATCCCTTGGAGCATTTGATAATACCCCTGTTGATTTGGTCAGCATTTCGCTTTGGCTCTTGGGTAACAACTTTATTGATGATTCTTGTAGTAGCGATCGCTGTTTTTGGAACAACACATGGCTTTGGAGCATTGTTTAAAACAACTGTTTCCCAATCTCATTTACTCCTGCAAACATTCATCTGCACAGTCGCTGTTACTACTTTTAGTATATCTGCTGTGATTAATGAAAATACAAAGTTAATAGTAAAGCTCAGAAAATTAAATGAAGAGTTAGAACAACGAGCACAAAAGCAAATTCACGAAGCTACTAACAGATCTCATCTAGCTAAAAATGAATTCTTCGCAAATATAAGCTATGAAGCACGTACGCTTCTCAATGGGATTTTGGGGCATGCACAAATCATACAGCGTTCTCAAAGTTTAACAGAAAAAGAACGTCAAGGTATCAACATTATCTATCAATGTGGTTTTTACCTGCTGATGTTGATAAATAATATTGAAGATACAAGTACAAATATGAACCCAGAACAGCTAGAGCAAAACTTTGTACCCTTTGAGCCCACAGCTGGCAAGTCTGAACCAGTCGAAGAGATAAACTTTGGTTTAGCTAATGAATTACCTATTAAGTATCAGCCTATATCAGAAAAGATAGCTGAAATGGTGATTCCACCTATATCTGAAATTACGGCCTTATATCAAGCTGTACAACGCTGTGATGTAGCAGATATTCAAGCAGAAATAAACCAAATCAAACAGTTAGATGCAAAGTATGCAGCTTTTGCTGAGCAAGTGCTATTACTGGCTGACGAATTTGAAGTAGACGCGATCGCTTTTCTCATCGAAGCACACATTAATTCTACGACTCCTTCTAAGCCGGAATTCAACTGAGTATTTCACTGAGTCAGTTTATACTTTCATCACTCTCATATTTCCCCTTCATTATGACAGATATTCGACAAAATACAATTTTAATTGTTGATGATACTCCGACTAATATTCGAATTTTATTTGATATTTTACATGATACTGGTTTAAAAGTATCTGTTGTTAAAAGTGGTGAGATGGCACTAAATAAAGTTCTATTAATACAACCCGACTTAATTTTATTAGATGTGATGATGTCTGGAATAGATGGATTTGAAACGTGTCGCTGTCTAAAAGCTAATGCTGACACAAAAGATATTCCTATCATTTTTATGACAGCTCTTTCTGAAGTAGAAAGTAAAGTTAAAGGATTGCAACTAGGGGCAGTAGACTACATCACTAAACCAATTCAGGTGGATGAGGTGCGAGCGCGTGTAAACACTCACTTAGCATTGAGAAATGCACAAGTTCAGTTAAGAAATGAAGTTCAGGAACGCCGACAAGCAGAAGCAAAACTTCAACAAATCTTAAAAGAGTTACAACAAGCCCAAATGCAACTGATTCAGAGTGAGAAAATGTCTAGCTTGGGTCAACTGGTAGCGGGTGTAGCGCATGAAATAAATAACCCAGTCAACTTTATTTATGGAAATCTAATTTATGCACATGAATATATTGATGATTTGCTGAAACTGATACAAGCCTATCAACAATGCTATCCCAATCCTGTCTCTAAAGTACAAGCAATATTAGAGGTTATTGAACTGAATTTTTTGATAGAGGACTTGCCAAAACTACTAGAATCGATGACAGTTGGTGCGGAACGCATTCGGGAAATTATACTCTCCCTACGAGTCTTCTCCCGCTTAGACGAAGCTGAGGTCAAAGTCGTTAATATTCACGAAAACATTGATAGTACTCTAATGATATTAGGACATCGACTCAAGCCAAAACCAGAATATCCTACAATCAAAGTGATTAAGGAATATGGTGAGCTACCCTTGATTGAATGTTATGCTGGACAGCTTAACCAAGTGTTTATAAATATCCTTCACAATGCTATTGATGTCTTGGAAGAAAGTTTTAAGTTAGCTGGTTCAGCTCATACCTCTCCAACAATTTGGATTCATACAGAATTGGAAAACAATTATCTCATTATCCGTATTGCTGATAATGGACAAGGAATACCAGAAGAAATTCAATCTAGGATTTTTGATCCATTTTTTACTACTAAACCTGTTGGTGTAGGTACAGGAATGGGACTAGCAGTGAGTTACCAAATTATAACTGAGGGGCATAATGGCTCATTACATTGTGTTTCCCAGCTAGGACAAGGTACTGAATTTGTGATAAAGATTCCCCTAAAGCAAACTTAACTACAGCGATCCTATTTAAGTTACAAACGCTTCATAAGGGTAGGGAACATACAAAATAATCTCACTAAAAAAATACTTTAAAAGTAAAAAATATTTTGTTCTTATTAAAAAATAATTAGGTTAATATATACAGTAAAAATACTCAACCTATCAGGTAGAAAGTCTTAATAAAATGAACGTTGTCTTCCGTAAAGTAGGTTGGTCTTAATTAATTATTGTTGGTTTGTAATTGCCCTCTAGGGTTAAAGCAAGGCAAATTCAAGATATTTATATTTCTTTGCATAGCTTTGTTTCTCTGAGCCATCTACTTATTAGAAGATCTCATTAATATTGTTAATAATTATTGCAATATTATTGTGAAACTGAATATTTTACCAATAAGAATAATGTATATTTCAAATACCAATTTGATCTTGATTGTTGATGATACTCCTACAAACTTAGAAGTACTCTCAGAAGCTCTCACAGATGCAGGATTTGATATTGCTGTAGCAACCTCTGGAGAAAGTGCTCTTAAGCAGGTCGAATACGAACCGCCAAGACTGATTTTGTTAGACGTGATGCTACCAGGCATTGACGGATTTGCGACTTGTCACCAACTCAAGACAAATCCCCTAACAAAAAATATTCCTGTGATTTTTATGACAGCCCTTAACGACACTCTCGATAAGGTTCAAGGTTTGTCTTTAGATGCAGTAGATTATATTACTAAGCCATTTCAAAAGGCAGAGGTGTTAGCTCGTATTCACATTCATCTGAAACTGCAAAACATTACTGTGGCGATGGAGGAACAGAACAAACTTCTGAAACAGGAGATTCAAGAACGGACGGTTGCGCAAGCAGCATTGCAGCAGTTATCGCAAGAACTAGAGCAACGGGTACTTCAAAGAACTCAAAAACTTTCCCAAGCACTACACGAGCTACAACAGGCACAAGTTAGCCTTGTCGAAGCTGAAAAATTAGCCATGCTTGGTCACTTAGTGGCAGGTGTCGCGCATGAAATTAACAACCCAGTCAACTTCATACACGGCAACCTTGAGCATGTTAATCACTATACTCAGGACTTACTAGAACTCATTAAACTCTATCAAACTGAGTGCTCTCCTACTTTAAAAATTGCCCAAAAATTACAAGAAATTGACCTAGAGTTCTTGAGTGAAGATTTACCAAAAACCCTCTCTTCAATGAAAATTGGAACTAAACGAATTCAGGAAATCGTTAGGTCTTTACGAAATTTCTCCCGATGTGACGAAGCTGAAGTTAAACAAGTAGACATCCATGAGGGGTTAGAAAGCACACTGATGATCATTGATCATCGCTTGAAAGCAAAACCAAACTATCCAGCTATTCGAGTCATTAAAGAATATGGAGATTTACCTCAAGTTGAATGCTTTGCAGGAAAAATGAACCAAGTTTTTATGAACGTCATCAATAATGCAATTGATGCGTTGGAAGAAGTCATGGATAAGCGCAATAGTTTGCCTATACTGCCTACAATTCGGATTCAAACAGAAGTTCTAGATGCTGAGTATATTAGGATTTACATATCTGATAATGGCTCTGGGATCACAGAAGAAGTCCAAAAGCGGATGTTTGAGCCTTTCTTTACAACCAAACCAGCTGGGAAAGGAACGGGGTTGGGAATGTCAATTAGCCATCAGATTGTAACGCAAAAACATGGTGGCTCATTGTCCTGTATTTCAAGCCTAGGTAAGGGAACAGAGTTTATTATTGAGATTCCCATTCAGCGGTCAAAGTTACATCAACTACCAATGAACGGCATGACAAAATCCCAGGCAGCATCCTAGGGGGAGTGTCAAGCCAGTCTACTTTCCACAAGTTGAGCAGTAAAATAACAGTAAACACACAAAAATGCAAGTCACAAGTCAATGGTACAGCCACAAGAGCAAAGGATGTATCCAAAAGCCGATCCAAAAGATTGGTCATGGCCGTTTTGGCCTGCTGTACCACTCTACCCATATGGTAAACGGCGGACACTTTGCAGGGAAATAGTTCGGGATACTATCTGGACATTTGATCAACTTCAAGGCATTCTCTACACCATCGTGCCGATTCGTATGACTGTTGTCAATCTGGCGGCAGGTGGTTTACTTATTTATGCACCTGTTGCTCCTACAACCGAGTGTATCCGTCTGGTTAATGAGCTAGTGGCAAAGTACGGTGAAGTTAAGTACATTATACTGCCAACTAGCTCTGGGCTAGAACACAAAGTCTTTGTTGGTCCCTTTGCGAAATGCTTTCCAAAAGCACAAGTTTTCGTTGCCCCCCATCAGTGGAGTTTTCCCTTTAACCTGCCCCTTAGTTGGCTTGGCTTTCCCAAAAAACGCACTCAGACACTCCCAGAAGATTTAAGCCTTGCTCCTTGCTTTGGGGAGTTTGACTATGCGGTTCTAGATATCAACCTGGGAAGAGGATCTTTCGTAGAAGTTGCGGTTTTGCACAAGCGATCGCGCACTCTACTAGTGACTGATGCTGTTGTGTCTGTGCCAGAAAACCCACCTGCCATCCTGCAATTAGATCCTTACCCATTGCTATTTCATGCACGGGACAATGCACGTCAGGTTATTGACAACAATGAAGCCAATCGTCGCAAGGGATGGCAACGCATCTCGTTGTTTGCAATCTACTTTCGTCCAAGTGCGTTGGAGACAATCAGCTTTGGACAAGCATTAAAAAATGCCATCAAAGCACCGGATCACTCAGCAAAGGCATACTTCGGTTTATTTCCGTTTCGATGGCAAGAGGATTGGAAGCAGTCATTTGATGCTCTCCGAGGTCAGGGACGTCCATTTGTAGCACCAATTCTCCAAACCCTTATTTTTCCCCAAGCACCAAGGCAAGTCCTCGACTGGGCTGATAAAATTGCCACATGGGATTTTGAGCGGATTATACCCTGTCACTTTGACGCGCCAATTGAAGTAAATCCACATCAATTCCGCAGCTGCTTTGCTTTTCTTGAGAAGAAACCCTCTGAAAATGAAAGCTATCTTCTGCCCGAGGAAGACTTTAAATTCATTAGAGAATTAGAGGCAAATCTGATTCGTTACGGTATTGCTACACGCCCAACTTCCCAAACCACACTTTGAATCGTTTCCGCGTCTGTTTTACTTAAAAGTTCCAACTTAATGTTGTGACCTTCTTCTGGAGTATTAAATCGACTGCTGTATAGATCACGACTCAATCCTAATGGATTCTTCTCATATAAGATGGTATAAAATACGCACGCAGCTACATACGAGCCAATAGGACTTGGATGACTTTGATCTGAATAATAAAGGTGCAAGTTCGAATTTGCTGCCCGAATTTTTTGCCAAGCTATTCCAACTGGTGCGACCTTAGCTTTCAGTTCTCTAGCAATTGTTATATATGCATTAGTTAAGATCTGTTGCGTTTCTGGTCGGTTTTGCCTTGCCCACGTTAAGTAGAACAATGTTTGGGCATGAACCTGTTTAATCTCAGTATTAAACAACCTAGCATACTTGTACATCTCCTGTGGATTGGTAATTGGTAAAGTACTCTGCTCTTGCAATACTACGTAGTCCCAACGTTTTGCCCTAATCTGCCTAAGTGCTTTACCACTGTTCCAGTGACTCTTTAATGAAGCGCCACCGAAAACGACCATTTCCGTTTCCAAGCTTCTCGTTTCTTTTGCTGAAGCAGCCAGTTGTTGTATCCACCAAGGAAGATCATTGACATAAGTATAGCTGTTACCTATGAATAAAACTTTGATTGGTTGGTCACCAAACGCTTTAACTGAATCAGCCTCAACCTGTGTGTCTGCTGTCCCGATATAAGTCATCAGCAAAATAAGGATTGATTCCAGCCAGTAGACTATTCTTCGAATTCTCATGACTGCTGACTCAAAAGCTCAATTATAGAGCCAATATAACGGATCTTAACTGAACAATAAAATATTATTTGATTGACACTGACTCTTCAGTTAAACCATTTGCCGAGCAATGAGCTGGGCAAAAAGACCCTGTTGCGTTGCTAGTTGATCAAAACTACCTTGTTGCACAATTCTACCGTCTTGAAGAACATAGATACGATGAGCATTACGAATGGTGCTGAGTCGGTGGGCGATCGCAATTCGGGTGACCTGCAACCGCTCTAAACTTTGGCTAACAATTTCCTGCGTTTTGTTATCTAAGGCACTAGTCGCTTCATCAAACAGCAGAATACGAGGTTTTAAAGCCAAAGCACGAGCAATCAAAAGCCTTTGTCTTTGTCCTCCAGAGAGATTACTTCCTCCCTCACTGACAATAGTATGCATACCCATTGGCATAGCTTCAACATCCTCTGCAAAGCCAGAGGCTCTAGCTGCTTCCCAAGCTTCATCCATAGTGATTAGTGCTCCACTGGCGATATTATCGAAAATGGAACCTGCCATCATTCGACTGTTTTGCATCACGACGCCCAATTGTCGTCGTACAGCATTGACATCTAACCCAGCTAGATCTTGCCCATCATAGTAAATCGTGCCAGATTCAGGGACATCAAATCCCAGTAATAAGCGAAACAAAGTTGATTTACCACTTCCAGAAGGTCCTACTAGAGCAATATACTCTCCTGGTTCAGTACGAATACTGACATCATCTAATGTGATCGGTCCGTCATCTCGGTAGCGGAAGATGACATGGTCTACACGCAGTCTACCTGATAGCCTACCAGGATCAGTTTTGCTAGAATCTAATTCTGGTAAAGCTTTGAGTATTGGTTCGGCACGTTTCCACAAAGGCAAGACTTGCAAAACATCCACAACTGTGGTGCTCAAACTTGTTGTGCCACCGATAAAGCTACCAAAAGCGGCATTAAATGCTAAGAACACACCAGTAGATAAACCACTTTGACCTTGTTGTTGGGATTGCTCAAGCATGCTAACCGCTGCCAAGAAAAGGAGCGCATTTGTGATGGGTGGTAGCACCTTGTTGATAAAGGTAACAATGTCTTCAATGTTTTGGGTACTCAGCATCAATCTTAGTTGCTGAGTGTACTGTTTACTCCAATAAGCAAAGGCACGTGTCTCAGCTCCAGAAACTCGGATTTTAGTCACTCCATTAATCAGTTGCACCATGAGACCAAAAATCTCACCTTCTAACTCCAGCAACGGACGAACTTTCCGCACCGTTATCACACCATAAATAATAGTGATAGCAACATTCACAATAGCCACAACACAAGCCAACAGAGCGAGTATTGGACTGTAGTAAAACAGCAATCCTAGATTGAGCAACGAGAAAAAGCTGGAGAAAATACTTTTAAGAACAGTGCTACTGAGTTTATGGTGGATCTGAGAAATGGCGCTGACTCGGGATTTTAAGTCACCTATTGAGTACTGACGAAAAAAGGATGCCTTCAAGTTCAAAAGCCGATCCCATACTGCTGCTTGTGTAGAGGATTCAGCAAAGGTTTCTAGTCTAATGATGGCAAATGCTTCTGTAAGTTCAAACATGCTTTGCCCAAGAGTTGCCGCGAATAAACCCAAGGCGATTTGTACTAGTAACTCCCGGTTAGCATCAGGAATGGCATTGTCGATGAGAACAGCAGTGGCTTGCGGTGTGATCATTCCCAAGAGAGTGGTAATCACTCCAGCTACCATAATGAAGATGAGTTCCTTAACGTGTCCTTGCAGCGCAAACTGCAACAAATCAAATATTTTGAATTTTTTTTCGGGAAAAGGTCGATAAAATGTATAGCCAGTCGGAACTAACTTGGCAGCAGTACGAGCATCTACGGGAGTTCTAGTCTGCGCTAAAGGATCAAAAATCTCGTAGCGATTGTCAGATACAGGTAATAGTGCGACAGGATGGTCGTCGTCACGAGTGTAAGTAAATATTGGACCTGAGTCTTTTTTCCACCACTTGTCAGTCAACGCAATCCGACGCATCCTAACTCGCGAAGCACGCGCGATCGCCTCTAATGGGTCTATCACTCGTCTCAGGTCTTCCGATTTAGCTGGGGGACGAATTGTAATTCCCAATACACGCCCAACAGCACCGACAGCAATCAGTAGGGCTTGATCTGGGTCACCTGTTGGTGTCACCATTTGGGAATAAGCTGTTTTCCGTGGTGGTTCCAGCACAGATGACAGTTCTCCCAACGCCTCTTCCATCATCTGATAATTGAGACGTTCTCTTTCCTCAAATCTACGTACTTCTACTGACAACTCTGATTCTTCTAGCAGACCAATAGCATATAAGAAATAAGTAGTAAGATGACACAAACCGTCCAATACCACATCCCCATTGCGGAGATCGGTAATATTAGCAGTAGCAAACTCAACTGCATTATCTGCTTGCAACCACATATCTACATTCAGTGGTAACATTCTGGATGCTGGAGAGATCTCTAATTCTTCAATCCCCATCCATTTAGCGAATCCTTCCTGAATTTGCACCCAAGATATAGTGTTATTTTGCGGCTGAAAGATCTCACCATGACTTAAAGAAAAATAGTTGAGACCCTCAGTATTAACTGGTATTGCAGGTGGGGTGATTTCAGAGAGTCCAAAGCCGAGTTGATTTATCCATCCCTCTACCCAGGCGATCGCATCATCATTGCCATTAGCAATCAATCTACTAAAATCTTCTGCGGAAATCTTGATGAGTTCTGTCTCCTCCATTGAAACCGCCAATATCTGGCGTTGCTCTTGGTCTCGTGGAGAACTGGAAAACACTGCTCCCCCATCACCTATAGTAAATAGATAACGGCGGCTTCCCTCAGGAATACCATTCCTAACCTGGATAGAAAACAGCCCTAAAGAGCCAGATTTAATCACCCAAATAGTCTGGGTATCATTCAAAAGTATCGGCTCATTACCCTTTAGAAAATACCGCTCTCCCTGCGGAATGACAAGCCTGAGTTCCTCTAGCATCACTTCCTTCGCTCCCAATAAAACTTAATTAATCCCTGATAATTAATAACTAATAACTAATAACTAATAACTAATAACTGATAACTGATAACTGATAACTGTTAAAGAGCCCCTCCCTCACTCCGGATTAATTGCAAGTATGGACCGTCAACTTGCTTCAATTCATCATGACTGCCTCGTTGAACAACCTTACCCCGATGCATGACAATAATTTCATCACAATCTCGAATAGTGCTAAGTCGGTGGGCTACGATAATGCAAGTACAGCCCCGTTTGCGGAGATTTCGGTCAATAATTTTTTCCGTCTCAGTATCAAGGGCACTAGTGGCTTCGTCCATCACCAAAATAGCAGGATTGTTGACCAACGCTCGGGCAATTTCCAGTCGTTGTCTTTGTCCTCCACTTAAATTGCTGGCACCTTCTAAAAGCTGGGCACCATAGCCTCCAGGCATTGAGATCACAACATCATGGATTGCCGCATCTTTACATGCACGGACCAAGTGACTTTCGGGTATTGTTGTATCCCATAGTGTCAAATTATCTCTAACGCTACCAGCAAACAAAAAGATGTCTTGTTCTACAAGAGCAATAGAGTTTACTAGCACTTGGCGAGGAACTAGCGTTCTGGGTTGACCATCAAAAAGAATCTCTCCCTGCCAAGGTGCATACAATCCACTAATTAATTTGGCGATCGTAGACTTACCAGAACCACTCCCACCTACTAAAGCAACTCGCTGTCCAGGTTTGAGAGAGAAATTGAAATTTTCAATCAAAGGAGGAGCAACTCGGCTGTAACCAAAGGTTATATTGCGTAACTCTACATACCCTTGCAATTTAGGCGCTATGGCATAAGACATTGGAGATTTACCATCGTCTTTTGCCTCTTGCTCTTTGCTATTCTCTGCCTGTTGTAATTGCGAATCGACAGGGTTGCTCAAAACATCATCTAAGCGGTTAACACTACCCTCAACTTCTTGAAGGTTACTTCCAAGGCTGATGAGATTATTGACAGGTTCTAGAAACTGCTGCATTAAAGCCTGAAATGCTATTAGCATTCCAATGGTCAGATGTCCATCAATCACTCGAAGACCACCCAGCGTCAAAAGTAACATGGATGCAATTCTGGAGAGAAACGAAGGTAAAACCCCCAGAGTTTGGTTTGTTACATCCATTTCCTGTTGAGTATTAACCGATTTGGCATAGTAACCGGCCCATTTCGAAAAGAAATCTGACTCTAAGCCTGAAGCTTTGAGTGTTTCCATACTCTGAAGACCAGAAATAGAGACACCAGCAACTTTTCCCTGATCCTGTTGCAATTTTATATTGGCGTCTACACGTTGCCTTGCTACCCACTGCAATGCCACGAGATTCACAATAACAAAAGCTATACCAATGGAAGTCAGTACAACATCATATTGCAACATGACCACTGCATAAAAAATCACTGTCACTGCTGCAATAGCAGTCGTTGCTAATCTGCCTGAAAGTAGGTTGGCTAAGCCATCGTTAAGAGTAACTCGGCTACTGATTTCTCCAGCAAACCGTTGATCGTAAAAACTCACTGGTAAGCGCAGAATGTGCCATAGAAACTGACTAGACATTCCCACAGACAGTTTGATTCTCATTCGGCGTAGAAACTGCAGCTGTAGTAGGGTTAAAATTCCCATCACGCCTGCTGTGATCAACATCCCTGCAATCAACGGGTGCAGCCATTCGACTCTGTGCTGAATCAAAATACTATCGACAAACACCTGGGAAAATGTTGGCATTGCCAATCCAGGGATCACAAGCAGCAAGCCTGCGATTATACAATAGATAAGCGCGCCGAGTGAATAACGGAGCCTTTCCCACAAAGCTAGAAGAAGGTTTGATTTCTGTCCCCCTTTTTTAAAATCTGGACCAGGCTGTAAAACCAAAACTACGCCAGTGAAGGAATTGCTAAACTCTTCAACAGAGACATGACGTGGTCCGCTGGCTGGATCATTGAGATAAACTCGATCCTTACCGAATCCTTCTACCACCAGAAAATGATTGAAGTTCCAAAACACAATGTAGGGGCATTGCATCTCTTTTAATCCTTCCAATTCTGTCTTAAAGCCTTTGGCATTTAGCCCATAGCCTTTGGCAGCATTGAGGATATTGGTGGCTTTACTTCCATCCCGCGAAATTCCACAATCTTGACGAAGCTTTGCCAGTGGTACAATTCGACCGTAGTAACCAAGAATAATTCCTAAAGAAGCAGCGCCACATTCTACCGCCTCCATTTGTAGTAATGTGGGAGTACGACGTCGAGCAGTTTTCCGTCTAGTTAGTCCTAACATTGTGAGTTGTTAACTGGGGGAAATGAGCATAAACAATTCTTAAGGTGGGGCATAGGAGCAGAGGAGATAAGGAGGACAGGGAGACAAGGGGGACAAGGGGGACAAGGAGGACAAGGAGGACAAGGGGGACAAGGGAGACAAGGGGGACAAAGCTGCTTTCTGTGCTTAGATGAGAGTCCTAACTCCCAACTCCTAACTCCTAACTCTCAATCAGCCCCAGTCCAAGATTTCAGGATAGGCAACACAAAGGTAATTGGGGCCTCTTCCTTAACAGTGATGCGTACAGAGGTAGTGGTTCCGGGAGACATTTTCGTATCTGGACCTTTGGAAGAAGACCACTTGTAGCCACTGAAGGTTGCGGGATCTGGTTTAAGTTCTGCCAAAACTTGGATTTGCGGTTCTGTAGATACTAGACTTCCCACAATGTCTGAATTGCCAACTACTTTTGCCGCACTCTCTTTAGTAACAGGAAAAGGTGAAACACTGGTGACATTAGCCAAAATACCACCAAAGCGTTCCCGCTCTACAGTAGAGGGGGTAATTTGTACTTTCATGCCCTTTTGAATCTTTTTGCCTTGACTAACTGGCAAAAATGCGACTTCAACCAATTTGGCAGATGGGGATTGTGCATCTATGGTCCCGATACGGGTTCCTTGTCCTAAAATTTGTCCGGGAGTGGCAGTAATTTCTAAAATGCGTCCAGTGTAGTCACTCTTGATCACAGAGGTTTGCTTTAGTTGATATTCTAGTTGGGCAATACTCCGCTTCAAATCTGCAATTTGATTTTGCCGGGTCACTGAAGCTTGGAAATTTTGCTCTGATAGAGTTTTTTCCTTGCTGTCTAATTGTTTGAGCTGGGTTTTTATATCGTCAATTTGGCTGAGGTTCTCTCTGTAGGACTTTTCTGCCTGAACTTGGCTGATATCTAATTGCTTGATTTGTTGCTTAATATCAGCAATTTTTTGGATACTGTCAGCGTAGGTTTGTTCTGCTTCCAACACTGTATCGTCCGAAATCGCCCCTTGCGCCTTTAGTGCTCTGCGACGCTCCAGCCTATCTTTTAGCGTAGGAGCTAAAGCCATAGCTTCTTGTAAGCGTTGCTCTAAATTTTGTCTTTGCTGAGCAAGAGCGCCAATGTCTTTATTTCTGATAATTGGGGTGAGAGACTGAGTCTGTAGCAAGCGTTGCTCTAGGGCTACACGCTGTTGGGCGATCGCATTTAGATCCAATTGACTGCGTTGACCTTGAAGCGACGTTGCATTCTGATTCTGCGACTCTAGTTCCGATAGTTTACTACGCTGCTGCTGTAGTTGCTTTTGAAGCTCGCTTTGGTCAATCGTGCCCAACACCTGTCCTTTCTTAACAAAATCTCCAACATGTACATTTAATGCCTGTAACTTTCCTGCAGTTGGGAATTCAAAGCCAACAACTTTGCTAGGATAGACTAGAACACCCCTACCTTCAACTGTAATGGGGATACGACCAACAATACTCCAAGTCACTCCAGCTGCAACCAGTGTACCCAAAGCAGCTAGAGGCAGCCATTTCATGGGGCTGACGACTTGCATAATTTGATCTAGGCGTTCAGGAGAGGAAGAACGCTCTAAAGCTTGTTTGCGAAATAGGTTTTTGGGCTGATTAACCATAGCAATACCATCTTAAAACTTCAAAAATTTGAATAAACTATCTAGTTACGAGTTAGTATGAATTTTTAATAGCTAACCACAGTTTGTTAACTGCGGCGAACTCTTTTGAGCATCCAATCAAATCTGGCTCCAGCTAGTGCTACTTGAGCCAAAAAATCAGCACTTAGTTCATTTTCATACTGAAGGCTGTCATCTAGCGACTTATCTTTGCTATAACTGAGTCTGCCGTAACCAAGCTGACTCACTATTGCTTTTTGTTTGTCTGCTAATAGAACTGAAAGCACCCGGTAAAAACGCGCAGCAAAACCCAAATCTTGTAGTAGTTTTGCAGCTAGTCTTGCTCGAGGAATCGACAACACTAGAGAGTCTTCTACGGCTTTAACACTTGCAGAAGGTGGTGGAGCCTCAACAAAGGGAGTTTCTCCAACCATGTCTCCACGAGATAATCTAGCTAACTCACGTTCTGTCGTAGCTTCACTGCCTTCCAAGTTAGAAAATGCTCGAGTCAAGGGATTGAGCTCATCCTCACAGATAGAAAGCGACAATTTTCCTTCTAGTAAGATATGTAATGCCTCTACAGGTCTTCCCCCAGCAATTAAGACAGTATTTGCAGCAATTTTATTGACACTCCCTGCAACAATTAACCAATCAATGTCACTGTCTCGTAATTCTGCAAAGACAAATAGAATTTCTCTAAGCTGAGGCTGGCTAAGAACTAACGTACTCTGACCAAGTTGCCTAATAATCTTGTCTAATCTATCTGCCAATAAAATTGCAGTAGCTCGATAAAGATGAGCAGCAAAGCTAATATCCTGTTGCATTTTGGTCGCTAACTCACGTCTTGGAATTGACAAGACCTGCGACTTTTGGATTGCTTTAACAGTAATAGAAGGCATGTATGCCTCTACAAAGGGAATTTCTCCTACAATCTCACCACTTGATAACTTAGCAATCTCACGCCCTGACATTTCACCACCTTCTAGAGCAGCAAAAGCACGACCTAATGGATTGTTATCAGCCTGAGAGATAGAAACTGTAAGTGCTCCATCCAACAAAATATATAGTGAATCTACCGCCTGATTTGGACGGATGAGAACTGTTCCTGGAGCAAGTTCTTCCCTACTACCAGTAGCAAGCATCCAGTCAATATCGCTGTTATTCAGTTCCCTTAGTAGAACTTCTGTCATAATTTAACTCTATTGATGTTTTCAAGAGCAGGAGAGTGTTTCGCATTGCGGCAATTACCCCAAAATTGAGGAATTGAGAGTTTAGCTGTTTTTCACTACCCTCATTTATTAAACAATGGTGACTAAGTTGTTAACTCATGCAGGTAGTCAAAAAATAGACTTTGACGTATTGTAAACTTAATAAAGTAGATAAAGCTGATAAGTATTATTTTGCTTTATAAGAACTTAGAGACCTCGAAATAAACGTTTAAGAAACTTAATATTACTAACATTCAAACCAACAGCTTGAAAAGTATAGCTAACTATGTTTCTAGACGCGAAAACAGAATTCACTGAACTACCATGCTGATCAGTAGTAGTTGTCTGAGATGAAAACACATCTGTTTCCTTAAAAAAAGAAAATGACAAAGAGATATCTCTACCACCAGCTATAGCATCTAATTCCTCTTCAGATAATTCAATAGGTTTACTAGGTTGCTCCATTTCATCTGACATAATTTCCTCCTCAATGATTGCCTAATTTGTTTAGGAATTTATTTGCGTGACAGTTGTTTTATTTCATTTGGAACTGTGTTTATAGTATAGATTTAATAGAACATAAACATCTGAAAAACGTCTTGAAGGTTAATTCAGCGAAATAGATAAACTGACTTTAACTTTCGTTGAGTCTCTAAGCAAATATTACTATAACTTAAGTCATAGGTGGTAGATGAAAGTTCCATTGTCGCATGGATAGAGTTTCAACAGGTCTTCCTCGAAGGATGAGAACTGTGTTGGTAGAAATTTTGTTGATATGCTAGAGGCGAATCAACCAATCAGCGTCAATCCTCAGGCAATTCTGCTAATGTCTTACCATGCAGTAATCCAGCGCACTCATACCCTAACAGTTCAAGTTCACTAGATAAAAAATTTGCCTTGGGTAGCAAAGCTACCTACGGCAAGCATTCAGTTAACATTGATATAACTTAATTTATCTGAGTAAACTCAGGAACATAATCGATATTTTTGATATTGTCAATAATTATAAAGCTAGGTTCGAATATACATTTATTAACTCATAGAGCAGTGAAATGCTAGTTGCTTAACTGCCAACGGTTCAAGGTTCTGTTTAAATGCTACTTCATTCATTTATGGAAACTTGTTGACTGAGAAAGATGCAGCAGATATACAGTAGAAAACGGATATGTTTAAAGATATGTAAAGTAAGTAGAATAGACAATAAAAACACAACTTCGTAACGAACTCTAACCTTCTTGCATTTTATCCGTAGTTGTGCTTTAGCGCCAAAGCACAACTAAGAACCAATAAGCAAAAATTAGTTGACAATATCTACAGATATTGATGTGTTAGCCGTGCTAACATAGCTCAAATTTATAAGCGTCTTTATAGATTTGTTTAATGTTATGGCCTCAAATTTATTAAGAAATCACTACCTTTTTAAAACCAAAGGATGTAATTTCTTGTTGCTCAGCATGTGTTACAGAAACAAATCCACTACTACCTGTTGTAACAAACGAATCAAAGACATTTTGCTTTGAATGAAAAAAAGCAAATTCCAAATCTGTAATTGCTCCACCATTCACTAGGTCTAATTCTTCATTAGACAATTCGATAGCGGTGTTGGTATTTTCAACTGACATAATTGGCTCCTTGGAAATGATTAAGAATTGTTTTTGTGTTAGTATGAATTGAACAGAAGTTTGAAACCAGACTTTTTTATTGCTTTGTTTGCGCGGACCTGTTCTCTTCTGTTCTTAACTGTTTTTATCGTATAATTTTCACAAAACACTGACATCTGAAAAACGTCTCGATTGTACTCTCAACGAAATAGATAACTTCTATGGCACTTTCGTTGGTCTCCTAAGTACATATTCCTAAACTAAAGTCATAGTTAAGCGTAAGGCACTCGGCTCTTAAAGCTCAACGCCTCCTAAGCGATAGCCGGATTGGTTGAGAAGCCTACACTCAGTCCGAAGAACGAGTGTAGGAGTGTGTCACCATTCCCTGTGCTAAGTAGAAGAAACAATTAGCTAATGGAGATGGTCTTAGCACCCTTAGCTAGGGTAGTGTTATTGAGCGCAAGAGTTCCAGAAGTGACACCATAAGGACCAACGCTAAAGTTGGAGACTAAAGCATTTTCCTTAGTCAAAAAGCTAGCAGCCTCAGAATCTGAGATAGCACCACCATTTACTAGGTCTAATTCTTCGCTGGACAATTCGATAGCGCTGTTGGTGATTTCAACTGACATGATTAACTCCTTATAATTTGTTCAAATATGGTTGTAGTTTTGTTGTCAAAAAAAGCAGAGGTTTGAACCTCAACTTTTTATTTGTTTGTTTAAGTCAACTTTGTTCTGTTGTTTCCTTAACTGTGTTTATCGTAGGATTTCTACCACAAATAAACATCTGAAAAATGTCTTGAGTGTTGCATCAACCAAATAAATAGCTTCACTAGCACTTTCGTAGGACTGATAAGTAAATACTCCTAAACCTAAGTTATAGGTATGGAGAGTCACAAGGATAGTCCCGAAAGGTGGTAGGATGTTGAGAAAAGTAAATATATATGTAAATCCATCCGTAAACCTTCAACCTCACTCAGTAGTAGTCAACATACTCCCGCAAACAAAGTGAAATGCAATCTTCTATGATTAGTTTGTTATTAGTAGACGACCAACCTCTCATCCGTAACGGTATCAAGGCCATGCTAAACTTAGAGCCGGATTTAGAAGTGATCGGAACTGCTGATAATGGTGAAACTGCTGTTGAACAGGTAGAAGCATTACAACCGGATGTGGTATTGATGGATATGCGGATGCCTGTGATGGACGGAATATCGGCAACGCAAATTATTACTGAGCGGTTCCCTAGTATTAAGGTTTTAGTATTAACAACATTTGATGATGATAAATATATCTCTGATGCTATGCGAGCAGGAGCAAAGGGCTATTTACTAAAAGATATGCCGTCTGAAGAGCTAGCACAGGCTATTCGGTTTGTCCAGAAAGGTTACACTCAGATGGCTCCTGGTCTATTGGAAAAAATAATTGCTAAAACCCCAGCCGCAGCTCCTGTAAGTCAGAAAAAAGCACCAGATCAGCAAGAACTCAGCACGTTGACTAATAGAGAGCAAGAAGTGTTGCGCTTGCTTGGTATTGGTGCTACGAACCGCGAAATTGCACAGCAGCTTTATATTTCAGAAGGAACAGTCAAAACTCATGTCACTCACTTACTGAACCGTCTAAACCTGAAAAACCGCGCACAACTAGCAATCTATGCGAATTCTGCCTATGGTAGTTGAGATCAAAAACGTGGCTTTCTTATAGAAAACTCAGGAGTAAAGGGTTGTTTGAGGGGAATCTCAATCCAGAACTCTGTACCTTTACTAGGTTCTGAGACACACCTGATAACTCCACCATGCTTTTCCACAATAATCTGATAGCTGATTGCTAACCCTAATCCTGTACCCTTACCCACCGGCTTGGTAGTAAAAAAGGGATCAAAAATTCGCTTTTTAATATCTTCGTTCATTCCTCGCCCATTATCGGCAATGCAAATGGCAATATGGGCGTTATCTGCTAAAACTTGTGTAGAAATCCAAATTGTCGGAATTACGATTTGTTCTGAGTCATTTTTTGGCAAGTCCTGTCCTAGTTGTGTATGTTCATGATGATTTACAGATGATAAACATCCACCGATAAATGCATCTTCTACAGCATCAATTGCATTGCTGAGAATATTCATGAATACTTGATTCATTTGACCAGCAAAGCATTCTATAACTGGCAAGTTACTGTAACCTTTAATAATCTTAATACCAGGAAAATCTGTTTTTGGCTTGAAACGATGTTGCAAAATCAACAGAGTGTTATCTATGCCTTCATGCAAATCAACTGGTTTCATTTCAGCGTGATCTAGTCGAGAAAAATTGCGTAACGACAGCACCAGTGAACGAATACGATCAGATCCTACTTGCATTGAAGACATAATTTTCGGTAGGTCATCTGCCAGAAACTCCAAATCAATCTCTTCAGCTTTGAAACGAATCTCTTGGTTAGGGTGAGGATAATTCTTTTGGTAAAGACGCAAAAGCTCTAGCAATCCTTGCGTATAGTTAATTGCATGATTGAGGTTACCGTAGATGAAGTTGACAGGATTATTAATTTCATGTGCCAACCCTGCTACTAACTGTCCCAAACTAGACATTTTTTCAGTTTGAACCAGTTGTGTCTGTGTTTGTTGTAGTTCTTTGAGGGTATGCTCTAACTGTAAGGCTTTTGCTGTCGCCTTTGTTTCAGCCGTGCGGCTTTGTTGGTAGAGTTGCGCTTGTTGAATAGCGATCGCTGCCTGATCTGCTAGTTGCTGTAGTAATTCAATTTCAGTATCTTGCCAATCTCTAGGAGACTCACACTCATGGGCAATCAGCAAACCCCACAGTTGATTCCCCATATTGATGGGTACAATCAAGTTAGCTTGTACTTGAAGACTTTGCAAAAAGTTTTGATGACAAGGACTTAAAAAAGCCTCGAAAACATTGTTAATTGCCCTTATCCTACCACGAAAGTAAAAAAGGGCATATTCATGAGGAAAGCAGTGTGGTGGTGCTTTTATCCCCAAAACAGATTGCCAGTTACCTTTAACCTCTTCAACTATCACCTCTCCTTGAAAATCGTCCGAAAGTTGGTAAATGAGCACTCGGTCTGTGTTAAGCAACTTGTGGATTTCCCGTACAATAGTTTGCAAGATTGTTTTTAAGTCCAAGGTGCTACGTATCTGGTTTGTAACTTGCTTGACGACATTAGCAAGCTGCAATGACTTTTGCAATTCAGCTGTTTGCTGTCTCACCTGACATTCAAGGTTGAGATTTAGATCTTGCAACTGCTTGTACATTTGCTGCTGCTGAATTGCTGTTGAGAATTGGTGGCATAAAGCTTGTGCAAGAGCAATATCTTCAGGCTTCCATTCAGGTGCTTGTCCTTTTCTCTCCTCTCGCCACGCTGCAAAAGAAATCTGAGGTAGCTGTTGTTGCTGATTTTGCTCACGTTGTCCTGCCCACAAAATTTCTGTATCAAATTCATTACGGAAAATACTGAAAAATCCAATAAAATTCTGACGATAATATAAAGGGATGATTAAGACTCCTCGAATACGAGTAGACCGAAATGCCAAAGCCAAAACCCGCCATGCTGGTTCTTTGTAAAGGTCACTAACTACCCATAGGTCACCCATTTTGCAATTGGCTGCCCAATTTTGCCACGCAGGATGTTCTTCCAGCACGCAGTTTTCTGACTGGGAGGACAGTAACGGTTGGTCACCGCAAGTGTATAGCTTTGCAGTCTGTGCAATGTAAAGTCTCCCACCTGCTCCTTGAAGAGCTGCTATAGTGGCTTCTAACGCTCCTTGTAATTGGACTGTCGGCAGTGAGTGCAATAGTGTAGTAACTTGGTTAATAATTGCTTCTCGCTGTTGCTCAGCACGGGCTTGGGTAAGGAGTTGACTTTGAGAGATCGCGATCGCCACCTGATCGGCGACTTGCTGCACTACTCTTATTTCTTGCGGTGAAATCGCTCTTGATTTGCTATGATGTGATACTAACAATCCCCATAAATGTGGTGAGGCTGATTGCTCATTTTGTTGGAGATTATGATGTAAAATTGGCACAACTAGAGAAGATTGCACACCCATAGCCTTGAGATATTCAATATGGCAGGGATTGACTTCTCGATAGTAAATATCAGTTTTTAGAGATTGGCTAGTTTCTAGACCCTCTAATGGCGATAGCCCAATTTTACCATTGCTCACATCCACAATTGAACGCTGGCGTGCTTTGAGAAACATCTCTCTAGCATCTGGGGGTATGTCGTTTGCTGGAAAATGTAACCCTAATAGCGAAGGTAAATTTTCCTCATGCCTTGATTCAGCAATCACTTGACCATTATCATTAGCATCAAAGCGATAGACTTTCACCCGATCCGTATTTAAAAATAAACGAACTTCAACAACAGTAGCCTCTAATATTTCTTGAAGTTCCAGCGATTGCCGAATACGGTTGGTCATCCGGTGCAGTAAATCTTCCTGCTCCAATGTTGATAACCAACCGCTAGGGTTGTTGGATAAATTCATTGTTTTTTGTTGTACTAAAAATCTAAAAAGATTCTTACTTTTATATTCGAAATATTTAAATTATGCTAATAGCATTCTTACCTAGATTACTGCGTTTCACCTAAAAAACTATGTCAAATGCAACAAAAAATTACTTTTATTATTCCTGTATTGACTAATCGGAAATTACTGATAAAGACCACAGATTACGAATTTCCTCGCGTACACTCATGAGGATGCGACCAAGATGGTTTTGACCAGTTTTATTTTCACCACAACCCCAAAAATAATCAGTCGGAGAGTTTTCCACAAGCTGTTGGTCATTCGTATTTAAAAGCACTTCTTTGATATCATGATGAGTCAGAAACTTTTTAAGTACGGCTTCTCTCATAACTTTAAGTTTTACTATATCCCAGTCGGGACGGATTTGACGGTTACAATCACGTCCTAATGCTGCTGCTATTTCTGGTGTCTCGGCAGCATATATCTGAGGTATTATAACCGAATCCTCTGTTCCAACAAACTTTTGCGCTTGATAATAGTGTTCCACTGTAGACCAGTAAAGACCTTGAATTGTAATTCCATGAGGAGAAAAATTGGAAAAACAGCCATAGGGCTGCCAAGCTTTGTAAAAGTAAATAGTCATTTCAAATTACTCTCTCATATTCCACCCTAATATAATATTTCGTCATATAGCAATCATAAATCACTCACTAGAAGCAAGAAACTCGGTTTTTCAAGGAAACTAACTTGGATAGGATTTCTCAATTCTTACAAATTAAATAAGAGTGCTATGGTAGCTCAACAGAGCAAAGTCAAACGATACTATTCTTGACGCATACTCAAAGGATTAACACGACCAGCTACACTTTCTATCGCCTTTAAAGCTCCGGCGGCACCTGCAAGGATATTCTGTTCTTGTCCACCTAAGTACAACCGTCCAAAACTACCTACAGCTTGAACCTCAAGGATATTAATTGCTGCTGCTTTCTCTGCTTCATTTGCGGCTAGTGCAGCATAAGCAGCTGGCTCAACTTCCAATACATACAATGTTTGTCCTGCAAGAAGTAACTGTCCCCGTCGTGTGCGATTGATAAGCTGTGTTTGGTAAGCATCAATATTGCGTATAATCTGGCTAGAAACGACACGCGGTTTCAAACATTCCTCTTGTTTAACTCCCAATGCTGCCAAAATAGCTTGACCAGCAGATCTCGTTTCCCCAGAAGAAGCAGAATGAACTTCCAATAAACCATACAATCGTTCAACAACCTGCACTCCCGGACGTACAGACGCAGCCTTGAGTGCTACATCTGTAATCCGATTAATTTCAATACCAGGGGAAATTTCAATCCACAAAGATGTATCCCCTGGTAAGGGCAAGAAACCTTGGGCAACTGTTCCCATATATGCTGCATGTTGAGGCTGCAGGCTGTCAAGAAATACGAAACTGCGTAGTTCTATTCCCAAGATTTTGCTCTCCAGTCATAGGGGAAAATTAATCTATTGAAATTATAAATTACCTGTATTTTCCTCCCGCTCCTGGGTCGAATTTTCATCTGGACGTTCTTGTTGTAGTCGGTTCAATAACGATAGCACCTTACTACCACGTTCTATAGAGTGGTCTTCAATAAATACCACCTCTGGTGTACGGCGCAGGCGCATCCGTGAACCAAGTTCACTACGAACATAACCTGTCGCCGACTTTAAGCCTGCCATTGTTGCTGTCTTGGCTTCTTGTGTCCCATATATGCTGACATAGATTTTGGCGTGTTGCAGATCTCCAGAAACATCTACATCAGTAACACTTACCATTCCCGAACCCACGCGGTCATCTTTAATGCCGTTAAGTAGCATCTGGCTAACTTCCCGTTTAATCAATTCAGCAACGCGGGAAACACGACGATTCGTAGCCATAAAAATCTAGCCTCCTCACAGAGGTTGTACTACACAATAAGATATCTAAACTCTTGCTTTGGGGAGGAAACCCCCCTCTTTAACTCTAGTCTAAATAGTGCTCAAACCCAGCATCGCACGCAGTGTGAGAGTAATAAAGACAAGGCTACCAATAAACAACCCCACTAGTGGAATCAAGGTGATTGGTCGTTTCAACAGTGGCGCGAGAGGTGCAAATGTGCTCAAAAAAACGCCTAAAAGGGTAGTCACAAAGTAGCGGACATAGCGGAAAACATTATCCCAAAAACCATCCAACATCTTGATTTAGATTGCCTCGTTCCTGACTTTACGTATATTCTACCTTATGCAACAAGTCTCTTCATTTCTAGCAGTCGTTTTTTGAATTGGTATCATTTTTGATTAAAAAACCAGAGAACTTTAATTTCTGGTTTACAGATGAATTGCTTTCAACAAGTGGCACAGTTAACAAAGTATATAAGAAACAATTAGGAGCAATTATAGTTAATATTTTGTATAAGCAGAATCAACTGTGGAAAATTTTAGTGATATGACATAGCGTTCATCTAACTGGCTGGCTATAGATTTAGCCTATTTGAACTTCAGTATTACCATTGCGAATAGACCATGCTAGATCTAGCAGTTGAGACCAGCGCTTTTGTAACTGCTTAGGAGTGCATTTCATTGCCTTAGCGATCGCTTGGTCACTCTTATTGGCAGTTTTGAGTTGCAAAATTTGCCGTTGCTGTTCTGAGAGTTGACTTAAAAAGCGTTCCCACTGTTGAGATGACATTCCTAACTTGTTCTCAATACCCGCACCTAACCATTGATGTACCAATTGCCATTGGTGATTACGAGCAAACTTTTCTACATGGTATTTAAACCGTTGTTGCAGATAATCACGCTCGCGGCTAGTCAGACCAAGAATTTGGTCTATTTCTCTTACCCCTAGGTCTTGAAGTTTCAATATCAGATAATCCACACAGTCTTCCTGATCCTGAGATCGTAGATATTCAATCAATTCAGAAATGACGCGATCGCGTTCTGAATCATCAGCTAGATCAAAGTCAGACTGTACCATCATCTGCGATCGCACCTGTTGTAGTGCTGAGTAACGTTGGTAAGATTCTCCATCTTCAGTTCTAGCAGACTCAACCGCTTGTTCAATATCAACAGTGGTTTCTTGAGGTTGACGACGAGCAAAACTTTGAGCGCGCAGAATAACTAACTGCTGGCCAAAACCACCAGGTAAATTGATGCGGCGTTTAGCATACTGCTCTGTAAAAGCCATATATTCTGATAACTCTAATAGAGTATGGGGAGTGTAGTCTTCTGGTAATTCGTTTTCCCGTCGCAACGCCTTGATCGATTCAAGATAAAATGCTTGCAAGAAATCTTCAATCAGGCTCGAACGAGCTTCAAATCCCAATTCCGAACTTGGCAGGACAACGTGGCGGTAAATCATAGCGCTTAAATGGCTATGTAATTCTACGCGTCCCTGCCTTGAACCTAATTGATAGTAACGTAAACATTTATGTAGACGATGCCGTGCCAAAGTAATCTGCCAAGAAAGGATTTGACCCGATTGTTGAATACGGGAACTTTTATGACAAATACGTTCCACTTCTTTGGTGATCCGCTTGGCGACAGCCTGTATACAGGTGGGTGTTGCTTTCACATGAGCTTGCATGTCTTGGCAAAGCATCTGTTCAATGTTGGTAAGTTGCTCTGGTGTGGGAGTCGGTAGATTGGCGAAGTTAGCTTCCATAACTTTTGTATTCGAGAGTAGGCACCTTTCGTCAGTGATTAGTTGTCGGTTGTAAACCACTAATCACTCACATATATGACTGTAAAAACTCCGAAAAAGTTACAGGGTTGAGAATGTGTCGGTTTTTTCATCAGCCACTAAATATACGGGCAACTCCCTTCATATACAATGGAGTCTAACCTTTGCTGTAAGCCTGTTTGAAGTCATCTTAGTTATCCCTGCTTCCAGATGGAAAAATATGACAATCGACAAACTGGAGCCTGCCATCAGGAATAAGACGTCAAGAGCTTGAAGTTAACTGCTAACTCCTCCCTACCGACACCCACTCAGCTGCTTTTTCCCAACCCAAACCTTGCCGCATAATGACCGCTTTTTCATCTGTTAAGTCTAAAATAGTAGACACTTGATACCCAGGCTCCTCACCAGTGTCCACAATGATATCTACCAATTTGTCTAAACGATCAAACAGATCAATTCGTGAGAGGTTGGGTTCTGGTTCTACCTCAAACTCCTCCTCATCTATCTGTTCTGGTGGTAAGTGAGCCGAAGTTGAGATAATCGGATTTGCCAAAGCCCTTAACAATGCCAAGCAAACAGTATGATCTGGCACTCTAATACCAGTTGTTTTCCGCTTAGGACTTTGTACTAGTCTCGGTACCAACTTGGTAGCAGGTATTAAAAATGTGTATGGTCCAGGAATCAGACGCTTCATAATCCGATAGGCTGTGTCACTGACGAAGGCATAAGTTGCTACATTAGAAAGCGAGGGACACAAAAATGTCAGTGGTTTGTCATTTGCTAGCTGTTTAATTTTCCGTACCCTTTCTACTGCTGACTTTGCATTTAAATCACAGCCGATCGCATAAACTGTGTCAGTGGGGTAAAGCATCACTGCACCACGTTGTAATGCTGCTTGTATCTCTTCTATTCGACGGGGTTGAGGATTTTCGGGATGAACTTGGAAAATTTTTGCCATAAACAAGGAGTGGGGGTTTTAAAAGTTAGGAGTTAGGAGTTAGGAATTAAATAACTAGCAATTCACAATTAATCATTAATCATTAACAATTATGGGTAAACTTGCTTATCTTCAATGTCCGACTGGTATTTCCGGCGATATGTGCCTAGGAGCATTAACAAGTCTGGGTGTTCCTTTAGAATATCTAACTGAAAAACTCAACGGATTAGGAATTGAGCAGGAATACAAATTAAGGACAGAACTTGTTGATCACAATGGTCAACAGGCAACTAAGCTCCATGTAGATTTAACCCATACTCATCATCATAATCATGAACACAATCATCATCACGGACGCCATTTGCCAGAAATCGAGCAAATGATTTTGAAAGCTAAGTTGCCTTCACGGGCGGAAGCTTGGAGTTTGGCAGTGTTTCGGCGACTTGCAATAGCAGAAGGAGAAGTGCATGGCATTGCTCCAGAAAAGGTTCACTTTCATGAAGTGGGTGCAGTAGATGCAATTGTAGATATCGTCGGCACTTGCTTGGGGCTGGATTGGTTGGGTCTTGATAGCAATGATGAAGGATTGCCCCTACTCTACTGTTCAGCATTACCAACTGGCGGGGGAACTATTCGGGCTTCCCACGGTCAAATGGCAGTGCCAGTTCCAGCCGTATTAAAGTTGTGGGAAATGCGTGCTTGTCCAGTCTATAGTAATGGCATTGAACGGGAACTAGTCACTCCAACAGGAGCTGCGATCGCCACAACTCTTGCAACAGATTTTGGTGCGCCACCACCAATGACAATACGACAAGTAGGATTAGGCGCAGGTTCACTACATCTACCCATTCCTAATATTTTGCAAATCTGGCTAGGTGAGCAAACGACGTCCGTAGCCACTAGCCCATATCTAGAAACCATCTCTGTACTGGAAACTCAGATTGATGACTTAAGTCCACAGGCGATCGGTTATGTATTTGAAGCTTTGTTTGCTGCGGGTGCTGTGGATGTTTTTACCCAGCCTATAGGGATGAAAAAATCTCGTCCTGGGATTTTACTAACTGTGATCTGCCATCCTGAGAACTTATCTCAGTGTGAAGCAATATTGTTTTTGGAAACTACAACTTTAGGTATTCGCCGCTTTACTCAACAACGTGCCATTCTCCAACGAGAAATTCAACAAGTAGAAACTAAATATGGTTCAGTGCGCGTCAAGGTAGCTTGGACAGGCTCTCTAAAGCAAAGAAACATCACCAATGTGCAACCAGAATATGAAGATTGTGCAGAGTTAGCACGTAAATACAATATTCCTTTGCGCGAAATTCAGCGTCTAGCACTAGAGAATTGGCATATACAAATAAATAATCAATAGTCTATAGACTATTGATTATTTATTTACCGATTCATCTGCGTCTATAGCACTAGTCTATGGCACTAGAACTGATATCTCTGTCATTCAAAGTTCTGTTAACTGCTTCACCTGCGTCCTCGGCTGCGCGGCTTGCATTCAATTTTGCATCTTCAGCGGAGCGTTGAACATTTTGGGATAAGTCTTTAGCAGCATCCTTGGTGTTTTCTTTAATATTTTCAATTCCTTGCTGAGTTCCCTTAGAAACACCTTCTGTGACTTCTTCTGCCGAACTGCCTACATCTTCACCCAACCGTCTCACTCTTTCACCAAGAGGAGTTCCTTGCTGATAGTTGCGCTTATATTGCTCTACACTGTCTACACTCTTGTTCTCAATATTGCGTTCTGCATTTTCTTTGAGAGCTTCAGCTTTGGCTTTTGTATTAGCTTTTTCTCTTCTAGGGTCTACGTCACTAAAATTATTCATCCCACCTTCATAAGGAGAGAGAACATTTGTACCTTTAGGAACGTATACTTCAGAGTTAGGCTCTGCAGATTGAGGTCCAACAGTTTGATGAGGTGCTTTTGTTGATGGTGTAGTTGCATCAACAGAACTACAAGCTTGTGTAATCAACAAAAAAATACCTGCCAAAAAGACCACTACCATTTTGAATGGACGAATATTTCTCAGGTAAGAAATGACATTCTTCATGTATTACTCCCGCTTTTATTACAAATTCAACAATTGACCAAATACTAGGATAAGCAATTTTGGCTATTAGATTTGGCTAAATTTTAAATCTAAAAATTAAAATTAGCCAAAAATCACATTTATTTTCCTAAGGCTGGATTTCGCTGTAGCTCAGGTCTTGAAGTTGCTTCATCTGCTTTGTCTTTCAAAAATTCTGAAGCTTCTTCAAATGCTTCTTTAACAGTGCCAATTCGCTCTTTGACGCGAGTTCCAACATCAGGTTCGTTTTGAATCAAACCGCCTGGTTCAGGTCGCTGGAAGTCTTTTAATGTTTTAATTGGTAACTCTTGTTCTTTGTATGCTCTACCTTCTGGTGTTTCTGCACCAGGATAAAGTAACTCAGAGCGTTTGTTGTTAGCAATTAATAGTTGTGGGTTTAACAGCAAACTAGACTGATCTCTTCCAGTGTTATTAACTTTAGAGTCGGTGGACATGTTATATTTTGTATATTTGTCTCCACCACTTTTATAAGGATTGTTAGCACCGCCAGATTGTACAGGAGGATTCTCTGGCTTTGCACCTTGAGCATTCACACTACCACAAGCAGTGCTTACAACTAATAACAAACCCGCAAAAAAGACAGTTAAAACTTGGCGCAGTCTCAGTTTTTTTAGGAAAGTTGTTAAGTCCACCTATTCCTCCTTATTGACCTTTTACAAGAAAGACATTTTAATAGTCAAACAACATTTTTACTAAAAAGTAAAAATGCTATTATCGACTGAATGCTTCCAGTGTTTATGCATGATTTATTTGATTTTATGGAGAGAAAGTAAATATATACCTCTAGCGTAAGTCACATAATTATTATTGCTTCTATCTCTTTTCTCTAACTTTCGAGAGATATAAGGTACAGTAATTACATTTAATTAACTTATTAGTATTCGTATATTTTAAGTGTTATATAAACAATGAGTAATTAATTTTATATACATTCTTTGAAAGCTATAGAAGAAGTATAAATTTAAGATAATGTTGCGCTATTTATTGAAACTCAGATGACTTATAGCAATCCTCTTTGTGTCACCAATTGGCCAGTGCCAGAAACGCGGTTTCTTCAAGCAACCGTGTTTCTCCATGTTTGCAAATGATTTAGGATTGCTATACTACAATCTACCAGCGTAAACTTTGTTAAGTATACTATTCTCAAGGTTACATAAAGTAACATAAGGAATACAAATCCCAACTTCAAAATTAAAAGTTTTTTTAAATTCAAAGTTTAAGCTTATGAAGCAAATCTTACGATGGTTCATTTTGGGCGGGACACTATTTTTTCTAGGAAAAGCCCTCAAGGAACATTGGATTGAGGTGACAGCTATCCGCATTGAACCAGTAGGATGGGCAATTATAGCGATCGCGACAGGGATCACTTTACTGGCACATATCTGGGCTGGCTGGGTATGGACTTGGATTTTCCAAGAATTTAATCAGCCTATAAACTCTGTTGAGTTCATTCAAGTTTATCTAAAAACCAACATTGCTAAGTATGTCCCAGGTAATGTCTGGCATTACTATGGTCGAATTATGGCAGCAAAAAATGCCAATATTTCTTCTGGCATAGCTACTGTAGTGGTATTACTAGAACCGCTTCTTATGGCAGCGGCAGCTCTTATCATTGTTTTACTAAGCAGCCTATTTACAACAGGAAATAGGAATTTTCCTCTCCAAGTTGCACAATTTTTAGGCTTGCTAGGAGTGCTTTTTGTTGTCCATCCCCAATTTTTGAATCGAGTCCTTCAGATGTTGTATAAATTCAAAGCAAAACAGTCTGCTAGTAATACAACAACTAACACAATGAATAATCTAAAACGCTATCCTGTAAAACCTTTGTTGGGAGAATTAGGTTTCATAGGACTGCGTAGTACTGGATTCATATTAACTCTGTTTGCTCTTAGTCCGTTGAATGTTAGTCAAATTCCTTTGTTGTTAGCGAGTTTTGGTTTGGCTTGGTTACTGGGATTGGTGGTTCCAATCGCGCCTGGTGGATTAGGCGTATTTGAAGCAACAGCGATCGCCACACTGCAGCACCACTTTCCAACTGCAGTCATCATTGGTGCAACAGGTTTATATCGCTTAGTCAGCATTTTAGCTGAGACGGCTGGTGCAACCCTAGCTTGGCTTGATGAGCAACTCGCTCAACGCTAGTGACTAATGATTCGTTTTTAGTCTTTTACAAAAGACAAATGATAACTTACTGTTTCGACTGAGAAAATACACGATAAGTATCTAAATCCAAGTGTGAATTGTGAGATTGCTCATTTTCTTTCATTTTAATCAAGCTATATTCAGTATTGTTGCCATAAATTGTAAACGTAATGTTAAACACTTCTATAAAATTAATGAGCCATAAGCACTCATCTGCTGAATATTTACTATAGTAACGAATCAAATTGGCAATTCGAAGCTCTAAATGACTGCGTGTATTATTAGAGATAAAAATTATTTTTAGTAATACAATCACTAGAGTTATAGCTTGCCCTTGAGAAATGAGCAAAGTAAATAAAACTGAAGGCTCTTTCCCATTTTCTATCGTTAAAGAATCAACAATTCGATTACAGGTTCTGAGCAATAAATCCTTATTTATAGTTTTGTCATGGTACTCTACTAACCAAGAAGATAGTTTTTCTGAAATATGTGTCCTTAAAGACTCTACTATTTTTTGTTCTTGCACAGAGAAGAATAAATATTTTTGTATGCTTTTCTTGAATTCTTTAAAATTTTTATCTTGAGTTTGTTTTATGAATATGTTAGCTATATTTTCATAGCTAAAAACACCTTTTTTGATAACAATCATTTTGATTAGACGTAAAACCTCATCTCCCAATATGCTAGGGTTTTTATAGCGATTTGTATTTGTTTTTGCATCATGGAAATGAGCACTGTACATTGCAAGCTCAAACTTGAATTTTTCTTTTAGCCTTTTGTAGATCTTTCTGGCAGCTTCTTGTTGTTCTTGTAAATTATCTTGATTTAAAGACTGAGCAAATAATAAATAGTAAGTATAGCGTTTAGTCCAATCTTGCTTGAATACCTCTTCAGAAGATTTATAAGCAAATAACTGTAAATCTTGATAGTCATCACTATCAAAGAATTTTTTTAACCAACTTAGATAAATATTTTTTTTGCTAGAAACATTAAATTCTATATTTTGCCTAAAAATATCTAATATTTCTAATAATTCTTGAGTATGTGAAAATTTTCTATTAGTTTCCCAATTATTAATTATTATATAACAACAACGTTTAAAGGTATTGCAGAATTCCTGTTCATTTTTCTGGGAAAAAATATTATATATTCCTATACTAGGACTATAATTAACTACATCAAAATAGTCTATAAATAAACGTTTAAACTCCTTTAAAACATCTTCTGGGTTCCAATTTCTAACAATTTCCAAGAAAAAACTGTAAATCTTCTCCTGCTCAGCTTCTAAACTTAACTGTCTTTCGTCAAAGTTCAGACAATATATATTTCCCTGATGTTCTGGTAAGCTATTAGTGATCATTAGAGTTTTTTAAACAATGGGCTGTTGATATTTTTCTCAGCTTAACTCTCACTAACAGAAGTAACCATCTATTATTTAAAAATTTAGTAATTTTTTTGCAAAGAAATCTTATAAGTAGATAAAAGAACTCAGAACTCAGGACTAGATGGCGAGTCGAGGGTTTAATTTCCCACCTTCTGTAAAGCATCCCCAAGTGATTGCATTCTGAATTCTGAGTTCTCTTTTAAAAAATGACAAATTTAGTAAACACAGTTGCAATTTGTCTGAGATTCACTTTGTAGGCTCTAATTAGCCGAATTGGTCGGATGAGCCAGTACAAGGGATAGAGAAGTGCTGGTAGTGGTAAAACAGCTCTGTCTTTTTCATTAGGTTTCATCTGGTTAAAAAAGTACTGAACTCTCTCCCAACCGTAACTCTTCATCATAAAAGTGAATAAGCGACTGTTAAAAACCTCGGAAGAGCCATCAGATAAGAACAACGATTCTCTAATTCTTGACTGAAACCACTTCACGCATGAATCAGACTGTATCGTCGGCTGAAGAAAGTCTGGTATCTTGACTCCTAACAAGTGGCTTGCGATCGCAAGACCAACAAACAGATGTCTCTCCCTATGAAGCTTGCGTGCTTTGTCCAAAACTAATGCCCAATCTATATTCTGATAAGTGCGGATCACTTGAGCTACATCGCAACAACGTCCAAGACTGGCCCAAGTTTCTCCAGCCCCGTGAAGACATAGGATCAACAACAAGTCCTCTGGATTGAGGTTGGGTACCATTGTGTCAAGAAGCAATGTTGAGTCAAGAGATTCCCATTGCATTTCAGCACTAAAGTCTGTTTTAGAATCAAAGTATGTGGGAATAAGGTTCCAGTGAAGATCTATGCTCACCTGAGTCTCGGGGTGAATCATTGGCCAAGCATGACTGTGTTGCAATTGATGACTAATGTCTGTGTCTTCTCCACAGCACAGTTGGTATCCCTGCGCAATGAGTAAATCTCTAGCTTTTAAGATGTTGTGTTTGTGAACCAGAATATCTATGTCGTAGAATTGCCGTAGCGCAACGTGACCATAGACAGTAGTGGCCAAAACTGGTCCTTTAAATGAAAGAGCGGCAATATTGTTGTCTTTAAATAGAGCTAAGAGCTTGAGCAGTTCTTTGGTTAACAGAAGGTTGTACAGAGCAGTAGAGTGGAAATGAGCTCGAAGCTGATTCAAGATCCTATTAGGAACAGCTTCAGGATAGGTATTCTTTAGGGTCTTATACAACAGTGGTGTGACTTTATGACGAGCAGCTGTTTGGATTAAATACGCCCAGTTTAGGTCTTCTTGTAGCAGAGTCCTAATCTGGATGGCATTAGTGGCGTCTATGTCAGGGTGTGCGCAGCAAAGAATGAGTAGTTCGACTTCCGCCGATCTGATACTTGTAGCACAAGCCTTAGTTGTAATTACGTCAGCTACTAAATTGTAAGTCATTCAGATATTTCAGCGTAGTAATAGTACCTTCGTCTGTAGTCCTGCGCTTAGGTTTTAAGTAAGCGTCCATAAGTGGATACTGAACGTTAGACAAAATGCGGTAGCTGCACTAGCAATGATATGGAGAGTTAACTAGATTTCTGATAACCAAAGATGAAAACAAATGGTTTTGTACTCAGAAGCGAGAACATCCTCATAAACTTTATAAACTTCGGTTTTTTACAAGGATGGGCAGTTGAAGCATTGGCCAAGAAACACTATAGAAAGCGCTTCGTTACCTTGTAAGTATACTAAACTATAGCAGCCTTATTTGATTTATGAAAATTTTATGACAAAAACTCGGTTTCTGGGCGACTTTACCCATAAGCTTGCCGTTGCGGCAAAGTTATGGGTAAAGTCACACAAAACTGTATGTTTACAAAATTTCTAAAAGTGGGGGTGGAGGGACTTGAACCCTCACGACCTTTTACGATCAACGGATTTTCATTCTCCCGTAGCTTTCACTACTGCTTTGTAAGCCAGAAAACTTACAAAGCTTTGAGAATCGGACTCTCCCTTTACCCTCGGCTTTACGTTAGGGTAGCTCCCGTCGAGTCTCTGCACCTTCCGAAAAGTTAAGAGTTGAGAGTTTTGTACTTCCTCTGCACTCGTCGCTCTTGAATCGGCTTGGCTCAGGATTGCCGTGTCTGTTACCAGATTTAGGTTTCCCTGAGTTTGAGAGCTGCCACTTGCTGGATTTCTCCACCAAGGCTCAGTTGACTAAGTCCGTAGCGTCTACCATTCCGCCACACCCCCTGATGTTTTTGGGAGTTGCTTGCTTTTTCCTTAAGGCAGCAAACTCAGCCTATGAATTTGAGGCTTGTTTATACCTCTAATATATAACACCACAAATTGTGTTTTTTGTCCAACTTTTTTGAAGACAAATTTTTGGTGTCAGATCATCATATCAGAAGTCAGGACTTTTAACCAAAGTTCCCTCTTTTCTGAAGTTGGCTATTCAGCCTATGATGGAAAGCAGACGCCATAACATTAAGAGACAACAACGATGGTTGTACCACTACTGTATCTGAGTTTAGCTGGAGCTTATCTTCTGGTCATACCAGCTGCTGTCTTGCTGTACCTAACACAGCGATGGTATGTGGCTACCTCCTTTGAGCGTAGCTTTATGTACTTTCTAGTATTTTTCTTCTTTCCTGGATTGTTACTCCTGTCGCCGTTTGTGAATTATCGACCTAAACGGCGAAAAATCGAAGTTTAACCAAATCGATAGGTCATAATCATGCGACGCATTGATGTTTTCGGAATTGGCTTTGGCATTTTTTTTGCAGGTGGCTTGGCATATATACTGTTGCGACAAGTCGGCTTGAATAGCGTAGATGCTGGTATCTGGAGTCAAGTCTTACTTGTCGGAGGGTTAGTAGGCTGGTTGCTAACCTATGCTTTCCGTGCGTTCAGCAAGAAAATGACCTATCACCAACAGCGTGAACAATATGAAGAAGCCTTCTTCCAAAAACGCTTGGCAGAACTTTCCCCTGAAGAACTAGCAAAAATTCAAGCCGAAATAGAGCAAGAAGAACAGTCTCAAATTTAGTCAATAGTCAATAGCTCTTTATGATGAATTACTATTGACTATTGACTATTCACCATAAGTTAATGACTAAAATCTCTGATTGCTTTGAAAACCTTGCTAGTCACTCACAGTGTGCTCTCGTTCCGTTCATCACTGCTGGTGACCCAGATATAGAAACAACAGCAGCAGCTTTGCAAATTCTAGATCGTAGTGGGGCAGACCTAATTGAACTAGGCGTTCCTTACTCTGATCCTTTGGCAGACGGACCGGTGATCCAGGCTGCTGCTACCCGTGCACTACAACGAGGCACTACCCTGGAACAGGTGCTAGAAATGCTAGAAGTAACTGGCCCCAAGTTACGATCGCCAATCATCTTATTTACTTACTACAACCCAATTTTGAACCGTGGAATTGAACGGTTTCTCAAACAAATTGCGGCGGCGGGAGTAGCAGGATTGGTAGTTCCTGACTTACCCTTGGAGGAATCAGCAGACCTGCTCAAACCTGCTTCTGCGGTAGGAGTTGATGTTACCTTATTAGTAGCTCCCACCAGTTCCGCAGAACGGATAGAAGCGATCGCCCGTTCTTCCCAAGGATTTATTTACCTAGTTAGTGTCACAGGTGTGACAGGAATACGATCTCAAATAGCTCAGAGAGTACCCGATTTGCTGAAACAGATTCGCCAAGTCACCCATAAACCCATCGGTGTGGGTTTTGGTATTTCCCAGCCAGAACATGCAACTCAGGTCAGGGACTGGGGCGCAAATGCAGTGATTGTTGGTAGTGCTTTTGTGAAACGGTTGGCTGAAAATACTCCTCAAGAAGGGTTGAGTGCGATCGCTGAGTTTTGCCAGCAACTGAAAACAGCTATTTCTACGCCATCAGTAAAGACTTAATTAAAAATCATGTCACCGCAAACTCTTTCTATCTCACGTGGTAGACAATTTGAAAAATTTCGTCTTGAATATATAAAGCAAGTATAACCCAGTAGAAAACTTGCTACTCATGTATCGTAGAATTTGGGTATTCTGCAAAGCTAAATATGGTATAAATTATGAGTAAGAGTACGAGTGTGAGAGTCGCTGATGATTGTAGTTTCGATACAATTTAGGGGCAAAGGCGATGAGTGAAAGTATGGCATTTGTCGGTGGAGTCGCTGTAGCTGGGTTAGCGGCTCTCCTATTGCTCAAAGGCACAGGTAACTCCCTACAGCCTAATATCGTTAGCCCACAAATGCCCACTGTCGTAGCACCGCAACCAGTGGTGCAGTCGGGGCAATATCCTTATGGGCAAACAGGGTATTCTAATGCCCCAGTACCAACTGGTCCTAGTACTGAAGATCGGGTGGCAATGGAGCGGCTGAAAATGGAAAATGAAGCCGTTAAGAAGGAGAACGATCAGCTGAAAACCCAAATTCAGCAGATGCAGTTCCAATATCAAACTCAATTAAACGCTATAAACGCTCAGAACAACCAAAATCAGCAGCAGCAAAAGCTACCTACCGTACAGTCACCCGAGCAAACCCCCTGGTGGTCTTCACCAATCACATGGGCTGTGGGAGGTATGACTCTCACTATTGGTGGTGGTATTGTTGTCGCTGGAGTTTTGTCTTTGTTTTCACCAAAGCAGCGTCCAACCCGAACAGTACAAGTTATTCACCCTTACACTGGTTCTACAGCACCGTTAGCTCCCGTTCGGCGCTCTGAGTTTCTTCCTCCTCGTACTGAAGTTCGACGGGTTGAAACACCAGAATACGACGATATTTATTAATAGGATAGTACGGTTCAGTTAAGAAGCATCAACAACCCCAGTTTCTTCATGAAACTGGGGTTGTTTGCTGTGCTGCATATTAGAACATCTAGAGGAATTCATCCTTTTGAAAGAGGTTGCCCTAAACAGAACGCAAACAAAATTTATCAGAATCCAATATTTATTTTAAAAAAATGCGAGAAAAACAACATGATTTAGATCAAAATGCAAGGCTATCAAATAGCAAACCTCCTGGTTTTAGCCGCCCAATTTTGCCTAGACCGATCATTTATTTGCTGATATTCTTACTGGGTGCAGGTATCGCATTACTAGGAAATGCGTTGATATCTCACAATCAACCATCATCCACTCAACAGACCAGATCTTTACCAACTACTGCACCTACTTATTCAACATCTCCTCCGGCTAATCAATTACCCTCACCACCAGTTACTAACTCAATAGCTAGCGTAGTTCAACAAGTGGGACCAGCTGTGGTGCGCATCAACTCGACGCGAACTGTAACTCGTCAATTGCCTGATGCTTTCAGTGACCCAATTTTCCGCCAATTCTTTGGTTCTAACACCCCTCCATCGTCTAGGGAACTTATCCGAGGTCTTGGTTCTGGCTTTATTATCAATGCTGATGGTCAAATTCTCACCAATGCTCATGTCATTGATGGTGCAGATACAGTAACTGTGTCACTCAAAGACGGTCGTACCTTTAAGGGGAAGGTATTGGGTGAAGACCCTGTCACAGATATCGCTGTTGTCAAAATCCCGGCTGAGAATTTACCAACCGTGTCGTTGGGCAATTCAGATCAACTGCGACCAGGAGATCAGGCGATCGCGATCGGTAACCCACTAGGGCTCGACAATACTGTAACCTCTGGAATTATTAGTGCTAAAGGTCGTACTCTTTCTGAGAAACGAGTTGATTTTTTACAAACTGATGCTGCAATCAATCCTGGTAACTCTGGTGGACCTCTGCTAAACAGTCGAGGACAGGTCATTGGAGTCAATACAGCAATTATTCAAGGTGCTCAAGGCATTGGCTTTGCCATTCCGATTAACACAGCCAAACGCATTGCCAATCAACTGATAGCTCACGGCAAGGTTTCTCATTCTTACATGGGCGTTGAGATGGTAACACTAACTCCTGAAATTAAACAAGCTATCAATAGCAATCCTGAGAGTGGCTTAAGGCTAGAAACAGACAAAGGTGTGTTAGTTGCCAAAGTCCTACCCGATTCTCCTGCAGCAAAGGCGGGAGTTAGATCAGGGGATATCATTCAAAAAATTGATGGTCAGGAGGTTACAGATTCCAGAACTGTCCAGGAATTAGTTGACACTAAACCTGTAGGTAGCGACTTACAATTGGGACTACGCCGCCAAGGACAAAATCTCAACCTGTCAGTACGAACTGAGCAACTTCCAGTTAATAATGCACAGCAAGAGCAATGATAGTAGAAAAAATACAAGACCTACTCTAAAGGGTAGGTCTTGCATACTTAACTGCTTATCACAATCAGGTGGCAATTACTTGGATTGTCTGACTCGTTGTGCAACAGGCTTTACTTGTGTACCCTCTGTTTGATCTACTGTGGGAGTAGCAATTAGAGATTCATTTCCTATTAACCCAGAGGCGACTTCTACCTCTGTGCCATAATCTCGCCCTAACTCAACTTTTTTATAATGCACTCTATTATCTCTGGTTACAGTTGCTACTTGCGTACCTTGAGCATTAATCACTAGAGCACTATCAGGGATAATGAGGGGTGGATTAGCACGAGTAATGTTAAACTTGACTGTTGCATACATCCCAGGTCTGAGTATTCCATCTGGATTATCCAATCCTACTTGGGTCAGCAAAGTCCGGGTATTAGGATCTAACGCATTGGTGGTACGCAAAACCTTGCCTGTAAAGATCTTTCTCGGCAACTCTCGGACTTGAATCTGTGCCGTTTGACCATTCTTGAGTGACTGTGCTAAAGTCTGCGGTACATTAACATTTACATTCACATGATCGTAAGCAGCGATAGTATATAAGCTGGGAGTACTACTGGTACTACCTGCTGACACTAAAACCCCAGCATTGACGTTACGTGCAGTAATAATTCCTGTGAAGGGGGCAGTCACTTTTTTATACGACTGCAACACTGTATAACGGCGGAGATTGGCAAGACTGGAATTGACAAGGGCTTGATTGGCATTCACGTTAGCTTGGCTTACCTTGACGGTATTTTGGGCAGACTCAACACTAGCTAGGCTGGCTTGATATGTGGAATATTTTGTATCTGCATCCTGCTGTGTAACAACACCTTGCTTCACGAGAGTTTTCCAACGATTCCATGTTTGAAGTGCTATGAGTAGATTGGCACGCGCTTGCTTTAAGTCCGAAAGACCTTTATCCACACTTGCACGGCTTTGAATCAAATTGGCTTGGGCTTGCGCTAACTGGGCTTGGGCTTGCAAGACTTGCTGATCAGTTTCGGGAGACTCAATCTCGGCTAGTACCTGACCTGCACGTACGCGATCGCCAATATCAACAAACCAACGGCGCAAATATCCATCAGTTTTGGCATAAATAGTCGTCTGGTTGAGAGAGACAACAGTCCCAGGTAGCACTAAATTATTGGCAGCAGTTCGGCGAGGAGTCAAAACATTCACGGAGGGTATAACATCTTGTTCCTTGACTGCTGCTTTTAATTCCTCTTGTTGGCTTAAACGAGGTAAGATGCCTATAGCTAGGAGGCTGACAACAGCACCGATACCTAAAGCGATAGCCACTGTACGACCATGACCACTATGACGTTGCTCTGTCGTGTGCTTCTCAGGCACTGATGGTTGTGATTGGGGTTGAGGAGCTTGAGAATCCACCGATGATGAGGATTTACGATTTTGAGAATCCATAGGTGTTACTTGTGCGGTTGTGATGATAAGGCAAATGCGGAATGTTGATCAGAGGGAGCATCGTCCTCCTCATCCATAGGACGGGGTTGTTCACGACGCAAAATACTATAGACAACAGGCACAAAGATCAGAGTGGCAAATGTTGCAGCCGATAAGCCACCAATCACTGCACGACCTAAGGGTGCATTCTGTTCACCGCCTTCCCCAAGACCAAGGGACATTGGCACCATACCAATCAACATAGCAAACGCAGTCATCAAGACTGGACGTAAGCGAGTGAAGCCAGCCGACTGAGCAGCACGATAAGCATTTTGCCCAAGTAGACGCTGCTCGTTGGCAAAGGTGATGAGCAGAATACTGTTTGATGTCGCCACACCAATACTCATAATCGCACCCATTAACGAAGGGACATTGAAGGTGGTACGAGTAACAAAGAGCATCCAAATAATGCCAGCCAAAGCACTAGGCAGTGCCATCATAATAATGAGAGGATCAAGCCAAGTCTGAAAGTTTACCACCATCAAGCAGTAAACCAGCACAATTGCAAATACTAGTCCGAATCCCAGACCGATAAACGAAGCACTCATCGTTTGTACTTGACCACGCACCTGAATCTTACTACCTCTGGGCAACTTGCGCTTAAACTCAGCCACTATCTTATTAACATCACGAGCAACACCACCAAGGTCACGACCTTGGGCGTTGGCATAAATATCAAAAACAGGTTGCACGTTGTAGTGATTCACAACTTGCATCATTGTGTCACGTCTAACAGTGGCTAAGTTGCGTAAAAGTTGCGGCGGTCCATTTTGATTATTTGCGATCGGTGTATCCTGGAGGCTGTCAAGAGAATTCATTTTGTATTGGGGGACTTGGACAGCAAGGGTGTAACTCACTCCTTTTTTGGGATCTAGCCATTGGTTGATTGCTGCTTGACCACTAGAACTTAATGTTGTTAGCACACTATTTGCAACATTGCGCTGAGTCAGACCGACTTGCTGTGCTTCCGTACGATCCACATCAATACGTAACCTTGGAGCATCCATGACTTGCTGTACATGCACATCTACTGCGCCAGGAACACGCGCCACACGTGCTTCAATTTGTTTAGCAATATTGTAGTTTGCCTGAACGTTTTGATTGGGACCAGATATTTGAATATCTACAGCCGCTGGTAGACCAAAATTCAGAATTTGGGTAACGATATCCGCTGGCTCAAAAAAGAAGGTGTAATTGGGAAATGTTTCTTTGAGTTTTTTGCGCAGTTGCTTGATGTATGAAAAAGTTTTTCCCGGCTCCTTCATAGATACGAGAATATCAGCATCAGCCGGACTAATTGTGGCACCGTTATAGCCATAGGTAAGATTGATACCACTGCTGGGTATGCCAATATTATCCAAAATCATGCCTAAATTCTCAGATGGAATGACCTGACGGATGACGTCTTCTACCTGATTCACAATGATTTCTGTCTCTTCTATACGAGTTCCAGGCAAAGCCCGTACATGCAGGGTAAGCTGACCACCATCAACTTGAGGGAAAAAGTCTTGACCGACGAATGGTAGGAGAACTAGAGCACTCATCCAAAAAGCACCGAACAATACAAAGATTGTCCGGCGACGATTCAATGCCCAAGTAAGAATACCGTAATACCAATCACGAAATCTTTCAAATTGGCGATTAAACTTGTCGTGCTGTCGCCAAAAGAAGTCTTTTTTGACGGTTTTTCTGGAGTTTCTCGCTGCATCTGCTGTGGCAGACGACTTACCATCTAGTGAATACACTTGGTGTCCATGACCGTTATGTTCACTCGATGACGATGTATTATCTAGTGAATGTGTCTGATACCCACGACTGTCGTGGTTGTTTTCACTACCATGATCCTCGCCTGCAGTGTACAAGTCTAATTCAGACCGTAGTAAATAGTTTGCCATTGTTGGCACTACTGTCCGTGATAATAGGTAGGAAGCAAGCATGGCAAATACTACCGCCATTGCCAGAGGTACAAAAAGATACTGTGCTACCCCATTGAGAAACACCACTGGGACAAAAACGATACAGATAGATAGCGTTGCTACAAACGCTGGAACAGCAATTTGTTGAGCACCATCGAGAATCGCTCGTTTTAGTGGCTTACCTTGTGCAAGATTTCGATGGATATTTTCAATTTCTACTGTGGCATCATCTACCAGAATTCCCACTGCGAGGGAGAGTCCACCCAAGGTCATGATGTTGAAGGTTTGCCCTAAAAAACTCATGATAATGATCGAGACTAGGATGGAAAGAGGTATTGAGACTGCCACAATCAAGGTACTACGCCAACTGCCCAAGAAAATTAGAATCATCAACGCCGTTAAACAGGCAGCAATCAACCCTTCTTTAAGCACACCATCAATAGAAGCCTTCACAAATAGAGATTGGTCGAACAAGAACGATAATTTCAGTTCCTTAGGCAAGGTAGCTTGAATTTGTGGTATGGCTTCTTTAACTCGGTTGACAACATCAATGGTAGAGGCACTGCCAGTTTTAAGAATACTCAACAAGATAGAGCGTCGCCCATTTTGGTGCACTACATTCGTTTGCACTGCATACCCATCTCTCACTTGGGCTACATCGCGAATGTAAATTACGGTACCATTGACTTGCTTGATGGGCAAATCGTTAAGGGCTGACACTATATCTGGACTATTGTTGAGCTGCACTGCGTAGTCGCGAGTGCCTATCTTCGCATTGCCAGCTGGCAAAATCAGGTTTTGGGCACTGACAGCATTAGTCACATCTTCGGCTGAAATCCCTTTGGCATAAAGTGCCTGTGGGTCAATATCAACCATAATCTGCCGAGGTTTACCACCAAATGGTAATGGCACACTCGCTCCTTGGACTGTTGCTAACTGAGTACGAACGAAGTTAGTAGCATAGTCATTGAGTGCCTGTTCAGAGAGAGTTTGACTGCCCACACTCATCTGAAGAATCGGCACACTAGAAGCGTTGTATTGTATGATAAACGGTGGTGTGATGCCAGGTGGTAGAGGGCGCAAAACTGTTTGGCTGATAGATGTGATTTGGGCTACTGCCGAGGGCATGTTGGCATTGGGTTGGAAGAAGACCTTGATAACACTGATACCACTCAGAGACTGAGATTCCATGTGTTCAATGTCACCAACAGTTGTAGTAATAGCGCGTTCACTAATTGTTACAATGCGCTGTGCCATTTCCTCAGGCGTTATGCCCGTGTAAGTCCAAACTATACTGACAACTGGAATATTTATTGCAGGAAAAATGTCAACTGCCGTGCGGGTTATTGTCACAATACCTAAGATGACAATCAGTAAGGCCGCGATCACGAATGTGTATGGGCGACGTAAAGCGAGCCGGACTATCCACATGGAATTACCTATGAAATTGCATTAAATGACAATGCTATACAATTCGTAGAGCTAACTTTTAGAATGCTAACGTTTAGATTAACATTTTTTATAATGGTTTCTATACTAAGTGATGAGAATTTTACATTTCAAGTCGGTGCTTTCTTGATACCAACAGCTTGATTAAAGCGATTTTCAAAAGCCTTACAGTTTTAGGAACCGCAAAATGAACGTAACGGTTTGTTTTTTAACACAAGTAAGTGGTTTTATAACCCAAAAGCGTTGTTGCAAGTAGAAAATCCTTATGTCCGACTCAATAGATCAGCCTTTGGCTGGATTCATTTATACACTTTTAATTCAAGAGTGAAATTGTCATTGAGAATTAACAATCTAATGGCCAATGAGGTTTCTACCTACACCTCGTTATTAAATTTGTAAGCATCCCTTAAATGGAACAAATAGTGCGAGTGTCTCGCTCTCGTAATATATTTAGCTATTTAGCAAGCAAGATGTGAGTGCAAAGCACACGCTTCGCGAACGCACTACAAAATAAATCTGCCAAATCGGGATGTACCCTTAAATTTCTACTGAGAGATAGATAAATCACAAAGGAAACTGAATGTTCGATTCTTTGTAAAGAAGTTTTCTCTTCGTAGGCTGTTGACTGACACAGGTGTATAGCAATCCTAAATCATTCGTGAGAAGAGAGAATCCAGGTTTCTGCTAGAAACCTGGATTCTGCGGCTTTTAATTTTTACACCTCGCTTAGGATTGGTATAGAAGTGGTTATAGCTAGTTGTTTTAGAAATAAAGAAAAAAAACTTTTCATATCTTTTTATAGAAGAAAACAAAATTTATAATAGTTTTGAAATGATTACCATGAATTCCTCATATTCTTCCTCTAATTTGGAGTATGATTCGGAAAATCGCTTTTCAGCACACATACTGACACATCATAATTGCATAGAACTCGTTTTCCAACAGTATTTTCACTATATGTGGCTTTAGCTGTTGGAGGTTATAACGAGAAAGGAATGCTGACAGCACAAGTCATAAACTTATTTTTGATTGTTCTCTTGATTTGTCTAACGTTATCTAGTTTCACTTTTAAACAAAGTTCTAGTTATTATGCTCATCCTAGATTTGGCTTTTTCAAGCTTTCGTTGGTATCGTCGTTTACGAGGTGGGGAGTGGTGGCAAGTGGAGATTCCCTTATTTGATGGCTCTCAGGTTGTTTGGGTGCATCAAAGACCTGATTGCAAATCATACATCATACAAACGGAGAAGTACTAGAACGAAGCTTCAACTTCTTCTCAAAAAGCTTTAGAGAAGAGAAATAATATCAAAAATGTTTATTTCTTTTGTCTGATAGAGAAACACTGCCTAGACCTTGAAGAATACCACGACCAATTAAACCTAGACCTCGACCAACGACTTGTGTGAGAATGAAAACAACTCCACTCCCTAAGAGAGAAAAGAGTGATTGTAAACGAGGTGCGATCGCATCAGCAAACTCTAGGACAAAAGTCACCACAAGTGAGATCCCAGTAAGTTCTGCTAATTCTTGACTACGCGGTGCGTAAATTGAAACTGTGGCAATACCACGAGGAACAAGTACAAACAGATCATAACGGCTTTCAAAAATTGCCTTGGGCTCTGTGATATAATTCCTAAAGCGGTATTTCCAAGATAAATTATTTCTAAATCGCTCAACTTCCCGTGTGGAAATCATTTGACGTTTATAAAAATTTTGCTTAATCTCTTCTACATTAGCTAATTTGTTGAGTAAGGGCTGTATAACAGCATTAGCTATCTGAATTAACAAGTTTTCCAATATCATCAATCCTTGCTCTTGCGCTTCAAGGCTATGAGCTGAGTATAAACTATTATCAATGTGTAGGTCTTTTTCAAAGACTAGATAAGAAAATAATTCATGAGTTAAAGGAATTTTGTTCAGGATTTCTGGTTGTACTACTTCAGTATCTTGTAATAAAAAAGATGCAATTCCTACTTGCGTCTTGTTTACATTTAATCTTGAAAATTTACCAAAAAAATCTGTGGTAGCTCCTCGCCATACATCAATTAAAATATCTTTTTTAATTTCATATAATTGTTGAATATCTAATTGAGAATTAGATACTTCATTTAGAATATCAGTAATTTTTTGAAGGATAATATAAAGCAATTCTCGCTTTTTCTCTAATCTTAAAATATCAATTTCCAAAGGTATATTTGTCAAATTTTTTAAATCAAATTGTAGTTTCTGAACACAAGATGCAAATAACGCTGCCTGTATTGCTTTAGGGCTTACAAGAGAATGAGGCAGACTAGTACTAAGCGAGGAACTTACAGCAGGCAATATTGTAAGCGATGTATTCTTGCGGCTCTCTATGTCTGGTTTGCTTGGGTTCGGTGAACTCAATATCCTATTGAGAAACCAACGAGCAACTAGCAATTCTCGCCGTTTGCCAGCCAAAATTGCTCCTTCAAAGAGTGGCAGTCCAGGAGCTTGTAATTGGGCTGTCACTTTCATCAGGGTAGTATTAATATAATCAGTTCCTGACACTCGTAGACGATTTCGCAACCGAGTCAGAGGACGTGAAGGTAATTTTTGTGATTTCCCTGCCTCTTCCCTCTCTTCCCCCTCTACTTTGTCCTGAAACCAATAGGAACGACCAACCGCAACTTCCTGAATGATGCTAACTAACTCGGCAATAGGAGTACCTTTAGGACAGTAACCATCTACCCCAGCAGCTCTTGCTGCTAAAAGCAGTCCATGGTCTTGTACAGAACTTAGAAGCAGCACAGACAAATTTGGGTATTGCGTTTTTAGTTGTTGACAGAGTTGTAATCCAATCTGTTGACTGGAAGTAGAGTGACTGTTGCCTAGTTCTACAATCACCAAATTCACACCTGAGGCGTTTTGTCTGGCAAGTTCTGCTAAGATTTGTAAAGCAGTAGTGTATGTTTCTGCCTCCGATACCACTTGCAGCTCGGTGAATTCTTCTAATGCTACCCGTAACCCTAATCGAAAAATAGGATCTGGGTCAACTAACAATAATTTCAAAGGCGTATCACTCATCTTTTACCCAGCCATAAGGGAGGGGGAGCAGAGGGGCACTAGGAGCAGGGGAGCAGAGGAGGACAAGGAGGACAAGTGGAGCAACTGGCGTAGACAAGGAGGACACTCTATCATATACCCCATTCCCTACTCCCCATTCCCCATTCATAACTCCTAACTTCTAACTCTCTGTAAGTCAGGCTTTAATGTGGTTTACGGTAGCCATAAAAATTAATGCTGTAATCAGTAATTCTCACTCCTGTTTGTTCTTCTACTTGGCGGATGACTTCCTCTGGTAGTTGCACATGAACATCTAGAATTTGATTTGTATCTAGACAATTTACATGGCTGTGAGAATCGCTAATGTTACCGTATAAACGACCGTCACAGCGTTCAATGGACTCAATAATACCTTGGCTGGATAAAGCTTCTAAATTTTGATACACAGAAGTATGACCGATCGCTTTGCCTTGGTTATTCAAGCGATCATATATCTCTCTAGCAGAAAGATGCTCGTTTGCATGCCAAAGTAGTTCTAGAATAAAGCGACGCTGACGGCTAACACGCATCCCCAGCATTTGACAACGCTCAAGAGCATCTTCAAGAGAACGGATTGGTTTTAGAGATACTGCTTGTTTTTGCATATTTAAGTTTTTTAACGAGGGAGTAAATTTTTTCTTTTGAGTGTTTGTTATTGTATATATTTAAAAACTTTTGACCCTTCTCTTTTCCCACTACCCACACTTTGGTCTTTGATGATTGTGGCATTCACAGATTGACACAAAGTTTTCTTGTGTTGCTTTGCTTTTCCTTAATGTAAAACAAACTCATTACCACTTTAGCTTAATTTAATCATAAACGTCCACTTCAAGGCTGAGTTCTTCCCTACAGGAGATGTCAAGCTAATAAAACTCCTATTGCGAGGATTCAATTACTGCCTTTCAGGTTTTATTCATTTATATGGCATCAATTACCCAAAGCTGCTAGTCTGAATTGTCGAGCTACCTTCAAATATCAGTCTGTCGCTTTTGAGCCAATGACAATTACGATCGCACTCAATACTGATGTTATTAACAGTTTAGATATTGACCCTGCAGCAACAGTGATTGAAAAGCTGCTGCAAGAGGGGACAATAGCCTCCCATGAGCAGCAGCTGCGCTTTGAGATTACCTATCCTCTCCAACAAGGAGATCCTCGAGAACTCTCAGAAATTCCAGAAGTGCGGTTATGGTTTATCCGGTTGGATGCTCGCTATCCTTGGTTACCATTCTTACTAGATTGGAAGGCAGGAGAGTTTGTCCGTTATACTGCTATGCTCGTACCACACCAGTTTAGTACCAAAGAAGGAATTCAGTACAATCCTGAAGCCTTAGAAATCTTTTTAATGCACAAGCTGTTTATCCTAACTGACTGGTTATCAAATCAAGGTCTTCCAAGTAAATCTCGTCTTAAATCAATGGCTCAACTGCTTGGCTATGAGCTAGACGACGCCCTGTTTGAGATGTTTAGCAATAGCTAGCAGTTAGGAGTTAGGAATAGGGAGTGGGGAACTCGGGGCATAGGGCATAGGGCATAGGGCATAGGATATATAAAGTATCCTCCTTGTCTCCCTTGTCTCCCTTGTCTCCCCTGGTGCCCCTCTGCTTACCTAAATGTATCAACTTAACTTAGCTAGTCCGGTATATGAGGTTTAATGCAGTGTTAAAAACATATTCGACTGCTTTAGATTGGCTAGGTAATGCTGTCAGCCAAATACGATAATCGTTATATTCTAAAATTAAGTTTGCTATATCATCAATTTTAATTTGATGAAGAACATTGGATTGGGCTAATTCAAAATCCTTCAAGTTTCCACCCAATCTTATAACTTTTTGTGCAGCTTGAATAAATCCATTTATAACAGATATCATATACTCTTTTCCTGCGCCTTCTGTAAAAATAGGTGAGGCTTTCAAGGCTTTTAACTCTTCCAAAATAAGAGAAGCAATTTGTTCTTTTTCTGGAGTATTCCAATATGTAGGAAGTCTTATATCTAAATGTTCGTCTTGAATATATTGATATTGAAAATATTCATTAATATTTACAGTTCTTTGAATTAGCTTTTGACCTGAAAAGAGTTTTTTTATAGGATTTAAACTTGTGTCAATAGATAGGTCTCGGAATACTTTTTCCTCACCTTCTGGACATTCATATACAACATAAGTCCAAAGTCCTGGATTTTCTGTATCAGTACTTTCAGCTTGATAAAAAGTAATTGTACTGTCTTCTACACACTCAAAATATGCACTTTTGATATCACTAGATTGGAAGAAGTCTGTTTTTTTAGATGATTGAATAATTTTTCTAAAAAGTCCGGTGATATGATAGCTCTGGCTTTGTACTTGAATAAAACGTTTTCTGTTGCTAATAAAACTGTGTAACCGAATTACCATTGATCTTTCCTTTTTGTATAGTTCATCGCTTTTTTTAGATGCACCAGCCTTAAAGTAAGAGCGAAATGAAGAAACACAGAACATAGCATTCAGATCCACTTATGAGCGAATCACACTCAATCAGATGAGCTGTAAGTCATAGACACGACACAGCAGTCACCACCCTTGCTGTACTGAGGCTGATAATCTTCGTTTTAGCCTAAATTTTCTGCTTTGTCGTTAATTCACTTCTAGACACATATAGCTTTCCCAAAAAATTTTACAAAATAACAAGCTACAAGTAGTTTTTCATCAATAATCTTTTTTTTCCGCAAAATTTTAATCAATTCAAGAATTGGTAGTAGCTAAAATCCACCATCTTAAGGTGGATTTTATAAAATAAGGCTTGTGATTAGTTAGTAATCACCTAGTTGAGGCAAAATCCAGGCGACAGCTGCAGCTAAATCTTTAGCGATGTAATCTGGTTTTGTATGGTGTTGGTACTCACCAGCTAGAACACGATCACCATAACCAGTTTGTACCAAAATGCCTACACAACCAGCATTGTGTGCCATATCTACATCCGTTGCTTTATCACCCACCATAAAGCTGCTGCTTAGATCCAAATCATGTTCCCATGCAGCAGCCACCAACATTCCCGTATTGGGTTTGCGCCAAGTGGACCACCGAGTATATGCTGGGTTTTTACCGCCTTCTGGAGGGCTGAGGTACGGACAGTAGTAAAGTGCATCTAACTTTGCTCCAGCCTCTTTTAGCAGTAAGTGACAAAGCCGATGATGTAAAGCTTGAACATGACTGTCTGAGTAATAGCCTCTAGCTGGTCCAGACTGGTTGGATACCAAACAGCAAAATATTTGATGATCATTTAACTGACGTAATGACTGTGCAACTCCAGGTATGAGATGTAAATCTTCTACCTTGTGAATGTAGCCAGCTTCGACATTTAACACACCATCACGGTCAAGGAAAACTGCCGATCTAGCCACCCCAGATTTTCTCCAACACAGCTTTAGGTGAAATATCTCTCATTTGGCCTGTTGAGGATTTGATAGCAATGAATTTGTCGCTTTTAGGCAATAGCTTTGCTGGGTCGGTGGGACCAAACAAGGCGATAGTGTAAGTCTGTACTGCCACGCTTAAGTGCATTGGTGCACTGTCAGTACATAACATGAGATTTGCCCCAGCAATGATCGCTGCTAACTTTCCAACATCTTCTGGGGAAGTGATCCTAATTTCGGGTGCAGCCTGCTTAAGACTACTGACAAGCTCTTGATCATCTGGTCCCTGAATAACAACTACGGGGATATCCGGCTGCGTGTTTTGAATTCCTTGAATAATTTGTAGCCAATTCTCGACAGGATAAATTTTGTCTAGACCCTTACGCTTAGCAAGTTGACTAGAACCACCGTGAATCAGAATGTAGCCACTCTCCTTAACTAGCAACCTTTGTTGTTCCTTGTCTGCCCATTCAATATCTTGTTTGGGAATCTTGATGGCTAACTCAGGACATGGAGAGTTAATACCCAGTCCCTTTAGTAAATCGTGATACATAGCAGCAGCATACTGCTGTGTTTTCAAGGGAACTGAATTGGTGAGAAAAACAGATCCTCGACCTCGATAACCAATACGTATCGGAATTCCAGTAAGCCAGAGCAAAAGACCTACTAACCAGCTTTGCCCCAGAGCAATAGCGACATCGTACTCGCGTTCACGAATGATGCCTACTAAATTCGCCCAATCTGCCAAGCTGTTACGATCTTTGAAATCGAATGTTAATACGTCTTGCTCTTTGACTGATCTACTGACCCGGTAAGCAGCCTTTGACCGGGGTTCTACAACAACATTTATCTGAGCGTTGGGGTAATAGCGCTTCAGGTCGTCTAGAGTAGGAAAAAAGAGAATTTGGTCGCCTATTCCGCCAGGGACAAGGGCTACTACTCGCATAATATTTATTTACGCTTACTCGCTCCCTATTTTAGGGGAAGATAGGGATTTAGAATGAGGAATTGTTGATAGTTAGTAGTGAAGAATTTAGTAGTTAATGGTACTTTTTGGCACCTAACTCCTAAATGCCAGTTGCGACAAGTCGGTAAACCCGGCTAACGCAGTGGCTTCTCCTAACTCCTAACTAGTATAGAGTCGAGGAAGGCTGTGCACTTATTAATTCCAGCTGCAGGAATGGGAAAAAGAATGGGGAGTGATCGCAATAAACTCCTACTAACACTGAGAGATCAACCAATTATCAGTTGGACACTCAAAGCTGCTGAAGCAGCGCATGAAATTACTTGGATAGGAATTATCTCTCAACCAACCGACTGGCCAGACTTCAAAGTCATTTTAGCTCAACAGCAGTTGACTAAGCCCGTGGAGTTGATTCAAGGGGGCTCCACTCGTCAAGAGTCAGTTTATAATGGTCTACAGGCACTACCAGACTCTACCAAGCAAGTCCTAATTCATGATGGCGCAAGGTGTCTTGCTACAGCAAATTTATTAGACAGGTGTGCTCATGCGCTGCGCCAAAGTTCTGGTTTGATTGCTGCTGTACCTGTTAAGGACACAATCAAGGTTGTAGGTAAAAATGGCATAGTTCAAAGCACACCTGACCGAAGTCAACTCTGGGCTGCGCAAACTCCCCAAGGATTTGATGTTGGCTTATTGAAACAGTGCCATGCCGAAGCTGTCCGTCAGGGTTGGGAAGTGACTGATGATGCTGCTTTGTTTGAAAGGTGCGGCTTGCATGTACAAATTGTTGAGGGTGAGGAGACAAATCTGAAGGTGACTACTCCACAAGACTTAGCAATTGCGGAGTTCATTCTCAAAACTCGACTAGGTGAAGAATAATTGACAGGGTGAGGTAAATAAATATTTGTATCGATTGTGGAGCTTGAATGATTGACCAAGGAATGGTATGATCCCACACACTCATTATTTGTCCTTGACTAATGATCATAATGAATGCAGCGACTAAGATAGAAGCTATTCTCTACTTAAAGGGTAAGCCACTGTCGATCAGTGAAATTGCTGAATATGCCGCCTGCGATCGCAATACTGTTGAGGAAGGCTTAATTGAATTAATAGACGAGTATGCCCGTCGAGATAGTGCTCTAGAGATTGTAGAAACCCCAAACGGTTACAGTCTACAACTAAGGTCAGATTTTCATGACTTAGTGCAAACTCTCATTCCAGTGGAATTGGGTGTAGGTGCATTACGGACTCTAGCAGCGATCGCTCTCCATAGTCCCATCCTTCAAACTGATTTGATCGACCTGCGTGGTTCTGGAGCATATCAACATGTCCAAGAACTCGTCTCTCTGGGTTTGGTCAAAAAACGTCGTGATAATGATTCTCGCTCCTACTCTCTACAGGTAACACCTAAATTTCATCAATATTTCCAAATAGAACAACTTCCCCAACCTTTTTCCGCCCCACAGCAGCAACAGTTAGAACTTGAGTTACAATCAGAACCATAGAGAAAATAACTTCCACTCCCTTCTATTGCGGAATCCTAGACCTCCAGAGAGAGGTAGTATGTATGCCTTACTCGGCTACTATGGTTTAGAGTAGAATTAGCCACTCAGCTAAAAAATTGCCAATGGTGTTTGATCCTGACTTTTTGAATGACAATCCTGAAGAACACCCTAACCAGCTGCTTTCTGATCACTTTGAGGAACAACATAATCAGTTGCTCAAATATCTACAGCATCAACCTCCTGAGGTTCTAGCCCGTGTTGCTCAGTCTGTTAGCCCTGAAATCAAACAAATCATTTCGCAAAACGTCCAAGGGCTTGTGGGCATGCTACCTACAGAGAGTTTTAACGTGCAAATTACAACAGATCGAGATAACCTGGCTGGTCTTTTAGCATCAGCAATGATGACCGGGTATTTCTTACGCCAGATGGAACAGAGGATGCATCTGGATCATTTGAACAATAATCACTAGTCTTTGGTCTTTAGTCTTTCGTTGTTAACAGGGAATGGGGAACAGGCAACTCTTAACAGGGAAATCCCCTATTCCCACCCCCGAAGAGCATGGTCATTAGTTCATTGTCTTTGATAAATTTAATCATCAATGAACGCTAGTTGCTACAAACCGGGCAACCCGGACCCCAGTCGCCCCAGGAGGGTTTTGCCCTCCTGCAACGCTGACTGTCCAACGCCTTAGCACTCCCAAGGAGCAAGGACTATTGTTTAGGATATGTCCCCAAATGCACCTCTAAGTTTTGATTCTTGCCATCACGGTTGATTTCGATTTCCAAGATGTCACCTATAGAGCTAGAATCCACTAATGTCTGTAGTTGATCTACACTTAGAACCTGTTTGCCGTTAATTTTTTGCACAATGTCGCCAGGACTAAGTCCTGCCTGCTTTGCTGGTGATTTGTCTATAACTTCCTTAATTGCGATTCCAGTATCCTGCTTAATGTTGAGATGATTTTCTTGATTGATCTGTTGTTTTTTAGCAGGAGAAAGGTCTACCATTTCGATCCCCAAAAAAGGGTGATCTACATGTCCGTTAGCAAACAGTTCTTTAGCAATGCGAACAGCGGTGTTAATGGGAATTGCAAAACCGAGTCCCTTGGCATCAGCACGGATAGCTGTGTTAATACCAATAACTTCGCCTTGATCGTTTAACAGAGGGCCACCAGAGTTACCAGGGTTAATAGCTGCATCAGTTTGGATAAAGCTGACTCGCTTATCTGGGACACCAACTTGAGAACTTGTGCGTTCAGTAGCACTGATGATCCCAATAGTGACAGTGTTATCTAAGCCTAAGGGATTACCAATTGCGATCGCCCATTGTCCTGGCACCAGGTTTTGTGAATTGCCCAGCTTCACAGTTGGCAAGTTATCAGCTGGAATTTTAACCACAGCCACATCTGTTACTGTGTCAACTCCCATCACTTTACCGCCAAAAGTCCGACCATCCTTAAGAGTCACTTGTACTGTATCTGTGTCTGCTACGACATGAGCGTTTGTTAAGAGTCGTCCATCTTTGCTCAAAATAAATCCAGATCCTGTCCCACGCTCAATTCGTTCTTGGGGGAATGGCTGCTCATCCTCTCCAAAAAATCGGCGTAACAAGGGATTTTTCAAAGCGTTAGAAATTGGATTTGCTACTTTGCGAGTCGCATTAATACGCACCACCGCAGGGCCTGTTTTTTGTACAGCAGTGGCAATAAAATTTACGTTATTGCCTCCAATCAACCCTGATTGTCCTCTAGCTGTATTAGGAACAGTAGTTTCTGAGGGTACGACTGTTACATTTCCTAACTCTTGAAATGAGCGATTTTGTGGTAGAAAGTACCGACCACTTAATAAGCCTGCACTGCCACCAATTACGAGTAAGGAAACATAAATGGATAGTTGTTTTAAAGATAACTTCATAACCGATAGTCGATGCTCAATAATTCCTAGTTAATAATTAATAGTTAATCGGCAATAGTTATAAGAGCGTGGAGGAAATTGAGCAGACGATTAAGATACATTGTGGTTGTAATTTTCAACTGAGAAAGAAATTAGAAATCTCATCTTAAATTCTACTCCTTGACTTCTGTCAACCTCAATAGTTCTCTTCATTCTCTATGTTGCACTCTTCAGCAGCAAAATCCAACATTATACGAGCGATCACTTCTTATCCAGTCTTTTGGAACTGCCAAGACAGATCTAATCTGTAGTTGTACACCATTCTATAAAAATCTTGCTTATTGAGTTTTAGACAACACTTAATTGCAAATTTTTTTTGATATTTAATATACAATGATAATTATTGTAATGCAAAAACGAGTACAAATATATGGGAAAACATGTTTTGAATGTTAGGATTTCAGAGGATGAAAGAAAAATTTTAAACGACTATTGTGAAACAGTAGAGAGAACTCAGTCGGATATCATTCGTGAGTTTATTCGTTCATTGCAAAGAAAAATTAAGAAAAATCAAGATATTTCGTAATTTTTTGTAACACTCAATACGTTGAACATTCTCAAGTTCACCTCCTACTTCAAATTGCTGATCTAAAATCTAAAGTTAAATCTCTCCTAAGTTGTATGCATGACTTTTCGTAATCATGTAATCCTTTTGTGTGGCTTAGTCAGCATCTTTGAGCTAGCAGCTACACTTCCCAACTTGGCAACAGCACAGGATTCTGGGGTAAGTTGTCCAAATTCAGCCCTGAATAGCTTCCAACGTCATCAAGTTGCACCAGGTGAAACTCTCAAAAGCATAGCGCAAAGCTACAATCTTGACCCAGCAACTATTATTGCTATGAACCCAGCGTTGCAAACTGGTAATCTCGTTGTAGGTAGCAAACTACAAATTCCTCCCTACGATGGGATTGTGGTTGAAATACCTCGAGGTCAAACATTACGACAAGTAGCAACAAAATATAAAATCCGTCCGGATGTGCTGTTTGAGATTAATGGCTGTCAGAAAAATCCCACCGTTGTTTTTGTTCCAAACAGAGATCGAGCGCTACGTCATCTTGCTAGTGAGTCTTCTCGCACTACCAATGCTCCTAAATTAGCTGGATATCCACTGCCAGAAATAGCAAAAGAGGGGTTACCCTATGGTTGGCAGATCAATCCAAGCACTGGTCAAGTTTTTTTCCACAGTGGTGTCGAGTTATTAGCTGCAAAAGGAACCCCTGTGCAAGCGATTGGTTCAGGAGTCGTGGTTTTTGCTGGTGAGCAAGGAAGTTATGGCAAGTTAATCATTATTAATCATAATGGAGGCTTACAAAGCCGCTATTCCCAACTTGACACTCTTAAAGTCTCTGTTGGTCAGCAAGTCAAAAAGGGAGACATCGTGGGAACTGTGGGTACAACTGGAACTCCTACGTTGAATCAACCTTCACTCCATTTTGAAGTGCGTTCTAGCTCATCTCTGGGTTGGGTTGCTCAAGACCCAAATAGTTATCTGCAGCGATAATCAATTAAGTTCGCTAGATTTGACTATATTCATTCCAGCTGCAGCAAATCGCTCAAAGGCTGCATCGGCTGCTTCAGTGTAATCTACAATACCTGGAACAACGACAGGGGAAGTGCAATCTTCTAATAGATAAATTTTTCTCGCTAAATTAGGGTCTATCTGCTGAATTTCTGTTAATAAGTCATCAATTGTCCAAGCAACGCAATGGCTTTTTGCTTGACCAGCAATGATTACAGTATCAAATTGCAATAACTGCTGAATCAATTGCGTATTTTTTGGAGAGATGGGGTGTTGATCCAGACTTTCTAAAACCTCTGGGCTGAGAACAGAATAATTTTCTGTTAAAGGATTGTCACCTTTAATCTCAAATTGTGTTTGGCTATTGCGAGCAATGGAATGAAAAAATGCTGCTTCTTCTACAGCAGCAACTAAAGCATGACCAATGCCTCCTAACATGGAATGATAAGGCCAAATTGTTAGGGGATATTTGCCATCTTCACTCAGCTTTTTAACATAGTAATAAGCATGTCTTTCTAGAAAGTCATAGTTATAGCCGAGGCCATCAGCAACGTTTGGGTTAACTTTCCAAATACCTTGTTCAATATCTTTTGGAATTATACACGTAGCAGATGGAGTGGGGTGTTCGCCAGCAGCGTTAATCCAGAAGATAGGATGAAAAATTTGTATCGTCTTATGGGTATCCATTGTGGCTATTATTTTAGTAATAACCCCTAAGTGACGATAGATGAATTCGCATAAGCGAACATTATCATTTACTGCCCCATTCCCGCATTTTCCACCCACAAATAGTTCAAATTCAGGAAGACAAAAGGTGTTTTGGACATCTATTAATAGCAAGCAAATACGGCTTTTATCTTCAAAAGCTGGTCTTAAACCATATTTTTTTGCCCACACCAAAGCTTCCTCCGCTCTTTGTTGGTATAGTACGCGCCAAAATTTACCAACTTGATGGAGATCAAAGTGAGAGGGGATTGGCAGTTGGTTTATTGCTAGATTATTTATCATACATGCTTTCCAACCTCCTTTGCTGAGGTCGGAGACTCCCAGATAGTGCTTTTGACGCCTCACATTAGACAACCTACTATCTTAAGTTCAGATGGCTTATCAAGTAGAGGTTATCTATTTGGCATCTTAAGACACTATCGCAATTTAGGAAGCTTACAAGTCTGCCAGTTATCAGAATTTTGAATAAAAATCCAAAATCAATCAGCTTGTTCTTCTTGAGAGGTAACAGCTAGCCGTCGGAGTTGTAATTTTTGTAGCTGCTCTAAGAGGGATTCAACTTCTGCTTGCAGGTTCATCAGCTTAGCTTGCTGATCGGCTTGATAGCAAGATGTAGTTAACTGGTTTACTTGAGAGGTATTGGAACTTTGATTAGAAAGAGTAGATGTAGACATTGCTAACTAAATCCAGAACTCAACTCACACCTTTGAGATATTATAATAAGGTTATTTTAGGATTAATTAAAATATTGTATATTTTTCATGAATTACCGTCATCGAACCAAGTTTTGTAGTACATGACTGTAAAAGGAAAGGTTTTGTTTCGCATGAAACATAAGTGCCATACTACATAATAAAAAAATTTAGAGCTTTTAAACACCGTGACCTTGAGCCTGTCTGTAGCTAAATCTCATCGCCAACCTTGGCCTGGACTAATAGAGCAATATCGCGAATATTTGCCTGTTAATGAAAAAACGCCAGTTGTAACTCTACTAGAAGGTAACACACCACTGCTTCCAGCCCCTTCAATTGCAGAGCGAATTGGCAGACAAGTACGTGTCTTTGTTAAATACGACGGTCTTAATCCTACTGGTAGCTTCAAAGACCGGGGAATGACAATGGCAATTTCTAAGGCAAAGGAAGCAGGAGCAAAGGCAGTCATTTGTGCCAGTACGGGCAATACTTCGGCAGCTGCGGCAGCATACGCTAAGCGCGGAGGAATGCGTGCCTTTGTTGTGATTCCCGATGGCTATGTGGCGCTGGGCAAGTTAGCGCAGGCGTTATTATACGGAGCAGAAGTGCTTGCTGTTAAGGGTAATTTTGACCAAGCACTGGAAATTGTGCGAGAGATGGCGCAAAGCTATCCAGTGACTCTAGTAAATTCAGTGAATCCCTACCGTCTGGAAGGACAAAAAACAGCAGCGTTTGAAATTGTTGATGTTTTGGGTAATGCCCCTGATTGGTTATGTATTCCTGTAGGAAATGCAGGAAATATTACTGCATATTGGATGGGATTTTGTCAATATCATCAGATCGGAAAGTGCGATCGCTTACCTAAAATGATGGGATTCCAAGCAGCAGGTGCAGCCCCTCTGGTGACAGGTCAGCCAGTAACCCATCCTGAAACACTCGCCACAGCAATTCGCATTGGCAACCCTGCAAGTTGGCAACAAGCGATCGCCGTTCAATCAGCAAGTATGGGCAGTTTCCATGCCGTCACTGATGAACAAATTCTCGATGCTTACCGACTTTTAGCATCAGAAGAAGGCATTTTTTGTGAACCAGCTAGCGCTGCTTCCGTAGCAGGTATGTTACAAGTCAAAGACCAAATTCCGACAGGCGCAACAGTGGTTTGTGTCCTCACTGGCAACGGTCTAAAAGATCCAGACACAGCCATCAAACACAATCACAGTCAATTCAAACAAGGAATTGAACCCCAACTCCTAGAAGTCGCCAAGGCAATGGGGTTTTAGGGAGTTAGGAATAGGGAGTGGGGAGTAGGGAGTAGAGGATAGGGCATAGGACATTACAGAGTATCCTCCTCAGCCCCCTTGTCCCCCTTGTCCTCCTTGTCCCCCTTGTCCCCTTACACCCCCACTCTCCTTCTTCGTTAACCCATCAATCGCGTCACCCAAGGCAGTTGTGAGACTTTTGCGGGTTTGGGCGTGGTTGTCTTGCTCAGTTTTTAAGAGCGATAGCAGGCGATCGCGTTCTTTCATGACTGTAATGAGTTTAGCCTTCAATTCTTCTACAGAATTTAGGAGTGAGACTTCTTGCTCAATAGCTGTGGTCTCATGGATATCTACGCCCTCAATTCCTTGAAGTTTTTGAATTTCTGCTTTTAACAACGCGATTTCCTGTTTAGACATCTGAGCATCTGTACGGCGTTGTTCTGCTTCAGTATTGTATAGTTTTTGCCATTTTTCAGCACTTTTCCATCCTAAATGCCGTTCTTCTAGTAGTTCAGCGACCTGCTGTTTAAGTGCCTGAATTTCTGCTAGCCACTGTTGTGTTAAGTCTTGACCCATAAGAGAAAATGAATGACAAAAAGCGAGAAACCAGTCACTAAAAACTGATTTTGACTTCTGACTATTATTCGTAACTTTCGTAAATATTGTTACATATATCTAAGTAAATAATTGAAAATTTTGAACTTAGAAGTAGAATAATGAGCGATTCAACACAACAATAGAAAGCGATTACACCAATGTCTGAGCCTCGTCTTCAGTTCTCTTCTATTGAACCGGATGCAAAAGTATCTACTATGAAGCGGCTACGTCAGATTAGCCGCCTGCTGGACAAAGTCGTGACTGTGCCTGGATTAAATCTTAACATTGGTGTAGATCCCATCATCGGGCTTATACCTGTTGGTGGTGATTTTTTAGGAGTTCTGCTTTCTGCTTACATTGTCCTAGAAGCTGCGCGGATGGGTGTATCAGCACCTACTTTAAGCAGAATGGCGATTAATATCATTGTGGATGGTTTAGTAGGATCAGTACCATTTTTCGGAGACTTATTTGATTTTGCTTGGACAGCGAACGAGTACAATATCAAACTCATAGAAGAACATCTCACATCTCCTCACCGCAGGAAGAAAGCAGACGGTTGGTTTATCTTGATGCTTCTGGCTGGATTGTTGATTTTTGCGATTGGATTAGTAGCTTTAACTGTTATAGTTATTAGACTTCTGATAGGAGCTTTGACTGGCGGTTGAACAGTTACTGAACAAGGTAATGAAAGATTGGTGGCAGACTTCTTTTCCTAAAGGACGGCAAAATTTAATAATTACTGATGCAAGTGGCTACCCTGTACAAATTGCGTATGGGGAAAAAGGTACAGGTCAACCATTGTTTTTACTTCATGGTGTTGGTAACTGGAGCTACAATTGGCGTCACAGTATTCAGCCTTTATCTAAATATTTTCGAGTCATTTGTTTTGATGCTAAAGGTTATGGCTTTTCAGAAAAACCTTGGTCGCGTAGAGAACAAACTGGACATCAAATCATTGAATCAGAGCGAATTATTCGAGCATTATGTGATCAACCTGCTGTAGTTGTAGCAGAATCTTTAGGGGGACTGACTGCTCTTGCTCTTGCTCAAGAATATCCTGATTTGATATCACGCTTAGTGGTACTCAATGTTCCAATTTTTCCTCAACGTCTTCCTCATTGGGGAATGTGGTTACTCTCTCAAATACCATTAGAAATTGTGCAAACAATTGACTCTTTGCGTCTGGCGCACTTGTTAGCACCACAGCTTAGAGAAATTATGGCAATAGAAAGGCGTCAAGTACTATTTGATCCCTCAATGTTGACACATGAAGATGTCTATTGGATAACTTACCCATTTACTGAGTTTCCTGGCACTATCGTCAAAGTTGCTGAAGAGTTACAAATAGCAGCACGAGAAATTGAGCATTTGCAAGTCAATAAACAGAATATGCTCAGTAAAATTCAAAATAACCTTCATACTATTCAGTGTCCCACATTAATACTATGGGGCGAACATGATAGCTGGTTCCCTGCTAGTGATGGAGAAAAATTGTGCCAACTTCTCCCTAATGGTAGGTTACAGATTTTACCTAATTGTCATCATGATGCTTCATTTGGCGCTTGTGAGGCAGTTAACACAGCGATTGTAGAATTTTTGCGAGACACAGGTATTTATAAATAAAAGAGTGGGAGGAGGCATACCATTCGCCTTTCAAACTCCCACTCTGCCATTTACCACTGTGTCGATCAGGAATATGTCCAATTATGTCCAGACACAACCCATTACTTAGGGGGCTAATGTATAGGTTCAACGACAGTGTCTGTACTCACTGAATATTCCTAGTGCGGCAAATGACAAACTTAATTATTCATTGGTTGGTTGTAGATATTGCCTGAAATCACTCTTTCATGAGCTTTTCTTAGTGACATTCATAATATAACTGAGTGAATCGAAGTATAGTTGCCATATTGGCACGTTTTTAATTGATTAAAGGGATTTTCCTTAGATTTTTCGTCGAGTTTTAAAAATGCCTGAATACATAAATAAAGAGTGGGAGCAAGCATATCAATCGCTTTATCGCTCCCACCCACACATTTGCCGCTGAAGAGTCAGGAATGTGTACAGACATTGCCCGTTATTTAGGGGGCTAACGTGTAGGTGAACGACAACACCTGTACAGATTTTCTATTCCTGGCGCAGCAAATGCAAACTAAATTATTTATTTTTATTGCTTTAGAGAAATAGATGGTATATAATGCAGTAAATATACTTTATCTATTTGTCCAAGATTTGTTTTTTAGAAAGTGGATCACAAGAGGAATCTATGATTGTGATCCAGCTATCATGAAAACACCCTTGAAGTCGTTTACCTTCTATAAAGTAACTGGGAAACTAGGAGCTTGGTTGCCACATTGGCATGTTTTTGAATGGTTAGAGAACCCATTCAAAATCTAATTCGTTGCTGCTACTACTATTTTGGAAAGATTGGACATGAGTTTCTCTCGTTCTTCTAGAGGAGCCTTTGAGTCAGCTATGAATACAGCCATTACAACATGCTCTCCATGAGACGAACTAGCAATTCCAACATCATTTGTGGCCGTACCTATCCCAAGAACATCATCACCCGTACCAGTCTTGTGAGCAATTGACCAATCCTGGGGTAACCCGGCTTTTAACCGCTTCTGTCCCGTTGGAGAATCGGTCATAATTTTTAGTAAGAAGGCAGTAGAGTTCTTGGACAATAACTGATTTGATTGCAGCTTTGCCAAAAGGTTAACCATAGCCTCAGGAGTAGCAGTATCTCGTGGATCGGTGAAATACTTTTCTAAAGAAGCTTTCTTACGTTGATCAGGAACCTTCTGCACAGCTTGGGAGAATTTTTGTTCGTCAGCAAATTCTGTTTGAAACTTCAGTCCCACAATCTCCGGCTGCAACTGCTGCTCTAATCGATCCACGCGAACGTCACGAATTTTTAATCTATCTAACGTAGCTTTAACTTGCTTCGGTCCACCAATCAATCTCACCAATGCGTCATTTGCAGTATTATCACTCACTTCAATAGAGCGTTCGAGAAGGTCTCGAACCGTAAACCGTGCGTTGTTGCCTTTAAATTCTTTGGCGATGGGACTCCATCCAGGAGCAAGTTCCTGACGAGTAATGGTGACTGATTGATCGAGTGAAAGCTTACCATCGTCCACTTTTTTTAAAACGGCGATCGCACCGGGCAACTTAAATACACTCTGCATGGGAAAGCGCTGTTTGCCATTGAGAAACCAGCTTTTACCATTATTAAGATTTAAAACCCCGATACCAACCTTGCCGTGGACTGCTGAAATGTCAAGATCATTCAACCGCTTTTGAAGTAGTGTCGTGTTGGTCTGTGCTTGGGTGATTGGAAGCCACACAAACGTCAGTAAAGTCACCACTCCAAACGAAAGCCAAAAACGACGCACAAAGACTGAAAACATCTATTTTGCATTTCCTAGATTACAAGAGCCAAAGAAAAAGCCCCCCATACTGAGAGGCTCGACTCAATTTAGCACAGACAATTTGTTAAACTTACAGGAATACTATGCAGCAACTGCGCCTCCAAGTGCAGCAAAAAATCCTGAGACAACAGCTGTCGCAAACAACCACCAAGCCGCTGTTGCAGCCGCCTTTCTGGTTTCTTCTGCTTGGCGTTGTGCTTGATGCTTGACCTCTTCTAAGCGTCGCTGTGCTTCTTGCTGGATTCGTTCTGCTCTTTCCAATACACTATTACGAGCCCTCTCAACTTGGTCGATGATCCGATTTGCATCTTCTGGTGAGATATCCTCCCGAGAACTCAATATCGCAACCAAGGTGTCCCGGTTGAAGTGAGAGAGGCGATCTCGTAACGCTTCAAATCCTGCTTGTGGATCTTCAAACAACCTGCGAACATCGCGCTTAATACTATCATAGTTGAGTTCAGGACGATCCAGAGAGTTCAGGTAATGCCGGATACGGCTAAAAATGCCTTCAATCACATCTTGAATTCGCCGCTGGATACTGCGCACTTGTTCTACAAATTGCTCGCGTACCGACACAATACTATCTGCAATTCGTGCTGCTTCCTCATCAGTCATATCCTCACGAATTTTCAGCAAAGCGATAATGGTAGAACGGTCAAAGTGGGCAAGGCGATCGCTCAAACTTTCAACCCCTGCTCGTGGATCATGCAGCAATAGCTGGATATCACGCTTAATCGCTTCCGGATTAAGTTCTTCTTTCCCAGTCCGCCACAGATACTCTTCCAAATAAGTGCGGAAATTGTCCACTCTTTGCTGTGTCCGCACAGCTAGACGACGCGGCGCACGCACGATCTCCCGAATTGAGTTCTGGACAGAATCAATAATTTGATTGACTTGCTCTTCACTTAGGTCTTGACGCTGGCTTAAAAGCTTCACTAAGGTTTCTCGATCTATTTGTGACAAACGATAACGAAGCGCCAAAGCACCCTCTTTGGGATTTTCAAAAAGTCTGGCAAAGTCTCGTTGAATACCTTCAGGGTTAAGTTCTGTTTTACCTGTATTGCGTAAATAATCTGAGATTGTGGTTGTTACCGAGTCATATTGATCCTTGGCTTTATCAGCCACAGCTTGTGGTACGTGGAGCACGCTGTGCCATGACTCCTCAACAGTATCAAGGATTTGATTAGCTTGGTCTTCACTCAAGTCTTGCCGTTGGCTGAGTAACTTCACTAAAGTATCGCGATCAAAGCGAGACAAGCGTGCACGAATTGCAGCGATTCCTGCTTGTGGGTCATGGAGAATGGTTCTCAGTTCAGCACGAATAGCATCGGGGTTCAGCTCATCTTTGCCAGTGTTACGCAGATAGGACTGTACATTCAGCCATAGTGATTCGGCTTGATATTTTGCCTGATCTGCAAGTCCTTTGGATGCAATTAAAACTTCATCTCGTTGTCTTTCCAACTCGTCAAGAATTCTGTCTGCTTCCTCTGGTTGAATATCATTACGCTCCAGTAGGATTTCCCGCATATTTTGACGGTCCAATTGAGCAAATCGCCGAGATAATGTTTCATAGTCTGCATCTGGAGTTGCCAACAAAGGTTTGAAATTCCGCTCAATAGCTTCTGGGGTCAACTCTGCCTTGGGAGTTACAAGCAAATAGCTTTCTACTCGGATTTGCAAGTCTTGTAATATTTCCCGTTCTTCTGCTGCTATGACTACAGTCAGCACATCTTGGCGAATGGCTTCCAACTGGTCTGCTATACGTTGAATCTCTGTTTGGGTAAGCAGACCTCTTTGTTTAAGAATTCTAATGAAATCGTTTTTATTGAGTCTCTCTAACTCTCGCCTTACTGTCCCTGGGTCAGCAGCTGGATCATATATTACATTGCGAAATTCTTCAGCAATCTTTTCCCGATTCAGTTGCCAAGCATAAGTGTTGAGCAGATAATTTTCCACATCAGCACGAATTGGGCTATAAGGCTGTGATGGAGTGAGTTGTGGAGCCGTCTGTTGCACTGTCTGTACAGCTTTATCTTTGGCTCTAGAGAGAGCACCTAAGATTTTTTCCACGTCCAAGTCTGACAAGTCAGTTCTTCCCAAAACGATACCTGTCAAAGCTAAGATGATCTGTTGCAGATTCTGCTGAATTGGAGAAGCCGAAATTGCTTGCTGCAAGGTACGCTGAAGTCGGCTTGGCTTTGCTTCTTGAGTTTCCTTATGGTCACCCGTTTCAGAATGTATCTCTGCAATCAGTTGATCTAGTTTGGCGTTGAGTTCATCTAGTTTGGTTTGTCCTGGTGGTATTGATTTGAGATAATCCATTACCTCACTGAGGCGATCTTGTTTGGTTTGTTGCTGACTTACCACCTGTTGCCAAACGTTGTATAACGTATCGGTAATGCGGTTAACATCACGTTTTGAAAGGTCAGTACGGCTGCTGACTAATTCGGCAAACTTTTGACGGTCGATTTTACGCAGATCTGGACTTCCAGCGATCGCTTGTAATTGTGGGTCGTTGAGTAACTTTTCAAATTCACCCCGAATTTTCGATAAATCCAATTCTGGGGGGCGCAGCATTTCAATGTAATCTTCAATATTGTCTCGGATACTGCCAGGATCAATAGCGCTGCCTAATTCGCGACGCACCGCTGCTGCTGCTGCTTCAGCGGTTGATACAACTTGCTGATTCACAGCCTTAGCACCTAAAGCGGCTGTGGCTGTTCCCATAATTGCTTGAAACCCAGAAGTAGCAGTGTTGACTACTGAGCCAACCAAAGAGCCTACTGTGGTCGAACTTACCCAAACTAGCAGTAAAAAGTAGGCTCCCCAAATCACTAACCCCAAAATTGCTCCCAATCCTGGGCTAAAGATTACTAGGCTCAGTTTCACAGCTAAAAAACTAGCGATCGCCAGAGCGATCGTCACTGTAATCAGTGTCCATAGCCCAACTGCTGTACCTATTTTACGGATTGTGCCACCGAAACTTCCAACCTCTCCACTTGTAGATGAATCCGAGTCTGATGAACGTCCAAGATAGGAAATACCTGCAGCTACGGAGAGATTTGTTAAAACTAGTTGTATGGCAAATGCCAAAATCACACCAGAAATTAAAGCAACAAAAAAGCGTGGTCCTGAATTAATGACCGATGCTTGTGCTGGCGTTACATTCAGTGCGTTTCCCTGAGCCTGTGCCATCCAAAGGAGTGACTTATATAGTCCAAAGACGATATCTGTAGTCTGAAACATTCTATTTTTTTGCCTCTAAGCTTAAGTCAATGGGAATAATAAAAAATTACTAAGAGAAAATTCCTGTATCTATCGCAATACCCTACTCTTTAGATTAGAATCCTGGAATCTAGGCTTCACAGACATCTCTCCAAAGTTTGAACTTTGTCTTGAGCGTAAGGTAGAGTTTTTTTACCTAATCCCAACGTTAGATAAATGCTTGCAAAAGCATGACTATATTAGTTCTATTTAAGTTGTAAATTACCTTATGGAAGCAGGGAACTCTTAACGGGGCATAGGCAATAGAAATTGTTTATAAATGCATAGGAGTGCTATAGCCATCGGGAGTCCCTCATTTTGAAATAAATAGTGCGTTCGCGAAGCGTGTGCTTTGCACTCACGTCTTGCTCAATTGGAATCTTCACTACCAATCTATGTAGGAATTGTTAAGATTGAAAGTTTTAGAATCCCGGTTTCTCAAAGAAACCGGGATTCTTGCTATCACCAATGATTTAGGATTGCCATATATTAAGCATCATCTGTTATTCATCAATCATCTTTTGTAGGCAATGATTAATGACTAAAAGTATTGATTTTCATGATTGTTATTAAGTATGTGTTCTAAATTAGACAAATTTATTACAAAAATATTTTAATGAGAAGTGTTGTATGATTTACAATAAAATTTTTTATCTTTTTATCACCCTCGCTAGGTAGATTTATCTTCAACAATGCAATTAGAGAAATCGTCCAGAGGAGATGCTTAGTGTTTGTACCTATAGACAGAAATAAAAAAGATTACGAATCGTTACATTAGTGGTCAAGAGACAAAAATTATGCATAAAAGGAAAAGCACATGACAAATCCTTCTCCAACTACTCAAAACGTTGCTCCAGAGTATAACGGTATCGACCGCAATGCCTTTCTTTTTGGCTTTACTCCTCAAGCGGAACTTTGGAACGGTCGTCTAGCAATGATTGGATTCCTTGCATACTTATTGTGGGACTTAGCGGGATATAGCGTCCTACGCGATGTTTTGCATTTGATTGGCTACTAAAACATTAATTTAGTCTCAGTGCCTAGTTAATCTCGTAATGAGTGAATTGGTGTTTTAGACGTTAAACGTCCACTAAAGAACAATTAATTTTAGAGGTAAACAAAATGGAAAGTCGTCCTTCTACTGATTTACCACCTGTTGCTAAAGCTTATAACGGTATTGACCGCAATGCTTTTATCTTTGGCTTCAACCCTCAAGCAGAACTGTGGAATGGTCGTTTTGCAATGATTGGGTTTCTTGCATACTTACTCTGGGACTTAGCGGGATATAGTGTTCTGCGTGATGTGTTGCACTTAATTGGTTATTAATCCAGAGAAAATAGAAACGTAATGCGTTACATTTCTATTTCCTAATTACAAGAGATTCTGCGGTCAAAATAAGCTCATCCTACTTCTTAGAGGAAGTAGAATGAGCTTATTCTTCTGGTCAATGAATTAGTCAACTACCCAAGCTTTTTCTAACAGGGGGTTTAACGCCCGTCAAAATACCCTTAATGGTCGCTGCTAATAATGTTTATCTTCAACACAATTGGGTATACCTAGCACTGGGCAAGGGAAGTGAGACCCTAGTTTTTGAACAAGAGGGTGGTTAGCTGTATTACAGCCGAGAATGAGTAGGGAAGCCGCTTCAGCTTCTACAACTTTCCTGAGTCCCGAAGCCACATCACCAAACCTGAGATGTGCTTTGAAAGAACTCTTCCATTCCTCAGCCAAACAAATTGCTTGTCGTAAAATACACTCCGCTTGCGCAAAGTGATCGACTAATGCTACCTTTCCAGATATTTCCTTCGTCGGTAGCCCTATTTGAGTAAGAATGGATGTGCTAGCACTTCTTGATTGGGAATTCACAAGAACGTCTACAGGCAGTTGATAATTAGATGCACTGGTTACGACTTCCTCTGTAACCAGAAGATCTTCACCATTGTAGCGGTGATTATCCTCTAATACATAGACGACTTGAACTGTGACATGTGCTTTTGTGGCTAAACGTGTTTGGTGAGCAATCAATAAAGTGAGATCCAACGCAGTATGACTTCTTGGAGAACTGTTGTAGCCAACAATTAAATTAACTGCTTTTTCTGATTGAGCCTGTTCCCAAGAAGGCTTTGTTGGTACTGAGTGCAATACCATTTGCTCAACCAAATCATCTCTACCTATTGCATTTTGAAGACGCACTAGAATTGGCTTAATATTCACAGCTTTCACTTCTCTGTTGATAAACGAATGACAAAGGAGAAGCGGGTTAATTAAAGGCTGAAGTGTAAGGCATGAATACAAAACCACAAGTTTCATTATTCACCCTTAAGGCTTCATCTTTAAAACAAGGAAACCCCAATCATAACTGCTATGACAGCCAAGGTTTTGGGAGTTCCTTCCATTGCCTACGGAGTTAGCTGACGGGCGAAGACTGGAAGGTGTCTCTCATAAGATTAGCCCCAAATTTTGGTTCCTCCGCTTCAAACCTAAAATTCTGTAGATCTGAATTAGGCTACCCACTTAATTTTATTTTGTTGCTTCTTGGTAGTGAATTGTCAAGAACAATACTTACTACCAGTCGTGAAACGCCCCATTTAGGAAGGGCAAAGATGGAAATGGGTAATAAACGCAGTATCACTATTTTTATTGTACTCATATTGAGTAAAATAGCTAGCTGGAAAATTCAGGATATAGTTGCAAAGTTCATCATAATCTTTGAGATTCGGTGAATTTGCAGGACTTAGGTCTCTAAAGTTGTGCTTAAGACACATAGAGGCAAACTAGAGCTTTGGGAATTAACCTCAAAACCTTTCTAATAACTTCTCTTACCTAGAGATACTTCAGGATATCGAGCTTTGTCATCTACTTTTAGACACTGTCATGTCTATTGCAGATCAAATCTCATAAAAACTTATGTATCTGCAAGACTAAAAAGTTTATGCCTTCTCGATTTCTAGGAATTTCCTTAGTTTTTTCCCTATCAGCCACTTATGTTATCCAATACCAATTCTCTCAAACCTATCAACAGATACAAAATTAGAAACCTTTGTTAAGCCTAGCTTTCTTAATTTTGAATTGGTGTAAGACAACATAAGCTAATTTTAAATAGCCATGGCAAAAGAGTTTAAGCTCTTTAGTAGCTATGCTCCTGATTTTTTGAAGTGTTACGACATGATTTTTGTCCTTTAACCATTCTCGTTTATGAGATTTGCCACACATTAAGTTCCCTCTGCCCCTACTGAGCACACTGTTAATTTATTTATTTGAATCTAGCTTTGGATCTAGCTGACTTAACCCTAACTTGAAAATAGAGCCTAGATTAGCTAAATTGGGGACTCCCCCTGTTAAGGCAACTGGCGTAGTAGGGAATAAATACTCTTCTCTTTTGTTGTGGGCAATTACTGATCTAAATTTTTGAATTGTAATGTTAGATTATATTGTATAGCATCACAAGCTAGTAAAATCAAGCTTTTTAAAAATTATTCTTAGTTGTTCATATAACGTTATGTCCTATCAATTTATAGCAATAATCTAAAAAACTCTAGCTAGCACTGGAAGAAGCCGAGGGGCAGAGGAGGGCAAGAAGGACTCCATACTATGCCCTATGCCCACTCCCCACTCCCAATCAAAGCAATCCCTGTTGTTTCAACTTGGCTAGCGCATCTTCAGCAGCGGCTTTTTCTGCATCTTTTTTATTGCGTCCCTTACCTTCTCCGTACTCTTTTTCATCCACCAAAACTTTGGCTATGAACTCTGGAGCGTGGGAGGAGCCACCAACTTGGATTGTGACATACTTAGGAGGAGTGAGAGTCACATTGCGCTGAGCCCATTCCTGAAGTCGATTTTTAGAGTCTACATTCGAGCGAGACGCAACAACACTTTCAGGTACAGAGTCAAACAGTGGTTCTACAACAGCACGGAGTGCCTCTATATTAAAATTATTGTCCAGATAGTAAGCACCAATGACTGCTTCAAAGGTGCTGCTGAGTAAATTAGAATTTTGGAAACCTCCCTCTCGTATAGCACCTTTGCCTAATCGCATCCTGAGATTTAAACCCACTTTAATGGCAAACTTTGCTAGCTGCTTCTCATCTACCAATGCTGAACGTCGCCGAGTTAATTTGTCTTCTCCCATTTCTGGGTAGCGACGATAGAGATACTCCCCACTGAGAAAGTTGAGCAATGCATCACCCAGGAATTCTAGGCGTTCATTGTGTTCACCTGTTTGTGGGTTTTCATGGACATAAGAACGATGAGTGAGAGCACAAAGCAGAAGCTGTTCATCTCGGAATATCAGAAGTTGGTGCATTTTTATCTATCGTTAGCTGCGTATTTCAACATGTCAATCCCAAATCTTCTGAAAAGCCCAACATAATGTTTAGATTTTGCACAGCGGCTCCCGATGCACCCTTACCTAGGTTATCGAGGCGAGCAACTAGCAGTGCTTCTTTTGTGATGTCATTGGCAAATACAAAAACCTGAACAAGATTAGTGCCGTTTGTGGCCATTGCATCCAAAAACTTTCCGTCCCTTAGAAGAGAATACTCTTGAAATGGCATAACCTCTACAAACTGCTCACCTTGGTAGTAGCTGGCGATCGCTTGATGGATAACTTCTCCGGATGGTGGATTATCCAAAATCCACAGTGGCAATGGCACCTGTACCAGCATTCCCTGTTCAAAATCCCCCACCGCCGGCACAAACAGCGGCGGTGATGCTAATCCTGAGTGCTGATGCATTTCTTTAACATGCTTATGCCCAAACTGCAAACCATAAATGCCATAGGGATAGAGCGACGTGGCTCCAGGTAGTTGTTGGTGGAAGGTCTGGTACTCTTGAATGAGACTCTTGCCACCGCCCGAGTAGCCTGACACCGCATTGATGGTGATAGGAAAGTTTTGAGGAAGGATACCCTTAGCTATTAATGGACGAATACAGGATAAAAATCCTGTAGGATAACAGCCTGGAACACTAACAAACTGAGCGTTAGCAATTTTTTCTCGCTGCCCTGAATTCAGTTCAGGAAAACCATAAACCCAGCCTAGTGCTGTTCGATGAGCAGTACTTGCATCAAGAATTTTAACCTTCGGATTCCTGACGAAGCTAACAGCTTCGCGAGCAGCATCATCAGGTAGGCAGAGAATGGCAACGTCAACGGCATTGATCAGCTGTTCTCTTGCGGTTGAATCCCTACGTTTTGATTGCTCAATACTAACTAACTCAATGTCATCCCGTTGGCTGAGACGTGAGTAAATCTGTAAGCCTGTGGTTCCTGATTCACCATCAATGAAAATTTTAGGTTTAGTCATCATGATTGACTATTGACTAATGTGTCGTTTTTATATCGCTTAATAAAAGTCAGATCAAGTGGTGATTAGATTTGATATGCTAAGAGACTGGACTAGCAATGATTATACCCATGCCTGCGCCCACTATCATCCCTCCAAATACCGCCTTTCCTCTCATAGCGGTGGTTGGTCAAGAAGCCATTAAACTAGCCTTACTACTAGCAGCGGTCGATCCGGGGCTAGGCGGTGTAGTGATTGCAGGTCGTCGTGGAACAGCAAAATCGGTCATGGCGCGTGCCATCCATGCCCTTTTGCCACCCATTGAAGTCGTTAAAGGTTCAATCAGTAACTGCGACCCCAACACCCCAGAAGAATGGGATGACCAATTGCTAGCCAATCTGGAACAGGAGGGTAGACAAGATGCCTCCTCGACAATTGAAACAGAAATTATCCCCGCGCCCTTCGTACAAATTCCTTTGGGAGTTACAGAAGATCGACTCCTTGGTTCTGTTGATGTGGAACAGTCCGTAAAACAAGGAGACACTGTGTTTCAGCCAGGTTTGCTTGCACAGGCAAATCGAGGCATCCTTTATGTCGATGAAATAAATTTGTTGGATGATCAAATATCTAACCAGCTTTTAGCTGTCTTATCTGAGGGACGTAACCAAATTGAACGCGAAGGCATTAGTTTTCAGCATTCTTGCAAACCACTGTTTATTGCTACCTATAATCCAGAAGAGGGTCCATTACGAGAACATTTGCTAGATAGAATTGCGATCGCCCTTTCTGCTGATGGTGTCCTCGGTTTAGATCAAAGAGTAGAAGCAGTAGAACAGGCAATCTCCTACTCTCGTTCTCCCCAAGAGTTTCTCCAACAATATCAAGAAGATATAGATGCCCTCAAAACCCAAATCATTCTGGCACGAGAATGGCTCAAAGAGGTTCAAATCAGCCACGAACAAATTGGCTACCTTGTTGATGAAGCAATTCGCGCAGGTGTGCAAGGTCATCGCGCCGAATTATTTGCTATGCGGGTTGCCAAAGCAGCAGCGGCTTTAGATGGGCGCACACAGGTCAATTCTGAGGATTTGCGACGTGCGGTTGAATTGGTGATTGTACCACGAGCAACTGTTGTGCAGGCTCCGCCACCCCAACCAGAGTCACCACCACCCCCTCCCCCACCACCACAAGATCAGCAGGAACCAGAAGAGGAAGAGAATCAAGAACAAGAAGACCAAGACGAAAACCCAGAACAAGAACCGCCTAGTATTCCAGAAGAATTCATCTTTGATCCTGAAGGAGTCATTCTCGATCCGAGTGTGCTTTATTTTGCTCAAATGGCACAGCGACTGGGTAAATCTGGTAGCCGCAGTTTAATCTTTTCTGAAGATCGAGGACGCTACATTAAGCCAATGTTGCCCAA